>CAYJGQ010000044.1:0-16427 GCA_964369885.1 uncultured Oscillospiraceae bacterium
GGGGGGGGGCCAACCCCCCCACGGTCTTGGTCTTTCGCGTGAGCGACAGGGGCAAGGCCCCACGGTCTTGGGGTGTATGCAGATATGTGCTATAAATTAAAGCTTGAGTTGCTCGCCAAAATCCTCGGGGCGGGGCAGGCTTCCTGCGGCGGGAAGGTTCTTTGTGCGGTAGCGATGAGGTGTGGCAAGGGTGCCCTCGACATAACGCACACAGTCCTGAAGCTGCGCATTTTTGGTCAGTGTCATGACCTGCACACCCTGCGTATCACGGGTGGTTTTCTCGGGCACTGCGCCACTGGCAAACAACAGCATACGTCCCGTTGTGGAGCTTAGCAGGTAGTCGTCATCCTGTAAAAGTTGGACAATTGCCACGGTGGGTGACTTGGTGCTATATGCTCCTGTTAGCTTGCGGCGGCGGGTTTTGGTTTGATAGGAGCTCATGGGCACCTTGGCCGCCTTACCGTTTTCAAATACAAACAACATATGACCCTTGTAGTCGTCGGTAATGGCCATATATGCCACCGCTTCGCCCTCATCAAATCCTAATTTTGCAGGGATGTAATCCCCAAGCAGGCTGGCTTTGGTGTCTTCAAACTCGGCGGCCTGCACTGGGTAAACCTGACCCTTATCCGAGAAAAACAGCAGTTGGGTGCTATTTTGCGCCTCGAGGGTCTGCACCACCTCGTCCCCCTCCTTGAGCTTTTGCTCACCACTCATGCGCAGCGACTGGGGGGTGATCTTCTTAAAGTAGCCCTCACGGCTAAAAATAAGATGTACGGGGTAGTCCACCACCTCGGATACCGTCTCGGCTGTAGCCTTTTCAAACTCGTATAGTATCTCGCTTTGGCGGGGGCGTGCATACTTCTTGCCCACCTCCTCAAGCTCCTTGGTTATGATGGCATCCACACGGGTCTTGCTCGACAGAATGCTCTCCATATCGGCAATATCCTTCTGTAGCTGATCGGTCTCGGCGGTACGACTTAGTATATACTCCCGATTAAGGTGGCGAAGTTTTATCTCGGCCACATACTCAGCCTGCTTTTCATCAATGCCAAACCCGATCATCAGGTTGGGCACAACCTCCCTATCCTCTTCGGTTTCACGCACAATGTGTATGGCCTTATCAATATCCAGCAGTATCTTGGCAAGGCCTCGTAGCAGGTGCAGCCGAGCCTTTTTCTTTTGCAGTTCGTGTGCCACACGACGGCGCACACACTCACGCCTAAAGGCCGTCCACTCCTCCAAAATGCCCTTTACGCCCAGCACCTGTGGGTTGCCACCCACCAAAAGATTAAAGTTGCAGGAGTAGTTGTCCTCAAGCGGTGTCATGTGAAACAACTTTTGCATAAGTTTGTCGGCATCAACACCACGTTTTAGATCTATGGTGATTTTTAGACCATTTAGGTCGGTCTCATCGCGCAGATCGGAAATTTCACGGATTTTGCCCGACTTTACATGCTCAACAATCTTATCCATGACGGCCTCCACCGTGGTGGAGGGGGGAATTTGGGTGATTTCTATGCATCCACCGGCCTTGTCATAGTTGTAACGGCTACGCACACGCACGCTACCTCTACCGGTTTCATAGATATTGCGCAGTTCTTGCTCGTTATATAGTATAAGCCCTCCGCCGGCAAAATCGGGGGCAGGCAGGGTACTTAATATATCATGCGTGGGGTCCTTTATGCAGGCCGCCGCAGTGCGACATACCTCGCTTAGATTAAATGAACATATAGAGCTTGCCATACCCACCGCAATGCCCACATTTGTGTTACAAAGCAGTGTGGGGAAGGTTGTGGGCAGCAGTGTGGGTTCGGTGGTACTGCTGTCGTAGTTGTCGACAAAATCCACAGTATCCTTGTCAATATCACGAAACAGCTCGGCACATATGCCCTCAAGCTTTGCCTCGGTGTAACGTGAAGCGGCGTAGGCCATATCGCGCGAATAGGCCTTACCAAAGTTACCCTTGGAGTCGACCAGCGGACAGAGCAGTGCCTCGTGTCCCCTTGAAAGGCGCACCATGGTTTCATATATGGCCTGATCTCCATGGGGGTTAAGGCGCATAGTTTGCCCCACTATGTTGGCCGATTTTGAGCGCGACCCACTAAGTAGCCCCATTTTATACATAGTATAAAGGATTTTGCGGTGTGAGGGCTTAAATCCGTCTATCTCGGGGATGGCTCGGGATACAATAACGCTCATGGCGTAGGGCATGTAGTTGCCTGTTAGGGTGTCAACTATGGGCTGTTCGAGCACCACACCGGCATTCTCAATGTAGCCCCCGGAGGTCGGGCGTTTTGTGGCTGACTTTGCATCTTTTTTGGATTTTGGTGCCAATATTTTCACCTCTTTAGCGGTTGAGTTGTTTTAGGATATGTCGGCAAGCTCGAGATAGCTACTGCCATTTTGAGCGATATACTCCTTGCGTCCTGCAAGATTATCACCCAATAGCAGATCAAACATATCCGAGGTGGCGGCCGCCTCGCAGGGCTGCACCTTAATTAGTCGGCGTGTATCGGGGTTCATGGTGGTTAACCACATCATGTCGGGGTCGTTTTCGCCCAATCCTTTTGAGCGCTGTAGGTTGACCTTTTGCCCCTCAAGTTTTGCCATTATCTTGACCTTTTCGGCATCAGAGTAGGCAAAATAGGTCTTGTCCTTGGCTGTAATTTCATACAGCGGCGACTCGGCAATATACACAAAGCCCTCATTTATCAGGGTGGGGGTTAGGCGGTAGAGCATGGTTAGTATAAGTGTGCGAATTTGAAATCCGTCCACGTCGGCATCGGTACAAATTACAACCTTGTTCCAGCGCAGTCCGTCAATATCAAAGGAGGACAGCTCCTTATTTGCCTTGCTCTGCACCTCTACACCACACCCAAGCACCTTAATTATGTCGGTTATTATGTCGTTTTTGAATATCTTGTCGTACTCGGCCTTTAGGCAGTTTAGTATCTTGCCACGCACCGGAATAATGGCCTGGAAGTCGGCATCTCGCCCCATTTTGCAGGAGCCCATTGCCGAATCACCCTCCACGATGTATATCTCGCGTCGACCCACATCTTTTGTGCGGCAGTCTACAAATTTTTGTACCCTGTTTGAAATATCAATGGTGCCGGCAAGCTTTTTCTTTAGGTTTAGTCGGGTTTTCTCGGAGGTTTCACGACTGCGCTTATTTACCAACACCTGCTCGGCAATGCGCAGGGCATCGTCGGGATTCTCGATAAAATACACCTCTAAGTTATGCTTTAAAAAGTCGGTCATGCAGTCGTAGACAAATTTATTGGTTATACTCTTTTTTGTCTGATTCTCGTAAGAGGTTTGGGTCGAAAAGTTGGAGGAAACAAATACCAAACAGTCCTCCACATCCTGGTATGTTATTTTACTCTCGTTTTTTAGGTAGCGCCCCCCCTGCTTTAGGTAGGCGTCAATTTGCGACACCATGGCCTGCCGCAGTGCCTTTTCGGGACTTCCGCCATGCTCAAGGTAGCTCGAGTTGTGGTAGTGCTCGGTAAAATTCAGGCGGTTGGAAAAACATACCGCCATACTAAGCTTAACCTTGTAGTCCCCTCTGTCGGCACGGTCGCGTCCCACACGCTCGCCCTGCCAAAACTGCACAGGTGTCATTGGTTCTGGGCAACGCTCGGCCAGGTAGTCCACAAGCCCGTTTTGATAACAAAACTGCTCCTCTGCAAACCCACTCTCCTGCTGTATGCGCAAAACAAAGGTCAGCCCTGCATTAACCACGGCCTGACGCTTTAGTATATCACGATAGTAGTCGGCCGGAATATCAATGTCGGTAAAAACCTCAAGGTCGGGCTTCCATCTGATTTTCGAGCCGGTTTTCTTGCGCTTGGTAGGCGCTTTTGTAAGCTCGTTTTGAAGTTCCTGGGTGGGGTCACCCTTCTCAAAGCGCAGGTTGTACACAAAGCCGTCGCGGTAAACCTCAACATCCATATACTCCGAAGCATACTGTGTGGCACAAAGTCCAAGGCCGTTAAGCCCCAAGGAATACTCGTAGCTCTCGCCGCCTTCGTTGTTGTATTTACCGCCGGCGTACAGCTCGCAAAACACCAGCTCCCAGTTGTATTTTTCTTCCTTTGTATTGTAATCCACCGGTATGCCACGGCCAAAATCTTCTACCTCAACCGAGTGATCTTTATACACTGTCACATGTATTTGGTCTCCGTGCCCCTCTCGGGCCTCGTCAATTGAGTTTGATAATATCTCAAATACCGAGTGTTCACACCCCTCAAGTCCATCTGAGCCGAATATAACACCGGGGCGTTTGCGCACTCGGTCGGCACCCTTTAGTGAGGTGATACTCTCATTTGAATAGGCAGGCTTTGTTTTTTTTGCCATACTTGTCCTCCGCATAAATCCAATATATTCACAGTTAAACACCCGTCCGGCGGACAGGTGTGCTTAAATCCATATGCTCCATTAAACGATATTTAGGGCTTATTGTCAAGGGTAGTGGGCCACGACTTTCCTATTAGGCAGGCAATAGTCGTCTATTTGTGCAAAATGTCATCAAAAATATATTTCCCAAAACGCGCTGAAATTTACCACCATAACCCTTAAAGCTCTAAACAAACAATAAAAGGCCCACCTACAATATTTTGCAGGTAGGTCTTTTGTTTGTTTTACTTTATTTATCCCTAAACTTAAACATTGCAAGTCGGGAATAAAGTTCATCCGAAAGATTGGACAGTTGACTGCTGGCCGTGGCGCTTTCCTGAGCTGTGCCGGAATTTGAGTGCACAACGTCGGCAATTTGGCCAATGCCTGTGTTGATTTGGTCCACAGCCAAAACCTGCAGGGTGGCCGAAGAACCTATTTCCTCCATCAGGCTGTTAATTTTATCGGTGCTTTCCACCACCGCAGTAAGCGATTCGGAAGTATTGCCCAGAATAAGCGTACCCTCCTGCACCGCCTTGCTGGTCTGCTCTATTAGCTCGGCGGTCATGCGGGCGGCCTCGGCCGATTTTCCCGCAAAGGTTCGCACCTCGTCGGCCACCACAGCAAATCCCTTGCCGTACTGCCCTGCTCTGGCCGCCTCAACTGCGGCATTAAGCGCCAAAATATTGGTCTGGAAGGCGATGTCGTCTATGGTCTTTACTATGTTTTGAATTTCGTTTGCCTTGTTGTTTATGTGATTCATAGCCCTGGTCATTTCGTTCATATGATGACTACTACGGCTCACATTTTCACGAGCAATGTTACTTTGTTCATTTACGGTTTCAAAGTGTTGTGCCGTAATCTTCATCTGGCCGGTTATGTCCTCCATGGTGGCCGACAACTGCTCTATTGAGGCCGCCTGCTGTACCGATCCGCTGGCCAAGGTCTGTGCTCCGCCCGAAATCTGTACCGAGCTTTGGCGCAGTAACCCTGAGGTTTTTTCAATATCCGACATTACATCGTTCATGGTGGTTACCAGATGCTCAAACCCATAACGAAGTTTTTCAAAGTCACCCACATAATTGCAGTTTAGCTTTACCCTCAAATCGCCCTCCGACAGCATTTTAAGGGTGTCGCCTATTTCCTCTATGTACTGCTGTAGGTTGTCCACCGTAACGCTAAACGCATCCGAGAGCTGGCCCACCTCATCATTGCTACCGGTCTGAACAACATGATGAAACTCACCATTTGAAAGTGACTGTGCCACCTCGGTAATATGCTTTATGGGCTCTACCATTTTTTTCGAAATAATTATAACGCAGGCCACACCCACACAAAGCAACACCACCACTGCTATTGCTATGGCAAATATGGTTGCACTATTACCGGCGTTTATTATAGTTTCGACATCATCAAGCGCAATACCCACAAAATATATGCCTATTACCTCCCCATCCTGCATAATGGGTTCGTAGGCTGTAAAGTAACTTCCGTCCAGAATTTGTGCAGAGCCATAATAACTGCTACCCTGCGATATTCGGGCATAGGCCTCTCCGCTTGGGTCAAGATTTGTGTTAAGGGCCAAATTGCCCTGAGAGTCGGTAACGGTGGTAAGAATGCGGGTGTATTCTTCCCCTTGTTTTGCAAAAACCGTTGCCACCATGCCGTTGTTTTGTGCAAAATTATTTAGGTACTCGTCCCGTCCCTCAATACTCTCTCCCTCACTGTCAACCAGCATTCCATCATCTGACGAAAGTTCCCCAAATTGTTCATTTAGGTATAGGCGCAGCATTTGGGTGGAGCTTTTTAGGGTGTCTGTAAATGTGGTAACCACCATATCCTCAGCCGTTTTGTTGGCCTGAAAAACAGCAATCAACCCAATTCCCACCGTTATAAGAAGTATTAATGTACTAAATGTAACAATAAGCTTTAACTGGATACTTTTCATACTACACCTCATTAATTTGTAGGTCACATAGTTTCACACTTAATTATCGACTAATTGGAGCAAGAAAGTAAGCCTATTAATCATAAAAGTATCTAATTTTGAAAAAATTATCTAATTCATTCCAACCATTGATAGCTTTTAGGCCTAATACCCATTTACTTTAGCAGGTTTTGCATTGCACAACAAAAAACTATACCCCTGTGTTTTTGCGTTCCAAATTTTTACTTCGCTTAAAGGCATACATTTCGTTGTCAACGCTTTCAATAAGTTCATCACAGCTCAGTGTGTTTGTTTTATCAACCTGCCGCAGCCCATAGCTTATGGATGTTTTGTAGGCCTTTGCGTGGGTTTGGCTGAGGTTTTTTACAAGGTCATAGCAAACCTTCGTCCTATTTTCAACCGAATCCTCACTCTGGGTACTTCCAACAATCAAAAACTCATCTCCGCCTATGCGGGCTATGGTGTCATTTCCAAATATATTCTTTATTTGGTGGGAGACGGTTTTAATGTACCAGTCCCCCTCCTCATGACCAAACCTATCATTTACATATTTAAGGCCATCTAAGTCTATATATATTATATAGCCCTCACGCTTTTGCTCCAACATTTGGGACAGTTTTTCCATGGCCACACTTCTTACAAAAAAATCAGTAAAGTAGTCGGTTTTGGCCTGATCTTCCAGCTTTTTTATGGTAAGGCTCTCGGCATTGATTTCCTGCGTGGTGTCCACATATGTAATTGATGCTTTTTTAAGCTTTGAGTATATAAACACAATTATCATAATTACCACAAAGCAAACATGGCTAAGGGCCCCTATTTTAATTTGATATACAGCATCAAAGTTTGGAATATTTGTTTTTGAGTATAGCGTGTTTATGGATATAAACTGATTAATACATACAGCCGACAGCAGCACACAGGATAATTTCAGGCTGGTGGCATCGGCAAATAAAAACTTTACCACACGAGATATAAGCACCCTGCTGCTCATCAAAATATATGGTGTTAATATGCCACATGTTAGGATTGTAACGAGAAGTCTATTGTTTAAGTCGGCCATGACTGCGGTCACAGCCTGTCCACTCATTAAGGCCATAACCCCTATTATCACCACTCTGGTGCCAAAAAAGTTAATTGTAAAGCACATCAGTGCCGCCACTGTGTTGGTCCAGGACTGCTTAAAGACATAGCGTATCTCAATACCGAGCACCAAAAAGTAAAGTGCCATAAAAATGCTTTCAAACTGAAACTCCACTATGTATACAGGCAGGTAAATAATAAAACTATTTACAAGCATTAGTATTATTAGAGTTGGGAGTTTTGCATTTGGTATTCCGTATATTCTTGACAAATAATAAAATACACAGAACATATACGCAATGTATGTAACCACTGTTACTACCGGCATACTATCCTCCACCTTTTTTGTAAAAGGACTCCTTGTCCTTTTTCATGAGAATATCAACCTTACCCATGAGCTCAACCCTGGTTTGGGCGGAATGCTCGGTGTCAAAACACATAAAGCCAAGATTTGCATGAACTCTAAACTCCTCCTGCTTGTCTTGTTTTTCCACCAAGGCTCTTATTCTTTCCACCACCCTGAGCATATCGCTCTCTGTGATGTCTTCCAGAACTATTAAAAATTCATCTCCCCCTATTCGCGCAGGGAAGTCTTCCTCTCGCACCGCTCTTTTCATGGCCTGCGCCACATTTACAATATATCTATCCCCCGACCTGTGTCCGTATGTATCATTTACATGCTTTAATGCAAACAGGTCGGCATATATAAGCCCAAATTTGGACTTCTTACTTTCGCACAGCTCATCAATTTTATGATCAATAAATCTTCTGTTGTAAAGCTTGGTCAAATCATCTATGTACAGCTTGTACTCTGTTAGTATCTTTTTTTGTATAACCTTGCCGTGTAGTGATTTTGCCTCGTCAGCCTTGCGTTTATATGGGTGTAGATCTATTAAAAATGTATTAAATAAAAACAGGCAATAAAATAATACAACCACAAATATTGTTGTGGAAAACATTGAAACAAAAAGCTCGGTGTCGGCAATAACATTTGTAAAAATGTAGGAATCATACACCACAAAAGTAATTAAAATAGTCGTGGTTATCGACATTATTTCGGAGTAAATTTTTGCTGTTGATATATCCACCAGCTTATTTTTGGGAATGCAAAACTCGGCCAACTTCATGATTATAAATAACATCAGATGCGAAACTACAACGGTTTTATAAAACAGCTCGTTATTTGTATAGACAGCTAAAATATTTGTACCCATTACATAGGCTGTTATTACAACTACGATTAAATGCACCGCTACTATGTTAAGCAAAAAACCTGAAACAGCAAACCATACCTGGCGAAGTCCTGCCTTTGATATAATATTAAACTCCAAAAAATAGGCTATATAGCTAAAAATATAAAGCGTAAAGTAGGGCAGCCCCCAAAAGTATGCGGCGGTAAATATGCCTGCATTTAGTAGGGCAAATGTAAGATTTAACAGGGCGCTAATTTTTGAATACTTTAGGATACTGTTTGCAAACCTTAGAGTAAAAAAGCTATGAAATGCATAGGTAAAAAATCCAAGCACTACCCAAGTATAGTTCAAGTCGGCACCCCCTCGTGCAAAAAAGTACAACCTGCCTACTGCGTCAATTCAGAACACACCGCTATATCTGCTTTGGGTATGTTTTGTCGCTAAAACTCATCTCAGATAAAACCACTGAATATATGCTAAGCCAGCACTTTCGCTCTAACTCTTGCTCCAATGCTCAAAATATTTGTGGCGGTGTCAGTCGGCAATTACAATTCGACCAATTACAATATATACTACCTATATTGTAATATTTTAACTGTAAATTGTCAAAGTTTTTGTGCCAAATTTTTCCTGAAATTGTGAAATTTAGTGTTTATTACACTTTTTTATAGACTAAAGCAACACCATTACATTAATATCCATGTCTATTATAATCCGCACAGCTGTATAACTTCACATTTTTACGACCCTGATATGGGTATGGCTACGCCCCAAAGGCTATTTTTAGCTTTTCTATGGCCTTTTTCTCTATACGCGAAACATAGGAGCGTGATATTTTAAGTCTTGTAGCCACCTCACGCTGGGTAAGCGGAATTTGGCCTTTAAGGCCGTAACGCAGGCGTATTATCTGCCGCTCCCGCATGTTTAAGGCGGTATCTATGCATTTATGCAGCTGTTCCGACTTCATTTGCAGATCTATTGTTTCAAGAATATCGTCCTCCTGCGACATTATATCCATAAGGGTCAATGCGTTGCCATCCTTGTCGGTATCTATGGGATCGTTTATTGATACATCGGCGCCGCTTTTTTTCTTGGAACGAAAGAACATTAAAATTTCATTCTCAACACAGCGCGAGGCATAGGTGGCAAACTTTGTGCCCTTGTCACAATCAAAGGTGGACACAGCCTTTATAAGCCCTATTGTACCTATGGATATAAGATCTTCCTGATCCCTAACCGAGGAGTAATATTTCTTTATTATGTGGGCAACAAGCCGCAGGTTGTGCTCAATTAGCTTGTTTCGGGCCTCAACATCACCCTGCTTTATAAGCTGTAAACATTCCCGCTCCTGCGCCGCACTAAGCGGTTTTGGGAACGACCCTCCCCCGGATAAGTGCAGTGCCAAATAAACAAAATTACACAGGGCAAATAATATCAGTGCTGAATACATATGGACACTCCCCTTCACTTTAAGGCCTACCCATATTGTATGCTTGCCATGGTTTGTACAATGCCACCGCCATAAATACAATAGCGGCAGTACACATCAAAGGCAAACACACCCGCTGTTTTTGGCACATCTACATGTTGCTCACGGGGGCATGTGAGATGTGTCCGCCTGTTTTAAGTAAAAAACCACAGCAAATTACTCACCCCCCAACCAAAGCAGGTCGGGGGGTGATGATATGTATGTTTGGAGTTAAGGCTCAGAGGGCTGGGAGGACTGTGGGGTTACCGACGAGGCCTCATCTTCCACCGTTATGGTACAGGTAGCCGTCTTTGACCCACTGTCGGTGGTAACGGTTATTTTGACCGTTCCCTTGCCCACCACCGTCACATTGCCATCCTGATCCACGGTGGCAACATCGGTGTTATCGCTTTTCCAAGACACCGACTTGTTGGTGGCGCTTGCAGGTGTCACCGCTGCGTTTAGGGCAAAGGTGTCGCCCACCGAAGCATTAAGATTTGTTGTGTTAAGGCTAACTCCCTCAACATCAACACTCTTGGCCTCCACCGTGACAACACAGCTGGCGGTTTTTCCGCCATCATCGGTGGTCACCATAATGGTGGCCGAGCCAACGGCCAGAGCCTTTAGTTGTCCCGATTGATCCACCGAAACCACCTTGGGATCCGAGCTCTTCCAACTTATGCCCTTTTGGGTTGCCCCCTCGGGCAGTATGGTTGCCACGAGGGTATGCTCGCCATCCACAGTCAGGGTCAGCAGTGTTTTATCAAGGCTTACCCCTGTTACCGCCACAGTGGCATCGCTGACCGTAACGGTGCAGGTGGCGCTCTTGGAGGTGTCGGCATCTGAGGTAGCGGTTACGGTGGCGCTACCCTTGCCCTTGGCCGTTATCTTACCGTTTGAGTCGACCGTCAACACATCGGTGTCGGAGCTCTTCCAGCTTACTGTTTTATCACTTGCGCCGGCAGGGCTAACGGTGGCTGTCAGGGTTTCGGTATCACCTGTTTCCAGGCTCAAGGTAGTTTTGTTTAGACTAACAGAAATGTCCTCGCTGACCGTAACGGCACAGGTTGCAGACTTTTTACCGTCGGCCGTGGTAACGGTTATGGTGGCCGTACCGTCGGCTATCGCCTTTACATTGCCGTTATCATCTACCGTTGCAATCTTGGTGTTGGAGCTTTTCCAGGTAACGCTCTGGCTTGCGCCCGAGGGTGTAACCGTGGCGGTTAGGGTTTCCTGTGCCCCAACTGCAAGGGACAGGGTGGTCTTGTTAAGGCTTACACCTGTTGCGTCCTTAACATCGGTAGATCCCACCGACTGCACACCTGTGACCACATTTCCACCGCCCTGTGCCAGGAAGTAGGACTCTATGGCCACAGCAATGTTGTTGGCAATTTTGGTCTGATAGCTTGATGTGCAGAGTTTTTTATACTCGGTTTCGTTGGTAATAAAGCCTGTTTCGGCAAGAATTGAGGGGTACTGCGACACACGGGTTACATAGTAAAGACCGTATTTCCCACCTCTGTTATTTGTCGAAAGGGCTTTGGACATGCCGCTGGACACCTGACTTGCAAGTCCCGAGGCCCAGCTGCGGAAGTAAAATGCCTCACTACCTGCGGCCGAGGCCGTGGCGGCGTTTGCATGTACCGAAACGTAGAGATTTGCATTGAAGCTCTCGGCGCTGGCCACACGGTCATCCATATAGCTTGCATCGGCGCCTACCATACGCACCGAGGCACCCATGCTTTGTAGTGCCGCAACAAGTTTTTCGGAAATGGCCTCATTTATATCGGCCTCGGTCATACCGGGGAAGCTTACTGCGCCGGGCTCACGTGTGCCATGTCCCGAGTCCACCACAATGTAGGCTCCGCCAAGTCCGCCACCGCTCATGGCGGGTGGGTTGTTAAATCTAAACACTATGTTTCCATCATCGGTGTAGGCTTTGTAGCCCAAAAATCCGTCCTTGAGGCTTAGTTTAAGTGTGCTACCACTCCATTTTGCCGAGGAAAATAGCGGATTTTTGTTCAGGGTCAAATCATCGGGAACATCATCGGTGTTTTGAAACTCAATATTTATGGCCGAGGAGGAGTAACTAAAGTCATAGCTTACAAGTTGCTCGGTAAATATTGTCACGGTGGTGTAGCGGCTGTCCGAGTCGACCTTTAGACCGCTTATTGTGTTATCCTTTGCCTCTTGGCTTGTGGACTGCACATCGCTTGCATAAACACGCTGACCGGAGGCCAAATTGTAGTAGGTAAATGTGGTGCTGCCATCCTTGTAGACAATTTGGTCGCCCACGGTGTAATCCAGCACTCCCTTGGCCAATGGGTAACAGCTTGGGTCGGAGATGTCGTCCAGGCGATCTGTGGGGAAGGTTTCGGCCTGCGCGGCTGTAACCACAACCGGTGCGCCATCGCTTATATCAACAAGCTTATTCACCTTTACATAGGCCCCCGAAAGGCTCATCGTAGAGCCCTCGTAGCTTGCTGTTACGCTTATCTGTCCCAGGTTTTGCACCGATCCTGTGGCGTTTGGTGCGGTGTAGGTGCCTGTGTATTTTACATATGACGATTCCTTGTCGGTATCGTCATCATCGGCGGTGCTTTTGGCAAGGGTTATGGTGCGCCCATTAAGCGACGCCGTAACGCTTGCGCCATCATACGCCATGGCCGATATGGTTATATCCATGCCGCCATCCACCGTAATGTTGCCGGTGGGATCTATTTCTTTTAACACCGTAACGGTACGCGTAACGGTGTAGGTCATGGTCTTTTCCTTGTGCTCAATTTCAAATGTGTTCTTGCCACCCTCAAGCTCATATGTCACGGTGAAAAAGCCGGTATCATCGGTGTCAATTTCCTCACCATTTATGGTAACAGGGTTGGTGGGGTCGGAACCGCCCGAGAAGGTTACATTTCTCTCCTCGGTGGAAAATGTGTTTTGGGTGGGCTTACTTACCGTAAGCTCGGTAAAGAGGAAGTCGGGGTTTATTTCATCCTCAAATATTTTCAGCAATGTGTCGGTGGTGCCCTGTGGGTTTAGCACAAGTCGGGACAACGAATCATAGGCACTGCCGCTATATCCCACCATATCCTTTAGTAGTGCAAACTGCTTTGCAAGTTCGTCGGGAGATGACCAACCGGTTTGGTTGGTGCAGGCGCGCTCGGAGGACTGCACTACATATAAATCCATGCCGTTGCGAGAGCACAGATCGCTCCACCATGCGGCCACGGTTTCAAATGGTATTGCAGGGTCGGTTATCGAGCCGTAGGCATCAACCGCAACAAAATCCACCAGTTTGTTCTCAACATAACCCTTTACATCGGCGTTGCCGCTACCAAGGGTGGTAAAGGAGGCACTGGTGGCCGAGCCGCTCTCGTTCTGTGATGAGTTCATCCATACAGGGTCGGTCAAGACACCAAGCTGCACCCCTCTTGCATGGGTGCGCATGGTGGTGGAAAGATGCTCAACAAGGTTGTCGGGCACCTGTGTCATGTAGTTTTCATACCCAATAGAGCCACCTGCACGCAGGTAGTCGGCGTAGCTGTTCTCGGTGGCCGGATTGTAGTAACTGCGAAGGAGCACGCCATCTATGTTATAGGAGGCAAGGTCTACCAGTGCCGTGGCACTGTTGTCCATAACTTCACCGGTTACAGCCCCGGGATGGGATAGGCTTACGCCATCATGGTCCAGAAGTGCATCATAAATTGCATAGACATACATGTTGTTCTCACGAGCTTTGTCAACGATGTAATCCATGATATCCAAAACCTCAGAGGTTTGGGGAAGGCTTTCGGTTTTATACAGCACACTGTCCTTGGTGGCAGTGTCTATAATTACGGTGTTCATCGAGAGGTTTTTGGCATTCTGTATTGCTGTGTCGATCTCCTGCTTTACCTTGTCATCGGCCGTGGGGGTGCTCACCAAAAAATCCACCCCCGGCACAAGGTAGACAGCCTTCATCTGGCTGGGTTTATTATAACTTACCGGCTGGGTGATAATGCCATCATCGGCCTCGGGAGGCAATGTATCCCCCTCACCAGTGATAACATCATCGGGGGACTGCTCGTCCTGCCCCTCGCCCGACTGCTCCAGTCCGACGCCTATAGAGGGTGGACCAAGCGCCATGGCCGTTACCGCCGCCATTATCATAACCATGGCAAAAATTCCGCCCAACACCCAAAGTAATCTTGCATTATTTCTTCCCTGTTTTTTCACGCTACGCTCCGTTCTGCCGAGTTTCGGCGTGTGTTCTATTGATGAAATTTTACAGGTTGTCATTTTAATTTGCAGCGCCACCCTGCCCCATGACAAAAGGTTTGGGCAGTTACAAGCACTATCACCCCAAGTGTACTACTTAGAGTTTACTTTCTACACAATTCTACAATATATCGGAAAGATTTGCAAGTTCTGTGGAGGCTTGTCCCGGAACACTCGAATTATAAAGGGAATCGTAGCGGTAAAGCATAAATCCACCATACTCGCTTTGCTCACGCGAGTGCTCCACCATACGGGATAAAATATCGCTGCTCCCGTACCATTCTCCGCCCTCGCCCATGCGGTAGGCACCTATTCCCACAATGAGTTCTACACTGGGGTGGGTTACCATATCATTCCAAAATTCGGTGGTTTCCTCAAACGGCATGGTGGAGTGGTCAAATCCCCAGTATAGCTGTGGGCATATGTAGTCAATGTACCCACTGCTGCTCACCCATGTGCCAACATCGGCGTACTGCTGATTGTAGTTGTTTTGATTGTTGCCTGCAGGGCTAATGCCAAACTGTACCGAGGCATCAATGCTGTTTATAGCGTAATATACATCCTCTACAAGATCGTTTACATTGGCACGGCGCCAGTCACCAAGCGAAAGATTGCCATCGTACTGCGCATAGGTTTGATCGTCAAAGGTCTTGTCGGGGTTGGGGTAAAAGTAGTCATCAAAATGTATGCCATCAACCGCATAGTTTCTCACAATTTCCTCAACACCGTTTATTATAAGCTGTTGGGCATCGTCTGCGGCAGGATTGTAGTATATTCCTCCGTCGTAACGAATTACAGCGTCGCTACCATCATCAAGCCATATGTCGGCCTGGTTGTCCGAAGAAAGCGCCTTTGAGGACCCCGAAGCCCTAACCCTGTACGGATTAATCCAGGCCTCGATTGACAAGCCTCGGGCATGTGCCTCCTCCACCATTATTTCAAGTGGGTCGTATCCTGGGTCGCGGCCTTCGGTGCCGGTGCAGAGATAGGACCACGGGAAATAGTCCGATTCATACAGTGCATCGGCAAAGGGTCTAACCTGCACTATAACGGTGTTAAGGCCGGTGTCGGCCACCTTGTCAAAGGCATTTCCTATGTTATTTGTAAACTGTGAGGCCGTTTTGCCGGTAAGCATTGGCGAAAGATCCAGATAACTAATCCAAACCGCACTCATCTCACCCGATACGGGTATACGGCCTGTATTGCTGTCGGGAATTACATCGTCATCCTCATCCTCGCTTTGTGACTGCTCGCTCGAACTACTTGAGCTGCTTGAGCTCTCCTGCAATGCGGCCGAGGAAGAACTGCTTGCCGCCGAGGAGGAGGCCTCCAATTGGGAGGCCGACGAGGAAGATGCCTCGCTTTGCGACGACTGCTCCTCTGAAGAAGATTCAATAGCCGGTGGATACTCCCCGCCAAGGCCGTCAGGGTCGGAGGTGTCGGCACTAAACTCTATCTCCCCCACACCGCTTATCATTTGGTCGGGTGTAGGCTTTTGGCTGTCACATCCCAAGGTGGTAAAAATCAAGGTCAGGCTAAGTAAAACCAATATAAGTGGCTTTTTCATCAATGGTATCCTCACAATCATATGTATCTCTCAAATAATTGTACACGTCATCACACCTACGGTCAACACATAAGTGCACCCAAATAACGGTTTTTATTGCATTTTTCTCCATTTTATTGTTCTAAATATTTTCCAGAGGTATAGTATTGTATGAAATCGACCGAAAATTTATTTGTCGGCCGCGGGTGTGTGGCCGTCGTGTGTGGGCAGGGCTTTGCGGTGGGGAGCAATATTTTTCTAACTTTACCTATATATAAACGATAGGTTTAGGCCACACCGCCCATACCACCATCAATAGATTAGGTTTAGACAATATAAGTCCGCCCTCCGAGGGCGGCGCTCCTCACAGGTATTGCCATGGCGTCAGCCTCACGCAGGGCGTGGGGGTAGCCATGCCACCGCCGAAGAAGCACCTGTGATTAGTGTAGGCGACAAAAACTTCACCCCCGGCCAATGGCCGGGGGCGTGGGGAGTTTTCGTCCACCTTTTTCAAAAGGTGGCAGGGGTGTGGGG
>CAYJGQ010000045.1:0-16126 GCA_964369885.1 uncultured Oscillospiraceae bacterium
GTGCAAAATCCCCGATATCTCCAAAGTAGTGGTGATATCGGGGATTATTTATATTGTGCGTGGTCGCACTGACCACTCCCCCCACCCGCACACATAGGGCGTGTGCCCCTCCCCCTCGGGGGAGGCGGCGCAGGAAAAGTTGGCACAGGTATAACACACATCACGCATCACACATTGTAAGCAGCGGCATTCTCGCCGCTCCGACGTTGCAAATTCAAGCAATTACAAGGCAGATGTGCCATATAAATTCGCCATGCCCATAGGGCGGCATATAAATAAAAGCACGTCGGCATGGCTCTTATTATTTTGATGCACCTGCCAAAGGCAGATGTGCGATATTGTGCGTGGTCGCACTGACCACTCCCCCCACCCGCACACATAGGGCGTGTGCCCCTCCCCCTCGGGGGAGGCGGCGCAGGAAAAGTTGGCACAGGTATAACGCAACATCACGCATCACACAGTGTGGTAAACGGCACCTTCACCGCTGCGATATTGCACATCGGCATGGCTCTTTTATTATTTATGCCACCGACTCACTGCCGCTCTCGGCCTCGGTCTGGCTTTCGGCGGACTGTTCATCATCCTCTGCCCCCTCGGCTATGGGCAGCATGGTGGGGGTACAAACCTCGCCCTCGGCCACGCTAAAGGCGTCATACTCCTGGAACACCCATTCGCCATCTATCTGCTCAAACACGTATGTGCGCTCAAAAAACCGGAGCTCCTCGTGCTCAACATCAATGAACACCAACATTTCGAGTTTGTTCATCTCGCTGTGGGCCTCGTGGTAGGTGGTTTCCCTCATCTGCACGCCATCAATTTCTACACCCTCATGATATATGGTGGGGTAAAAACGCTCGGGCAGCATTGTAAGGGTATCATTTTCAAGGTTTTCCTCCCCATAAAACACCTCCAGCAGGTCATTAACCTCACTGGTGCTGTGATTCTTGGAAAGTTCGGCTCTATACTGCTCAAGCTCCTGCGCTGTCACGCTCTCGTCAAGCTGCATCTGCATGGGAACCAGATCAACCGCCTTTAGAAGGTCTATGGCTGGGTCAATCTCGCCATCATACATAGACACCTTTACAGGCTCTACCTCGCCTGTGTATTCATTTATTATACAGCCATGCTCGTCCAGATGCTCGGCCTCGTCCTCGGCGTGGATGTGCTCCCCTGTTTCGGGGTCTATCTCGTGGCCGTGCTCGTCCAGAACAGTCTCCTGGCCACATCCTGCCATTACAAGCATAAATATAAGCAGTAAACTTGCTATCTTCTTCATAAAATAATTCTCCTTTTGTAGCTAAAATCTTACAATGTATTGTATTTTATCACAACCATCATAGTATATGCAATTAAAAATCTGTAAACAAACAGGTTTACCACTTTTTACACCCTGCCCATATTTTTAAGGCAGGCATACTGCATCACGGCCGACTGGGTTTTGCCATCAATAATTTCACCCCTTAGCACCATCTCAAGCAGGCTGTCAAAGGGTATTTTTTCGACCGACAAAAATTCCTGACTGTCAAGATTTTGTTGGCTGGGCACAAGGCCTGCGGCGTAGTAAAGGTGTATATATTCGTTGTTGTAGGCAGGTGTTGGAAACATGCCCGTAAGGGGATGGAGCTTCTCGGCCTTGTAGCCGGTTTCCTCCTCAAGTTCCCTATGTCCGCAAAGCAGTGGGTCCTCACCAAATTCCAGCTTGCCCGCAGGTATCTCAAGCAGTTCCTTGCCCGTGGGGTAGCGGAACTGGCGCACCATAAGCACCTGCCCCTGGGTATCTATGGCCAACACCCCAACCCCGCCCGGGTGCACAATCACCTCACGTATGGCTGTGGTATTGTCCTCAAGCTCGGCCACATCCACCATAAGCTCTACAATTCGCCCCTTGTATATGCTCTCGCTCGAAATTTTTCGCTCAAAATGTGCCATATTTTCCTCCTTTGGCCACACCGTCAGCCTTAATATTTATTATATCTAAACCTTTTCTCTTAACTCTTAGCTATGCGCTCACCGCATAGCTGCCCTGTTTTTCACCCCATTTGTGAGAGAGCCCAAACTTTAGCACATGGGCACTATTTGTAGGGGTAATATTTAACGACTAACACTATCGGCAGGTTTTAAGTGCACCTACCACACATATGTGGAATATTTTTCTAAAACGCCACAAAACAGACATTTATCATAATATACACAAGCTCTCCCATCATACCATTTATTGTATTACATCTTGGGAGGAGAATGCCTTGTTATTTGATATCTATTCGCTTGAGCCACCAAACCCTGATAAGCTATTATTTTTACTGCAAAGTATGACCCGCCACTACGGTGTGGGCAATGTGTTTTGTGCAGGTAGTTCACTGCTTGGGCGGGAGCTTGCTGTACTGCGGCTTGGCAACCAAAACTCCCCCGTGCTGTTGGTGGGGGGTGTGCACGGCTCCGAATGGCTTACCTGCCTACTGCTCCTGCGCTTTGCCGAGGATTTGCTGGCAGGTGCCGGTGTGGGTGCGGCCAGCCTTGCCCAGTGTCTTGCAAGGCGCGGAGTCATGATTATGCCCTGCCTAAACCCCGATGGGGTAAAAATTGCGCTGTGTGGCCCCAAGGGGGCAAGGTCACGGGCAAAGCAGGTCAGGGGCATGTGGTACCCCGGATGCGTGTGGCAGGCAAACGCCGGGGGAATTGATCTTAACCACAACTTTGATGCAGGTTTTCAGGAGCTGAAAATTCTTGAGCGCAAGGCCGGTTATACCGCCCCGGGCCCCGGCAAATACGGTGGCGAAACACCCCACAGCGAGCCCGAAACCAAGGCCGCTGTTCAGCTTTGTATGCAAAGTGATGTATCTGCTCTTTACACATTTCACTCACAAGGGGAGGAAATTTACTACCGCTACGGCCCCACCACCCCTGCACGTTCCAAAATAATGGCCGATATGCTTTCAAGGTGTTCGGGTTATCGTGTGTGTGAACCCGAGGGCACCGCCTCACACGGCGGTATGAAGGATTGGTTTATAAAAACCACCTCACGCCCCGGGTTTACCATAGAGATAGGACGTGGCAAAAACCCACTGCCAATACGGGAATTCCTACCCATCTATGCGCGGCTATCACACATGTTGACGGCAATACTTGTTTTGTAGCCATACAATAAAAAGGCGGTGGCCGAGGGTTTCTCTGCCACCGCCTTCACTCAGTTTGAATTTTTGTATACGGTATAAATACCCTCTTCGTCCAACTTTATCATGCCACCCACGGTGCGTGCCCCAAAATGGGTACAGCTTTTTGCCATGTCACGCATCTCTTTATCGGTGGCAGGACGCCCCAAAAGCTCGGGTATGGTGATGGGCATGTCAATCGAGCAAAAGTACTCCTCGGTTGCCTTTATGGCCGCAAGTGCGGTTTTCTCAGGGTCTTGGTAGTCCATTGCAATGCCCCACACATTTACGCCGTAACGTGCAAAGCGCATTACATCTTCCTTGTAAACATGCCTTGCCCAGGCCCCCCACACGGCCGACAATCCTGCCCCGTGGGCCACGTCAAACATGCCACCCAGCTCGTGCTCAATTTGGTGTGTGGCCCAGTCGCCTGCGCGTCCAAGACCTGTAAGTGTGTTGTGGGAAAGGCTACCCGCCCAAAACACCTCGGAGCGTGCATCGTAGTCGCAGGGGTTTTCCATGCATATCCTGCCAAAATGTATTGTGGTGCGCAGTATGGCCTCGGCAATCTGGTCGGTCACCTCATTAAGACCACCCGGCGAGAGGTAACGCTCAAGGGTATGCATCATAATGTCTACCACACCGCAGGCCGTCTGGTAGGGTGGCAGGGTGTACAGCAGTTCAGGGTTCATCAGGGTGAATACAGGGCGGTTGTAGACCGTATTGAGTCCACGCTTTAGCCAGCCCTCCTCGTTGGTTATAACGGCGCTTGAGCTCATCTCACTGCCGGTGGCGGCCAGGGTTATTATATTGCCGTGGGGCAGTGCGCAGGTGGGTGTGCCACGACGGCTGAAAAAGTCCCAGACATCCCCCTCGTAGGGCACGCCTACCGCTATGGCCTTGGCCGAGTCGACGGCCGAACCGCCACCCACAGCCAGTACAAAATCCACGCCCTCTTTGCGGCAGAGCTCTATGCCCTCACGCACAAGCGACAGTCGGGGATTTGGCACAGCTCCACCCAGCTCTACAAAAGGCAGGCCGGCCTCTTTAAGGGAATCACGCACTCTGTCCAAAAGCCCCGATTTTACAACACTGCCGCCGCCATAGTGAACAAGCAGTTTTTTGGCACCTGTGGCCAATGCCTCCTGCCCAACCTTTTGCTCCACGTCCTTGCCAAATACCACCTTTGTGGGGGAGTAAAATTCAAACGATTTCACAGACAAGCCCTCCTGATTGGTTTAATATTTTCACTGTATACTGCGGTATAGATTTAAGCTTTGGCCTGTTCTTTGCCCCTGTGCTATCCGTCCACTGATTTCACACCATATGGGCAAAAGCAGGTATAATTTTTATTTTATAAATCCAAAGTGGCGCATGGCATATTCCACACCGTCCTGATCGATGGACTTTGTCACAAAGTTTGCATGTTTTTGCACATCGGGGTGGGCATTGCCCATGGCTATGCCAAGCCCTACCTGATCAAGCATCTGTATATCGTTAAAGCCATCACCCACGCCAACACAGTCCTCCATGGTGGCACCCAACAAATCCAGCACATTGCGTATGCCGTCGGCCTTGGTGATGCTCTTGCTCCAAAAATCTATGTGAGGGCTAATTTTGCCACCCACCAATATGCCCTGCACAATTTCACAGTCCATAAGTACTGGCTCAAACAGTGGCAGTACCGACATATCGGCCAGCATCATGCCTGCATATACATTGTGTCCAAGGTGGTAGTCGGGGTCAAGGCGCTGTGGCATTTTCAGGAATCCACCGTCGCTCACCTGCTCAAATGCGGGGTGCTCCTCCACACTAAAGCGCCACTCATACTCACTGCTAACGCCGTAGGGTATGCCGTGTTTGCGGGCTATTTGTATTATGGCTGCCACTTCGGTGGGATCTACTGGATGACGAAAAAGCACATCGTTTTGATACTCACACTGGGCGCCGTTGTTGTAAAGCACAATGTCAAACAGCTCAAGGGCGTACTTCTTTATGAAGTCCACCATTTCGTATCCCGAGCGACCTGTGGCAACGGCCGTTTTGTGGCCGTTTGCCCTAAGCGCCTTTATGGCCCTTATGGCCGAGGGGCAAATTTCATTGCTGGCGTCTACAATTGTTCCGTCCAAATCAAAAAAAACTACCTTACCCATTTACAAAACCCCCTAATTTATATAACTTCTACCACTAATCGGCGGTATGTACACCTGCCGCATTTGGGCTGTCACTACACTTTAGCCACTGCTACTTTTGGCACACCGTAACCCACTGACCACCTGTAAGGCTCTCAAGCTCTGCCACGGTGATTTTTATACAGGCATCCAATTCTCCGGCGGCAGGATAGACCACCTCGTGATCTTTAAGCGAGCTGTCAAGGTATATGGCCACACACTCACCAAGGCCAAAGGGACATACTCCACCCACGCCATGGCCTGTTACCTCAAGGGTTTTTTCGGCTGTAAGCATACTTGCCTTTACCCCAAAACGCTCTTTATATAGCTTATTATTTACCCGTGCTCTACCACTGGCAACAACCACCGCATACCCCTCCCCCTGCGCAAAGGCAAGGGTTTTGGCTATTGCATCGGGGTCAACCCCCAACACCTGTGCGGCAAGATCCACCGTGGCGGTACTTTGGGTGTGGCGAATTATTTCTCCATCAAAACCCTTTTGGGTTAAAAAATCTTTTACCTGCTCATACGACACTTGGGCCACACTCCTTACAGCTTGTTTACGCTGACCTGCCCCAAAAGGTTGCAGACCGACAGTTTGTGTGGTGGACGGCTTCCATCCTCCATGCAGGCCGCACTGCCAAAGGCTACGGCGGTTTTAAGCGCCACCCCGTCCGACATGCCACCAAGCTTGCTTTTTACAAATCCTGCAAGGGCGTTATCGCCTGCACCCACGGTGGAGCGCACCTCAACCGATGGTGCTGTGGCCCAAAACGCCCCCTCGGCCGAAACACATAGCATACCCTCAGCCCCCAGGCTTACAAGGCAGTTTTTAACCCCACCCTCCACAAATGTGGTGGCAAAGGCCACTATATCATCAAGGCCTTCAAACTTGCGACCGGCCAGCTGCTCAAATTCGTCCTTGTTGGGTTTTATAATCCATGGCTTTATGGCCAAAATATCCTCACAGCTTACCGAGCGGCTGTCCAGCGCAACCTGTCCACCCAGGCTGTGCACCTCATCACATATGTTGCGTAAAATTTTAGAGGAAATGCCGGCCGGCAGGGCACCCGAAATCATCACAAGGGTTTCCTTGTCCACACAGCGTTTTAGCTCCTCAACCGTTTCCTCCACCTGCTCATATGGCACTGCAAAACCTTTGCGTATAAGGCGGGTAACGCTCTTGTCCTCCTGCACCACGCTTAAATTCTCACGGGTGTTGCCATCAATAAAAATGGCCTTGTATTCTATGCTCTCACGGTCGAGCTGTTTTAAGAATTCGTGTTTATTATGTTCGCCCAAAAGCAGTATCAAACTGCTTTTGATGTTGTAATACTTAAATGTTCTCGCCAAATTCACCGCCTTGCCGCTGGCATCGGTGCATTCCTCCTGTACCATATTCTCCTGCGATTGTATAAATTTTTCAATCCAGAGGGTTGTGTCAAGTGAAGGGTTCAGTGCCAAGGCTACGATTCGCTTAAACATCTTTTTGTTCCTCCCATTGCGCCCGATTGTGTAAAGTAATCGTCGGGCCTTTTTCACCCTCTATTATACTGTTTTAGACGGCCGAGTGCACTGCTTTAGAGTGCTGAAATAACTTAACATTCACTTAACATTTTTGTGATATTACACATCTTGGTGTTTTGCGGGGCAAAAACCGTCTATTTTTAGCCATTTATTGGGATTTGTCGCCCTTTTTTCACCTGTTTTTTTGCATCACAATAACCTCAAAAATATAGCGCTCGGGCAGGAATTATCTCCGCCCGAGCGCAAATTTTATTCTTTATCCTCGTCCTCATCGCCGTCGCCCTCCTCATGTGATTCATCCGAGGGTGGTGGCGGAGTGAAAACCTGATACTTTAGGTTGTTTATACACTGAATATGGTAAGGGGTGTTGGCCGCAAAAATATTGTTGAGTATCAGGATATCGGTCACACCCTGCTCCTCCACCAAGCCCACAAGTGCGGTTTGGTAGTAGCGCTGATCCACCACAAATATATCCTCAAAATGCGGCAACATAAAGGGCGCAAATGCATTGCCGTAGGACTCCTTTATTATTACAAGTTTGCGCCCGTTTTGGTTTTCGGTTTCAATGTGAACCATGGGCCAGTCGCCATGCAAAAATACCGAATAGGCATTTACACTTGAGGCATATTCGCCCCAAATACCTTCCATTATAAAGGGGCTAAACGGCGCATTTTTTTGGTACATCCATGCGGTGTACTGCACAGGCGGAATGTAGTAATCCACATAATCGGGATTTTGCCCCAGCACAACATCACCTGTTTGGCCGTAAAAGGTCCCCAAAAAGCCCTGTATTGTACGTTTTTCCATCTCCTGCATGGGGGTGGGCTCAAAACCTGCCACCTCACAAAACTGCTCATAGGCATAGTATGCCCCCAGTGCTGTCCAGTGGTGGTCGGTGCGGAAGTAAACATATTCATCCACATGGGGGGCTATGGCCCCATAGGCATCGATAGATTTTATCGATGGGTCAAGCTGGCTGTAAATATAGTCTATGTTGGCTTTTTGATCACCCGATGCCCCCGCATACTGCTGTGGCATATAAAACTCAGAGGAAACCGGCACCACCATATTGTATATCTGCACCCCGGGTAGGTCGGCGGCATAGGTGTTTATCACCGATGCATATGAGGCCGCCATGGCATCTGTGCTACCAAATAAATTTATACCTCTGTTTTGGTATATCATGATATTGCCAAGATTTTGGGAATGGTTTTGTATAGACTCATCCACCGGTGGCTTTGTGGGTGCATCGGGCCCTGGTGTTTCCTCCTGCGGCTTTGGCTGTTTGTCTTCTATCACAGGTGGGGTTTGGGGTTTGGGCGTGGGGGCGGCTTCGTACACCCTCACCTCATCGGGTCGAATACCCCTAATGTGCTCGACGGTGTCGCCCAGTGTTATAAACAGCTCTCGCGCCGGAAATGTGTCGGCGTAATAGGCCGACAGCTCGGAGGTGTACTCCCCCGAAAATAAACTTTGGGTGCTAAACTTGGGTGGTTTTGCAAGCTCTCGTTTTTCAATCTCGGAAAAGGTGGGCTTTTCCATTAGTATTGAAACAAGTCCCAGCACCGCCAATACAGCACAAAATATAAAGATGTTTATACGACCAAAATTATTGTCATCTCTCACGACGATGGCCCCTTTCCACTGATACTCGCAGGAAAATGTCGAAATATTATACTATTTGTTGTTTTATGTTTGTGCTACAATCTGTTTGTAGTGTGGGCTTACTTTCCCAATATCTGCGCACAATTAAAATCTAAAATACAAAAACGGGTTGTAGCTCTGCCCTACAAGTAGGGCGGTGCCTACAATCAGCATCACCACATTGGCCAGAACCTGGGGCCAGACAGTGCCCTCATGATTTATTGTTGGCAGTGCTCTGCCCAATGTTTTTTGTAGCCATGGCAGTATAGGCAGGCAAAACAGCACCGCCGCAATTAGCCAAAATAGGTTGTTTAGCAGGGTTACCCCCACAAGGGTGGCATCGGCCGTGCCTGCGCCAAACAGCAGTTGCAGGAACTGCCACAGGCGGGAAAGGTCGGTGAAGTAAAACAGCGCCCACCCCAGCATTACCATAAGCATGGTGTATATATTGGAGATGACAGGTATTTTTTCAATTGCTCCGCCAAACACCTTGCGTTCGATCATTATCATTATGCCATAAAACAGGCCCCACAGCACAAAGTTCCATGAAGCGCCGTGCCACATGCCGGTTAAAAACCACACCACCAGCAAATTGCGCAGGTACATATGGCGGTTGCCCCCAAGGGGAATGTATACATAGTCCCTAAAGAAGCTACCCAACGAGATATGCCATCTGCGCCAAAACTCGGTGACACTTTTTGAAATGTAGGGGTAGTTAAAGTTTTCGGGGTAGCTAAACCCAAACATGCCCCCAAGGCCTATGGCCATATCCGAGTAGCCTGAAAAGTCGTAGTAAATTTGCAGTGTAAACAGCAGTAGGCCAAACCATGCCCCTGCGGTGGACAGACTTGAAAAGTCGCCATCGAGGTAGAGCGCGGCAAGTGCACCTGCGTGGTTTGCCACAAATACCTTCTTAAAAAGCCCCACGCAAAACCTACTAACCCCACGTGAAAATGAGTTGAGGGTTATGTTGCGGTTTTCTATCTCGAGGGCAATTTGCTCGTAGCGCACAATGGGCCCTGCCACAAGCTGTGGGTACATACTTACATACATAAGAAATTTTGAAAAACTGCGCTGTGGCTCAACCCTTCCCTTGTAGGCATCCACCACATAGGATATGGTCTGGAATGTGTAAAATGATATACCTATTGGTAGCGAGAAGCTGGGTACCGACAGAGTTATGCCGGTAATGGCGGTTATTGTGTCTACAAAAAAACCGCTGTACTTAAACACCGCAAGCAGCCCAAGGTTTAGCACAAGGGACGAAACCACCATCCACTTTGCCATGGGGGTACCCCTAAAGCGGAGTATGCCAAGCCCATGAAGGTAGTCGATGGTGGCCGAAAAGAGAAGTAGCACAATCCAAACAGGCTCTCCCCATGCATAAAAAAACAGGGAAAAGGCTGTAAGGACGGTGTTACGCCAGGTATTATTCTTTGAAACAAAGTACAAAAGTAGGTTAAGGGGCAAAAACACATACAAAAAAGCTAAATCCGCAAAAACCATTACTACCATCCTCTTTACCCCCAAGGAGCACGGAGGTATAAAATGTCACTGCTAATTTTTGTCGGCAGAAAGCACCGAGTACTCCCCATCCGGATTGTAATACGCTATATCCCGAGCACCCCACTGATTTACAGCGTCGGTCTGCTCCTCTATTTGCTGTGATGTGTAGGATATATTAAATTCGGAGGCAAGCTCGGGGTCGGTGTAGGCCTGAAGCATGGTCATCACACGCGACTTCTGCGGTATAATATCAATACTATTCAAAATGTAGTCCACAGTAGTACCCGGAGTGGTAACAGGGGCAGGTAGTGTGTCGCCGCCGGTGCCAAGTTGTATAGGCATTACATTTATCATGAGCTCGGCGTCGGCCACAAGGCTCTGCACATCGCCGCCATATGGGCCGTACAGCTCATCTGTGTCGGGGGTCATAAGTTCATCGGCCTCAAAGTACCTCCAACAGCCCACGCCATCCCAGCGCTTAACAATGTCGTCTATCTCCTGCGCAAACACGCCCAAAACCTCACTGCGGGCAAGCTCGCCTGTGTCGCCATAGCCTGCAAGGTTAAGTCCCACCCCGGTGGGAAACTGCACACCGTCAAGCACTATGCCCTCTACCCCCATGCCCATGGCCTCGGTAACAATATCGGCTATATAACCCTGTGCAAGTTCGGAATAGGGATTAAGCCAACTCTGACCACCCAAATCAACGCTGTCATCAATCCAGGTGTATTCGGTTTCCTGATACATAACCTGCGCACCCGTGAGGTAGTTTGCCGCCGTGTGGTCCTCAAATGCCCACACCCTACCCACCACCACATAGCCGGCATCGCTAATCACCGCGGTAACCTCGGCAAGTTCCCCTGCCTCTGGGGCTATTAGCTCGCCTGATGCCGCAACCGGCAGGCGACTTTGGTAGTGCAGTATGCCACTGCTGTCTTTTATATCTATAAGCAGTGCATTTACATTAGAGGGCAGTTCCCCCATGGCCTCTAACAATAGCTGTTCATCCCTTACCACCTCGGGCGGTAGGTAGGCCATTGTTATATCCTCGGGATACATTGGTGTGTCGGGTTGTACCGTCTGCTCGGACTGGCTTTGATCCGGCTGTGTGTCACTCGAGGATTCCGATGGCTCCTGGGGAAGTATGTCTATGCCCATAATAAGGCTGTAAATTGGCTCGTACAAAAACCATCCCACCGCAAAAAGCCCTGTTGCCAAGGCTGCAATTACAAGTATTTTCACAGGCGAAATATGCCCCCTGCGATAAAGTGATTTTCCACGTACAATCTTATTTTTCTTGGCCATATCATTACCTCTACCCGTGGTTTACAAAATATTAGCTCTGCAAATATAAACTCGCCACCCCACAGCAGGGGCGGTGTGAGCGTTACAAAACGCACCACCACATGGGCAATACGACACCCACACTTTAGAAAATTGGCATTACGGCAAAACTTCAAAGCATGTGGCATGTCAAGGGCGCATGGGCATGATTGCTTATTTAAATGCGCCTACCACCACAGATATGCGATATAAATATAGTCGCTCGCCCATAGCAATATACAGGCAGAGTGAAAAAACTTTATGTGGGCTGATTGTGCCCCAAAAGTCCGTAGAGTATCAAAGATATTATTCCCAAATATAGCAGCATTACAGGCATACCCTTAAAAGCTCTTGGAATATCGCTAAGTGCCATGCGACGTGATATCACACCGAGCACCCAAATGGCCAGCACCATACCGCAACCTGTACCCAGTCCGTAGACCACGGAATTTAGGAGATTAAGCTCGGTTGCGCCGGCAATAAGCAGGTTGCCATACACCGCACCGCTGAGGGTGGCCCCTGCCAGCAGGCCATCAAAACGGGGCAGATGTTCTGTAAATTTGTACTTTATAGTGACATACACCGCACCATAGGCCATAAGCACCGGCACAATCATGAGTGCATCGGTGCCGTAGTCGGGCAAATTTGGAAGCAGTGCGTCCAGCGCGTAACGCATACCACTACCCAAAAGCGCGGACAGAGTACACAAAATAAGCACCGCAAGCGAGAAGATAAACAAATTTTTGCGATGTTTATCCTTGGTAACCGAGGCCGAAAGCGCCACAGGGCGAACAAATATAACATTTTCAAGAATGGCGGCCGAAATAAATATGCCAAAAACACCTGCAAGGGTATTCATAATCAGTCCACCATCCTTTCTTTTTCCTGTCGTTCAAGCTCCTCAAGGGTGGGGTTGTCAATGCGGTGATTTATGGCGGTAATAAGACGTCCACCGCTTTGCACAAGTGCCGCCAAAAAACCAAGGAACAAAAATCCCACAAAAACAGTGCCGGCTATGGGCAGTCCAGGTTGGGCAACGCTAACGCCCCACAGATTGCCCGCCACCAAAATTTCGCGCAGGCCACCCACCAAAATTGCCACGACCGAAAAACCCATGACACCAAATATGAGTTTGCGTATCATTCCTTTTGTGCTGAATTTTTTGGAGGTAGAGCAACTTACTATAAGACTGTTAATTGCCATTAATGGCATAAATATGCCAAGTGCATCAAATATTTCGGGAGAAAGCAGGCTAATTATGGGACGAGCGATTAAAACGCCGCCCACCGCCACAAGGCTACCCACAACGGTGCGCAACCAAATTTCGCTTTTTTTGCCCAGAAGTATGCTGGCAATATAGGCCGGCACGGTGGAGCAAATCATGGCTATAACCAGTGCCACGGCCGACTTTAAACTAACCGCCGCCATGACCACAAAGGGCAGACCCACGCCGGCGCTGAGCAGTACGTTTTTCCCAAACAGCCCCGTAGTATTTTTATAAAAACGGTAGGCTCTTTTATTCCTCGTAAGCTTCACTGCCAGCCCTCCTTTGTGCAATGCGGCGACCTGCCCACAAAACTCCGCGGTCAAACTCGGCCGAGAACACATTCATTAAAAGCACCGCAAATGTTACGGTTTGCTCGTACGCCCCAACATGGCGGAATATCATGGTTACAATGCCGGCTACAAAACCATAGCACAGCCTTGCCCAAAATCTTTTTGGCGAGGTAACAGGATCACTTAGTAAAAATACGGCACCAAACATCAGTGAACCCGAGTAAAGCTCGATGAGCACCGACTCCCCTGCCGAAAGATCAACTCGGGGGAAAATAAGCGCTACCAGAGCCACTGCCGCCATAAACGCCAGGGGCTGTATAAACGGTATTGTGCGTCGGTAGGCCAAAAATACAAAACAGGCTATGATAACCAAAATACTGGTTGTGCCCACACCACCTGCGGTAAGGCCAAGCATCATATCTCCTATGCTCTCACCGGGGACACCACCGTGTTGCAGTGCATTGGCATCGCCTGTAACGGTAACCACACTCGAGGTGTCAAATATGGGTATGTTTGAAAAGGGTTCAGGGTAGGAAAATACAAGATTTGGCCAGCAGGCTATGGCAAAGGCCATGCCACCTGCGGCAGGGTTAAATATATTCTCTCCAAGTCCGCCAAAGGGATGCTTTATTACCATTATGGAGAACACCCCGGCCACAATTATTACATAAAACGGTATGGTAGCCGGCATTAGCAAAGGCAGTATAAGCCCTGTAACCACGGGGGAGAAATCTCTAAAATTTACGGCACGGCGGCGCAGTAATGTACACAACATATCGGTCAAAGTACAGCAAAGCACCGATACAAGTAGCATAACAAACACCCTTGGCCCATAAAAACTCACGGCTATAAGGTAAAGTGCCATAAGGGTTAGTATTACATCACCCATTACGGTTTTATTGCTGTCGCTGTGGCGAATATGGGGCGCATCATGCTGGATCAACTTCATACTCGTCCACCTCCTTTTGCTGTGTGTAGGCGTATTGTCCTATGGTGGTGGAAAGTGGCAATTTTGCAGGACATATATAGCTACATGTGCCACAGTCAATGCATTTTTCAGCATTTTGCCCCACAAGTCCGGAGGGTTTGCGCCGTGTTAAGCATTTGTATATGGTGTGGGGATCAAGCCCTGATGGGCAAACCGACAGACACTTGCCACAACCAATGCAGGTAAAGTGATAATCACGCTCGTGTTCACGGAAGGCAAGCACCGCTCTGGTGGTTTGCGAGATAACGGTGTTCTCGGTATCTATGACAGGTATGCCGGTCATCGAACCACCCACAACCACTCGGGTGGGGTTATCCACAAGGCCACAACGCTCCAACACCTGCTCAAGGCTCATACCAAGCGACACCTCAAGGTTTGAGGGGTTGCCCACGCAGTTGCCGGCCACCGTTACAAATGAGGTGCGCTGTACCTGCCCACTGCGCAGCGCGCGGGCAAAGTGTATAAGCGAGCATATGCCCACAGTCACAAAGGAACGACGCAGGCCAAGCTCGGCGCCGATGTGGGATTCTACAGGATACTTACCACCTATTCTGTCCACCTTTACGCCGTCTATTGTATTTGGTATGCGAATGGCCGTGTCCTTAAGGTTTTTATACACCACAATGTGGTTAACCTCGGCACCTGTGGCCCTCATAACGGCCTTTAGCCCAAGCATTACCTCCTCGCTGTAAAAAAGAAGCGGTGCAATTTGGCTGGATACATAGGGCTCGTCGTCGAGGGCGTCCACCACCACGGTTTTTATGTTTTTATAGGCCGCACGCAAAAGTTTTTTGTACAGCGGATTGCCGTCACGCTCGTCTATAATATTGGCAAGGCGTGCCACCTGTATAATATCCTCGGGCTCCATGGTGGCAGGGTCTTTGCCCACCTCATGATCAATTTTATCGTCGTTTGCAGAGGTGTTGAGGAATGTGCGTATCTCTCTTGACAGTGCAGGCTCTTTATACTGCTGCAGATATACGCCCTTTCCCTGCATTGTACTAAGTTTCATAGGGTAATCCCCCTTCCTTTGTAAAACCTATTGACCGATATTGTGCAGCCTATCCACGCAGTGACGAAATTGCCTGAGCGTAGTCGGGCTTGCCAAACACAGCCGAGCCGGCCACCAAACAGTTAGCTCCGGCCTCTATACATGCCGAGGCGGTTTCTTCGTTCACGCCGCCGTCTACCTGTATAATCAGATCTGTTTTGCCAATTCTCTTGGCCTCGTCCCTTATTGCGGCGATTTTAGGCAGCATATCCTCCTTGAAGGACTGTCCGCCAAAACCTGGTTGCACCGCCATAACAAGTGCAAGATCTATACGGGGCAAATATGGCAAAAGGCGCTCTATGGGTGTGCCGGGGTTGAGGGTAAGCCCAACCTTGCATCCCTTTGCCTTTATCATGCCTATTATTTCATCGGTCTGCTCGGGTTGGGTTTCCACATGTACAGTTATAAGGTCTGCCCCTGCATTTGCAAAGGCCTCTATGTACTCGCCGGGGCGGGCGATCATTAGATGCACATCAAAGAACAAATCGCTTACACGGCGCATGGCCTCAATTACGGGTATTCCAAGACTGAAGTTGGGCACAAATGTGCCGTCCATAACATCCACATGTATCATATCTGCCCCTGCGGTTTTTATCGCCAGAAGCTCCTGCTCCAAATTTGCAAAATCGGCCGAGAGCACCGATGGAGAAATCTTTACCACGCCAAAATACCTCCGTTTTTTACTTTCTATACAGGGGTTGTCCACCCCTATTATTTGATGACATTCCAATTTATTGTACATTATCATGGCCAAAAGGTCAATAAAAAGCCAAAAGCATTAACAACACGTTTACAATTGCACCCTAAAGCACACCGCTGCGCCGCCCCAAATAAATGAGACGGCGCAGTATTTGGGGCTTATGTAACCCCACACATACAGCGGATATCGGCTTTGCATGTTCCCCTGTCCGCCACCACACAGCGGCGGACGAGGGAACTATTTTAATGGCGGCGACTTTTTCTGCGGCTATTTTGTAGACCGCTTTCACTCATGCAAAAAAGGCCACCGCTCGAATACCGCCACCTTGTTGTACCAAAGGCCGCCCACTGCGTATCTCTACCATACTATGCCGCCACCCAAAACTTTGTGAGTGCAAAATACAATATCAGCTGCATACACACAATTCAGACCGTGGGGCGTGGCGTGCCCCCCCTAAGACCGTGGGGCTTTGCCCCACACCCCACAAACTTTTTGAAAAAAGTTTGACCC
>CAYJGQ010000046.1:0-16006 GCA_964369885.1 uncultured Oscillospiraceae bacterium
ATCCCGATGGTGTGCTTTTTCATATGCATACTATACTCCCAAAATTCGGCTGTGTTTACTCGGCTACAGCATATTTATCAAATGCTCGCAAAAAGGCCAAAATTCGGTCTTCTTTGTTGTTTACAAGTCCAAATGTACCAATTTGGGTTCTTATGGTGGTTATGCCAAATTCTACTGTTTTATCAACCCACTGCTGAATTTCCAGATCCGACATCTCGGTTATATGATAGGCATAAAGTAGCCAGTCAAACTCAACATCGGTATTGGCCCTTACGTTCTCAAGCGTCAGAGCATCCGACACCGAGGGTTGGAACATGGTTATTCCGGCACCCTTTAGGTACTTTAGGTGGAGGGGTAGCAGGTTTTCGCAGTGTACAAATCTTTCATTTGAGGTAGTGGTGCCCTCGTAGTACTGATTCCAAAACGGCAGTACAAATTCCTCCCACAAAGGCGGCGACACAAGGCTTGCAAAGTCGTCGGCCAGATAACCCATGTCGGGGGATATCTCGGGCTCGCCATTTAGCCTTGCAACGCACTTTTTGTACTCAACTATACTGTTGGTCATCAGACCCAGAAACTCGCTACACTTTTCGGGCTCGTCAAGCAGATCGCAAAAGAAGTCCTGTCCGCGCATCAAGGTGGCGCTGGTCAGTGGCCCTTGGTGGGAAAACCCACTCATCACCGAGGTTTTCTCGGGGAAGGCTTCGTTCAGACGGGCGTTCATGTCAAGGTAATGCCTAAACCACTTGTTCTGGGCAAAATCTTTGCCCTGCGCCTCTTTTAGTATTTCTATTGCGTGGTCTATGTCCTGTGCAAATGGATGAACCGCAGGCTCGCCATCCACAGGAAATGTAACATCACCGCCAAGGCATATCAAATGCCCATATGACAATGGCGTGCCCATGACAGGTCTATTGGGAAGCATCCCCTTAAACCTAACATCCATCTCATCGTTTGCCACATTCCAGGCCGCCACAATTTTATCAAAATCCAAAAAGAAATCCTGCAATGTGGTATTTGAAAGATGCGCTACACAGTCATGATAAATCTCAACAATGGGAAACAGCTCTTTGCCCTTGAAAAAATAACGTTTTGCCTTTTCATTTACATAATCGTACTTCATTTTGTGCTCCCTCCTGCTATCTCCATAAATGCATCTTCCAGCGACTTATGGGAATGGTAAATTGACACAGCAGACAAATTGTTTTTGGAAAGCAGCTCAAAAATTTCTGTGCTGTGTTCATCCTTGTTTTTCATTGTAAGCTCATACTCACACAGCCCAAGGGGACCTGCCGGTTTTGGCTGACAGCTCTCCACATTTTGTGTGCTGCTCAAAATCTCGGTTATGTCGGGGCTTTTGGGTGGCATCTGTACAGTTATCTTGGAGCTTTCAAGAATGCTTGCCAAAAACTCCTCTTTTGAAAGGTCGGCACAAAGCACCCCTTTGTTTAGCACCACAATACGTGTGCAAACCGAAAACACCTCGCTTAGTATATGGGAGCTTATAATAATCATATGCTCCGGTGCAAGCGAAATAATTAGCTTTCTTATTTCTATTAACTGCATGGGGTCAAGCCCCACGGTGGGTTCATCAAGTATAATTAGCTTCGGGTCACCCACCAGCGCCGCAGCAAAGCCCACACGCTGTCGGTATCCCTTGGATAGGTTGCGAATAAGTTTGCCCGCCATGTGGGTTATACTCACAAGTTCACATACCCGCTTTACCTCGGCCTTTATCTCACTGTCGGGTATGCCCCTTGCACGGCATACAAACTCCAAATGCTCACTTGGGGTAAGGTCCTGATACAAAGGTGGGGTCTCGGGTAGATAACCCACATTTTTTCTCATCAAAAGCCCACTGTCCTGCGCACTCTCGCCAAATAAGGTCACCTGACCGTCGGTGGGGGCGCTGTAGCCGGTTATCATATTCATAGTGGTGGTTTTGCCTGCACCATTAAGGCCAAGCAGTGCCACCACCTCACCTGTATTCACACTAAATGATATATCATTTACCGCCATATAACTGCCATACTGCTTTTTAAGCCCCGTCACATTTAACATATTTTTAGCCACTCCATAAGTATTTACCGTTATTTGTCAGTAAACATTTTCTGCTATTATATCAGACCACCATTATATTAGCAATATTTAACCTACAGTTTTTTGCATTAAAATGCACTATACTTAACTATTTAATTAAAATTTTTCACAATTTTATTGACAAAAAATATAAAAAAAGGTAATATACTGTTCATAGATAACGATTACTAAATGTCCGATATTCTTTCGTTTTTGTCGATAAATTTAACTTTTGAGGTGTATTTTAATGGAAAAAATGTTTACTACCGACCTTTTAACCGTAAAACAGTTTGGCGATCGTGTGACCATGGGCGCCGCCGCCGCCGATGATGCTGCTAAGGTTATAGAGAAATTGCAGGCAGAAAAGGGCTCCATTAACATCATATTTGGCTCTGCTCCTTCCCAGGACGACATACTTTCCGCCCTTATAAAGGACAGCCGCATCGACTGGACCCGCATTAAGGCCTACCACCTTGATGAGTATGTAGGGCTTAGCAGTGAGGACACAAGATCCTTTGCAAGCTATCTAAAGCTTCATGTAATTGATAATGTTAATATTCCTGCCGAGTCGGTGCACTACATCAACACCATGCAGGATGCCGACAAGGAGTGTGCTACCTACACCAACGATCTTCTGAGCGAGGGTGTTGATGTGGTATTTTTGGGCATAGGCGAGAATGGACACATCGCCTTTAACGACCCCGATGTTGCCGACTTTAATGACCCAAAACCCATGAAACAGGTGATGCTGGACGACATGTGCCGTCAACAGCAGGTAAACGACAAGTGCTTTAACAGCTTTGATGAGGTTCCCAAGACGGCTGTTACCCTGACAATCCCCACCATTATGTCGGGCAAATATCTATTTTGCTCGGTTCCCGGCCCCACAAAAGCAAATGCAGTGGCCGAAACACTAAGTGGCGAGATTTCGGAGAAGTGCCCCGCCACCATCATGCGCCGTCACAATAATGCCATACTTTATATAGACAGTCAGAGTGCTGCAAAGCTTGAGGGCTAAGCACTGCACCGAGTCATAAAAATTGTGGAATGAATACGGAGCGCCTACCATGGATTATTCGCCATTTTTTATAGGACAAACCGATCTTGAAGTGAGAGATGGCTCATATACCCCACTGCGCTTTACACAGGCGCAGCTGGACAGCCTAAAGCATAGTAACCACCCCGATGCCGTTGCAGTGCGCATAAACTGCACCGCCGGTGTGCGTTTGGAGTTTAGCACCGATGCTGATGAGATCTCCTTTTGCTTTGCCTGTGATAACTTTGCCCGTGCCCACGTGGTGTTTGACATCTACGAAAACGGCACCTACATTAAAAGTGCCACCTTTGAGGATAATACCCAAAGCGGTAGCGTAACCTATCACAGAACCATGTCGGCCCGATCGACCATCACAATCTGGCTTCCCCACCTTGTGCGTACCCGCGTATTTGATATATCTATAGGCGATGCACAGCCGGTGGAGCGTAGCGAGCGTCGACTGCTGTTTTATGGCGATTCCCTGACACAGGGCATGACCTCTCCCCGCCCGTCATTTTCTTGGGCCTCGCTTGTGGCCGGGGAACTTAGTATGGATTTTATGAATTTTGGCATAGGTGGCAAGAAATTTGACCCCGATGTGCTGGATTTTGAGAACAGCTATAATCCCCACACCGTAGTGGTGGCCTACGGCATCAACGACTCTATTCAAGAGGAAAATGCCCCCTTGATGCAGGCCAATGTGCCCGAATTTTTCTCAAGCTTTGACAGCATTTACAAGGGCTGTGATGTCTATGTTATAACGGCACCCCGCATCACAGGGCTTTGCACCGACCCCACCGTGTCAAACCATTTAGACAGCGTACGCAGGCTCACACAGCTTGAGGCCGAAAAATATGGCTATACCGTGGTGGACGGGCTAAAGCTTCTGCCCCAAAACCCCGATTTTATAGCCGATGATGATCATCCAAACGAGCTTGGCTGTGCCCACATAGCAAACCAACTGGTAAAGGCCATGCAAAAATCCAAATAACCTTAAATGAGGTGTATGCTGTGATATACGATAAACGACATGACACAAGCTACAAAATAATTGACATGCATGCCCATTTGGGTGTTTGGTACAATATGCGGCAGGTCGAGATTACCGATGAAAAGATGGTGCGCTCCCTAAAGCTTAGCGGAATTGACAGCATTTTCTTTTCCCACCTGTGGCCCCTTGCAGGCGAGATGACCCTGGGCAACGACATTGCCGCAAGGTCTATTGATAATTTCCCCGATGCAAGAGCCTTTATTGCGGTTAACCCAAACTATCCCCTGCAGGCCGCAAAGGAACTGGAACGCTTTGGCAAGGATGGTTTTTTTGGTATAAAACTTCATCCCGAAACCCACCGCTACCGAGTACAAAAGAAAAATTGTGATTATATTTTTGAGCTTGCCAATGAAAAAAGGTGCCCGGTGCTAATACATGTTATGGACACGGTTGGCATAGCCGATTGTGTTGAGATAGCCAAGGCCTACCCCGACACCCCCATAATGATGGGGCACACCGGTGGCATTCATCTGCGCACCCTGGCTGTCGAAAGCGCGCTGGATGTGCCAAACGTCTACTACGATGTAACCTCCTCCTCTATGCTTGAGGGATGTCTTGAGTGGATGGTAAAGGTTGCAGGTTCAAAGCGGATTTTATTTGGTACCGACATCCCGTTTTTGGATGTAAAGCACTGTGTTGGTCAGGTGCTGTATGCAGATCTTTCCCCCGAAGAAAAGAGTGATATTTTCTCAGGAAATGCTCAGCGAATTCTTGACGGAATAAAGGCCTAAGCATATTAGCCATGAGTGAGGTATTATATAATTATGAAGTATATTGATTGTAATGTCTGGGTGGGAACAAGATGTACCCCCACCCCACACGAGGTAAGCTCGACCGATCAAACAATAAAAATACTGGGCGATCTTGGCATTTCGCAGGCAATTGTAACCCATTTTTCGGCCCTTGAGTACGAGGCCAAGATGGGCAACTCCCTTGTAGCAAAGGAGGTTGCCGCCTTCCCCGACAATTTGATGTCGGCCTGGGTTGTACTGCCCGGCGTTGCAGGTGATTTCCCAAACGGCCCGGCACTTGAAAAGGCTCTTATTGATGCCGATGTAAAGATGGCACGCATATTCCCAAGGCCCACCCAGCACAACTTTTGCACCGAGGAGGTTTTTTGCCCCGGAATGTTTGAGGCACTTGCAAACAGCGGCACACCACTTCTTTTGGATGCAGACCAGCTCCCCTGGGGCGAGCTTGCCCGAATACTGGCAGCCCACCCAACCCTGAAGCTCATTCTTTCAAATTTGACATATCGCATGGACCGCTACACCTATCCCCTGCTTGAGCGCTTTGACAACCTTTACCTTGAAACCAGTGGTCTGCGTGGCTATTTGCAGGTAGAGGATGTTTGCAAGCTTTTTGGTGCACAAAGGCTCATTTTTGGTACAAACATGCCGATATTTGATGCCGGTTCGTCCTTTGCAATTGTGGATATGGCCGATATATCATCCGAGCAAAAAGAAATGATTGCAGGACGAAATATTCTAAACCTTATTCGCAAATAATTAATTTGTAGAAAACAGAGGTCGGTTTTTAGACGTATAAGTTTATAATTTAGCGGATAAAGACGTCATCTGTTTACTAATATTAAGTTCTAAAAAAACAAGGAGGTTCTTTAAGTTATGAAGAAGTTATTGGCTTGTATCCTAGCTCTAACAGTACTTGTTTCGATGTTTGCTGCTTGCGGCGGCACCACCGAAGCCCCCGCATCCGAAGGCGAAACCCCTGCATCCGAAGGCGCTGAGGGCGAAGCCCCCGCTGAAACTTTTGTTATCAACCACAACATCTCTTCTCCCGACACCGATTCCTACGCCCAGATGGCTACCAAGTGGGGCGAGGAGATTATGGCTCAGTCCAACGGCGGCATCACTGTTGAGAATTTCTACAACAACGCCCTTGGCGAAAACGACGACGTAGTTGAGCAGGCTCTGGCCGGCGCCCCCATCATGGCAGGTACCGACCCCAGCCGTCTTGCTTCCTATGTTCCTGAGTTTGGCCTAATTCAGATGCCTTACCTGCTTGAAAACGTTGAGGACATCAACAAGATCGTTGAGACTCCCTCCTACGCTTCGTGGGTTGCAGAGCTTAACGAGAGCGGCCTACAGCTGGTTGTTGGCAACTGGTACTCGGGCGAGCGTAACGTGCTTTGCAACACCGAAGTTAGCGCTCCTGCTGACCTAAACGGTCTTCGTCTGAGAACTATCGGCAACGACATTTGTGTTGGTACCGTTAATGCTATGGGCGCTGTTGCTACTCCTATGGCTTTCTCGGAAGTTTACCAGTCCATCTCGCTTGGCGGCCTTGAGGGTTGCGAAATCCAGAGCGTTGCCATCGAGTCCTCCCTTATGTACGAAGTTGCAAACGTACTGAGCAAGACCGGTCACTTCCAGCTGATCGCTTGCGAAGTTATGGGTGCTGAATACTTCAACTCCATGCCCGCAGAGTACCAGCAGGTACTGCTACAGTCGGGTAAAGAGATGGGTATCGAGCAGCAGCAGGTAATGCTTGATAACGCTGCTAAGTTTGAGGAAGAGTTTGTTTCCACCCACGGTGGCACAATTGTTGAGATTGAAGACAAGACCGCCTTCATCGACGCTACCACCCCTCTTTACGAAGAACTTGGCTTCACCGAGCTTCGTGCAACCCTTATGGAAGAAATGGGCGCTGTTGCCTAATTAGCTCTTAATATACTTTTACTTTACGCAAAAAGGAGGATATCAATTCGGTTTTAACTGTGCATAAGCACACCCGTTTTGTTATCCTCCTTTTTCTTTTTTTAAGTATCGTGTGGTATTTTTTGTAAATTTTAAGTAACCCAACACCTATTTTATACGAAAGTGAGGAAGGTGGTATTGTTGAGAAAAGCATATGAAAAACTGGGTAAAATTGAACTCATGTTCTGCTCAGTTCTTATAATTTCAATAGTAGTTTTGGTATTTATTTCTATCTGGATGCGATTTATTAAAATGCCTATTATCTGGAGTATTGATATCTCGCAGCTTATGTTCGCTTGGATAACCTTTGTGGGGGCTGATGTGGCCTACCGCGGTGACAAATTTGTGGGTGTTGACATTCTTGTGCGCAAAACACCCCCCATGCTACAAACTTCCATTGCTCTGTTTATCAATATCGTAATTTTCTCTGTGTCGATTTTCCTTATCAAAAACGGCATGGATCTCACCATACAAAATTTCGACAGAAAGTTTCAAACCCTAACCATTACCTATGCATGGGTAAACTCCAGCCTACCTGTTGGATGTACCCTGCTGTCCCTAACTGCCATTGAAAAAATCATTGGCAATGTTAAAAAATTAAAAACTCTACGTAGCGCATAGCTTTTGGCGCCATTCAATGCAAATCTTTGGAAAAGGAGAAGACAAATGACTGTATTACTGATTGTTTTTGTTATTGCATTGCTCATCGGAATGCCGATTGCCTATGCAATTGGGTTGTCGGGTATAGCGTTTTTTCTTGTAACACCCGAACTGCCTTTGAGCATTATTGCACAGCGTGTTATTACAAATACTCAATCGTTCACCTTTTTGGCCGTGCCCTTCTTCATTTTTGCCGGCAATTTGATGAACGAAACAGGTATTACCCAAAAACTTCTTGACCTTGCAAAGGTATTTACCCGTAAAATGACCGGTAGCCTTGCACAACTAAACGTGGTGCTTAGCACCCTGATGGGTGGCGTTTCGGGCTCGGCCACCGCCGATGCCGCCATGGAGGCCCGCATTTTGGGCAAGCAGATGGTGGACAAGGGCTACCCCGCCGAGTACACCGCCGCTGTAACCTGCTCAACCTCCCTTATCACCGCAACAATCCCCCCCAGCATGGGCCTGATTGTTTACGGCTTTGTTGGCAGTGTGTCGATCGGCAGACTATTCGCCGCCGGCATCATACCCGGTGTTCTTATGATGATTGCCCTGATGACCACCGTTGCCATCACCTCTAAGCGTCATAAGTATGATGTGCCTGCTCCCGATGTTAAGGCAGCCTCTGCCAAGGAAATCCTAAAGCAACTTTGGATATCCAAGTACGCTCTTTTGTTCCCCATAATCCTGATTGTAGGTATCCGTTTTGGCGTATTCACCCCCTCTGAGGCCGGTGCTTTTGCCGTTGTATACGCAGTAGTCATCGGTGTATTTGCCTACAAAGAACTTACCTTTAAGAAGTTTATGATGGCACTTCAAAATACCATCAGCGACTGTGGCGCCCTGCTTATCATCGTCTGCATGTCGGGTATTTTTGGCTATGCTGTTACCTATGCACAGCTGCCCGTGGCGCTTTCTTCCTTCCTATTTGGCGTAACAAGCAATGGTGTTGTTTTGATGGGTCTTATCCTTTTATACTTCCTAATTTCGGGCATGTTTATTGATACAAACATCAATGTACTACTGCTCACCCCCATTTTCCTACCCATGTTAACCCAGCTAAATGTTGACCCCGTTCACTTTGGTATTCTTATGATGACGGTTGTTAACATCGGCCTTATGACCCCTCCCGTAGGCACCGCCATATACACCGTATGCGGCATCCTTAACTGCCCGGTTGAAAAGGTATTCAAGGCCTCTATCCCCTTCTTTGTAGCCATTCTAATCGAGGTTCTAATTCTTCTGCTATTCGAAGATTTGGTTCTCTTCCTGCCCAACTTGATATTTGGAGCACCGCTTTAATCACTTACAGTAAAAAACTATGGTGTCGCTTCGCGATGATTTGTGGGGTTTGTGTTACCTGTCAATAAATCACACGGAGCGGCATCATAATTATTCTTTTGGTTTTTACTCGGCAAAACATCCGACCTGTCACGATGGCATGGCCGCCGCAAAACCTTCTTAAAAAGTTTGTAGGGTGTGGGGCAAAGCTCCGCGGCCTTTGGTTACAGTACACAATAATTGCAGGAGCGTTTTAAGATGAAGGGAAATAATGCACCGGTTACAATAACCGATATAGCCAAAAAAGCAGGGGTTTCGGCCGCTACTGTTTCGCGCGTGCTCAGCAACTCAAACTACCCCGTTAGCAAAGCCGCACGGGATAGGGTTAATCACTGGGCCAGCAAGCTTAAATATGAGCCAAACTTATATGGCAAAATGCTTAAAAGTGGCAACACCAGAGATATTGGCATAATATTTCCCTCCTTTTCAAATCCGTTTTTCTCAAGCCTTATGCTAAGCATTGAAAAACACTGTCGCAAAAACAACCTGGTTCCGGTGTTTTGTAACAGCGCAAATGACCCCGAGCTTGAGGCTCTGCACATAAACCGTCTGCGTCAGGGGCGTGTCATGGGAATCTTGCTGTCCTCGGTAAGTGTGGATTCCTCTGTCATCCAAACCGCCATAAATCAGGGTGTTAAAATAATTTTACTTGATCAGCAGTTTGATGATCTTTACTGTGACTGCGTTTCTTATGACTTCTTTCAGGCCGGCAAAATTGCGGTGGACCACCTTGTATCAAAGGGTCATAAAAACATAGCTTTTTTATCCCCGCCGCTGTTTAGGTATAGCCGTAAATCTTTATGGAGCGGTATAAAAACCCAGCTTGAACACCATGGCCTACCCTGTAATGACTCCTGCCTTATGACGGTTGAGCACTCGGTGCTTGAAATGAATAACCGCTCACTTTGGCCTGCCCAAAAAAGGCTGTTTAGCAAACTATTATCACAAAATAAAGACTGTACCGCTGTAATTGCACTAAATGATCTCATGGCCATAGAGTTTATGCGCTTTTTGCGCGAAACCGGCCACAGTATCCCCGACGACATTTCGGTGATGGGCTTTGACGACATAGATCTTTGTGACTGTCAGTCCCCTCCCCTGACCTCCATATCACAAAACACCGATGATATTGGCTGTATGGTGGTGGATGCCATAGCCTCTCAGGTGAACTCCTCGCAAAATTCCAAGGTGCACACCACAAGAAAGCTGGTGCTCTCGCCGCTTTTGGTGGAACGAGGTTCGGTAAAACAACTTTAAGCACTACAAATTGACACTGCTTTTGTGCCCATTGTGTCGGTATATAGGTGTATAGTGTCTGCTCAAGTCCATGTTAAGAGGTGAAGATGTGCAAGCTAACTTTTTAAAAGAACTAAAACTATATTTTTCTTCCATGACTGTATATGTCTTTTTGGCGATATTCTTTTTCATCGCCGGGGTCATGTTTTTTTCAAGCGTTCTATTTGTCCAAAGTGGTGATATAGCCCCTTTTTTCTCGGGACTGTCCTCTCAAATTTTGTTTTGTATCCCCCTTTTGACCATGCGTTCCTTCTCGGAGGAGAAAAAACTAAAAACAGATCAACTTTTATTTACACTGCCTATAAGCGAATGGGATGTGGTGCTGAGTAAATTTTTGGCCTGCATGGCCTTTTACGCCATGGCGCTTGTTTTAACCGTTATATTCCCCATCACCTTGGCACTGCTCGGCTCGCCCCAACCGCTTGTCAGCGTGGGTAACTATGTTGGTGTGTTGCTGTTTGGCGCAATGCTCATAGCCATAGGACTTTTTGTTTCCTCCCTCACCGAAAATCAGGTGGTGTCGGCCGTTGTAAGTTATAGTATATCGCTGTTTTTATGGATGAGTGGCATTATAAGCTCCTATGTTTCACAACCAATACTTAAAACAATACTACGCTATACCTCGGCAAACTACTACTTTGAACCATTTACACTGGGCATTTTTGATCTTAGCAATGTTATGTATTACCTTGCAATGACCACCCTGTTTTTAGGTCTTGCCTGCCACCTGCTAAAGCTAAAAAGAGTTTGCTACTAAGGAAAAAGGTAACCGTTATGAAAAAACTACAACTTAAACATAAACATGTTATCATACTGTCTGCGGTCATTATTCTGGGCATTTGCATCTGCACAATTGCACTATTTGAGGAGGCCTCGGAACGATTTGATTGGCGTTTTGATATGACCGATAGCCGTCTTTATGCCCTGTCCGACACAACATACGACCTGATGAACGGCCTGACCCAGCCCATCACCGTCACGGTTTTTTCATCGCAGGAGGATTATTTCTCGGTGGCAGGAGAAATTCTCGATCGTTACGATAATTACAGCGATTTACTGTCGGTGGTTTATGCCGACCCCTACACCCAACCCATGACGATGGATTACTTCCATGACCGCGGCATAATGGTGGAGCAAAACGATGCCGTGTTTGAAAACGGCACATTTAGCCGTATTGTTAAGCTTGAGGAGCTGTATACCACCGACAGCACAGGTAGCACCGTTACCACAATTCAGGCCGAGCAGATGTTCACATCGGCCATTCACAATCTCACCCGTACCGAACAACCATCTGTTTTGTTAACCTCGGGGCACAACGAGGCCCCCTCCTCTGCCCTGCTTGGCATTTTGGAGGGCAATGGATTTGTTGTGGCGGAAAAATCGGTCTCGGTGTCGGGCATAGACCCCAAAACCAACATGATAATAATTGCAAATCCTTCGCGTGATTTTGAGCAGGGGGAAATAGCCGAGCTTTCCTCCTACATGGAAAACGGCGGCACAGTGCTGGCATTTTTAGGTACCTCGGCCGGGCGTTTACCACTGCTTGAGGGCTTTATGGAGCAATACGGCCTTGGGGTGGACTCCTCCGCCGTACTTGATCAAACCCTAAAAACCGACAACAACGCCGTGAATGTCATAGGTATTTTTATGACCCACGACATAAACACATATTTTGCCGACAATCAATACTACCCGGTGCTGCCCCAAAGTCGCCCGGTAATAATCGCACAGCAAATAGCTCCGGGGCTGGATATCGACCCATTGCTGATATCCTCCGACAGCTCCTACACCAAGTCGCTTGATGATATGTCGAGCATAGAGCAAAATCAGGATGACCCCACCGGCCCATTTGTACTTAGTGCCATCAGCCAAAAAACGCTTGATGGTAATAAAAAAGCCACCCTTATTTTAACCGGCACAGGTCATCTTTACGCCGATGATATTATGGCGATTTCCTCCTATGCTAACCGCGAGCTGATAACCCAAATGCTGGACTACTGCACCCCCGACCACGAGGTGCTGAGCATTCCTGCAAAACAGATTTCTGTTGGTGGTGTTGCGGTGCTTCCAAGTAATATTTGGACCCTGGCCGCCATTTGTGTGGGAATATGTGTTGCCATACTATTCTTTGGTGGCACCTATGTTGCAAGGAGAAGACGCGTATGAAGGCAGATGTAAAAACCCTATACAAATTAGCTATCCTGCTCTGTCTTTTGGGTGCAGCGCTGCTTGCCCTGCACCTTGTCCCAATCCAGCAGGAGCAGGCACCCCAAACTACCGAGCAAACCTACATGATAGATCTACCCGTTTCCCAAATTCTTGGCATTGCCATTGAGAATGAGTTTGGTGTCATAACCATGCTAAGCACCCCCGAAGGCATGGAGGTTTCGGGAGGGGCAGGTGCTGTCCCCTTTAGCGAGGAGGTTTTTAAGTCAATCTACTACGGTCTGTGCCACCTTCCTGCCACCGAGCTACCCCAGGGCACCGAGATTGACACCGGCTCACCCCTTGCAACGGTACTATACCTCGATCAAAGCGGTGCCACAATGGAGTATATCATGTCAAGCAGTCGCGGCCCCGACGGTGAGTTTTATATGCTCGATATTCAGTCAGGCTTGGTATACCTTCTCGACGCTATGACCGGCGAGCGCTTTTTAATAGGCACGGATGATCTGCAAAGTCTTGCGCTACTGCCCACCATATCGGCCGAAAACCTAAGCAGTATTGAGAGTTTTTCTCTTACCGACCACAACTCTCCCCAGCGCAGTTACTCCATCAGTTCGGATGTGTCGGGAGATTTGATTTTGTATAGCTTTACCTCGCCCATAAACCTGCGTGTTGACTGGAATTCGGTTTGGGATCGTATATTTGTACCTATATCCAAGGTGTACGGCGAGGGCATTGTGGGGGATGTGCAGAGCATTGAAACCCCTGATTACACCCTCAATATTTCCATTGACGGACAGGAATACACACTCCTTATAGCCCTTGAGGAGGATGGTGCATTTGTAGACTCAAGCCTGCAAGAGCAGGTGCTGAGCATCTCCCCCGACTCACTTATGTTTTTGTCCGAAAACTACGAGGACTTTTTGGGAGATGATATATTTCAGGTAACCCCATCATTTTTGGACAGCATTGTTTTGAGCACCCCCACCGCATCATATACGGTAAGGATACAGCAGGCCGAAGATGGCACCTCGCTTGTTGTGGGAGAGGATGGGGAGCCACTGTCACAGGAAGCAATTGACACCATATGTGGCATACCTGTTAACACACGTCTTGATGAGAATCTTGTGGCCACATCACAGCCGCAGCTTTCGGTGAGCTATCACTATAAAAACGGGGTTACCGACCGCCTTGAATTTTTAGATTTAAGCGACGGAACACAGGTTGCGGTGCGCTACAACGATATGGTGTTTTACAGCACATTTACAACGGTGCTAAATGATCTGACCGCTATTATCACACAGTGATGTCTTACTCTTTTGAGTTTGATATAATAAATATTATGAAACGAGGACTGATGAAATGGGAAAAGAGACAAAAAGATATTTTGAGGACATCGTCGGTTTGATGGAGGATATTTATAAGGGCCTTGACAAGATCACCACAGTGGCCGAGCTTATGGCCGATGCCATCCAAAAAGATCAACTAATCCACATTGTGGGCACCGGTGGTCACTCCAATTTGGTGGTTGAGGAAACCCTGTGGCGTGCAGGTGGTCTTGCCCCTATGAATCCTATGCTGGACTGCGGCACCAATCTTCTAATGGGCGCCAAGCGCTCCAATATTGTTGAGCGCACCCCAGGCTACGGCACCCGTGTGCTGGATATGTACGACTGCAAAGAGGGTGAGCTAATCATCGTTTGTAACGCCTATGGCTTTAATGCCATGACCATCGACGTTGCCACCGAGGCCAAGCGCCGTGGCATGAAGGTTGCGGCTATTACCTCTACTGCCTTCTGTGACAATGTACCCAAGGATCACCCTGCACGACATCCCAGCGGTCAGAACCTCTACGAAATAGTGGATGTGTGGATGGATAGCTGTGTGCCTCTTGGCGATGCCAATGCCATCATTGATAACTTTGAGCAAAAGGTTGCAGGTAGTAGCATTCTTTGCAACTCATTTGTATGGAACCTACTTCTCATCGAGACATGTCGCATTCTTATGGACCGCGGTGTTACTCCTCCCGTTTGGATGAGCGCTAATACAGTGGGCGGTGACGAGGCCAACCGTCATCTGGAAGAGAAGTATTTCACACGTGTAAAGCATCTAAAATAATTATTCCCAAGCAGGAGGAAAGGAACAGTCATAGCTATGAAAATTTGTGTTGAAAACGGCACCGTTTTGCTTCCACACGGCCCGACTTTGGGATATTGTGTGTTTATTGATGGCGATAAAATTCAGGCTGTCTGCAAAAAAGAGGACTACCACCAGGCGGTGGACATGACAATTGATGCCCAGGGTGGTTATATAAGCCCCGGTTTTATAGACATGCATACCCATGGCGGTGGCGGTCATGATTTCATGGACTGTAACGATGTGTGTATTGTGGAGGGTGCAAAAGCCCATCTTCGCCACGGCACCACTTCTCTTCTTCCTACAACCCTCACCAGCAGCAATGAGGAGCTTTTTCGTACCATAGACGGATTTTACGCCGCCCAAAAACAGCTAACCGATGGCCCTGAACTCCTGGGTCTTCACCTTGAGGGGCCGTATTTCAACCCCTTGCAGGCCGGCGCACAGGACCCCAAATACCTAAAATCTCCAACACCCGAGGACTACAAAGAGATTGTAGACTACGCAAAGGGGGCAATTCTGCGTTGGAGTCTTGCCGTTGAGCTGGATGGTGCACTTGAGCTTGTGGACTATATGCGCCAAAATGGCATTGTTAGCTCGGTTGGTCACTCGGACGCCTTGTTGTGCGAGGTTGAGGAGGCCTACGACCGTGGTTGTAGGCTTATCACCCATTTTTACAGCGCAATGTCCGGCATTGTGCGCAAGGGTGGTTATCGCCATCTCGGCGTAATTGAAAGTGGTTACATCCTCGATGGTATGGATGTTGAAATCATCGCCGACGGTTGCCATCTCCCCCCCGACCTGCTTCGCATGATCTGCAAACTCAAGGACAACTCACGCATATGTCTGGTCACCGATTCTATGCGAGGTGCAGGTATGCCCGACGGCGACTCAATTCTTGGTAGCCTTAAAAGCGGGCAAAAGGTGCTTGTTGAGGAAGGGGTTGCAAAACTCCTTGATCGCAGTGCCTTTGCCGGCAGTGTTGCCACCACCGACCGTCTGGTGCGTGTCATGCATAAACAGGCCGGCCTTAGCATTCCTCAAGCCGTCAAGATGATCACCGAAAATCCTGCAAGGGTCTTGGGCCTGTCCGATCGTAAGGGCAGCCTGGTATCAGGATATGATGCCGACCTTGTTATATTTGACGACGACATAAATGTGTCGATTGCCATATGCAAAGGCCGTGTAAATAAGTTTTAACTAAGCTTTATCCGCATTACACCACAAAAATGACCGTCCCGTAGTAAATTGGGACGGTCATTTTTGCGCTCGTAGCATTAGCAGATGCGTGGTCGCGGTGGAACTCTCCCCCGTGCGTGACCGCACCGGACTCTCCCCCCTCCCACACGGCTTCGTCGGCCGCGTGGTCACGGCACAACTCTCCCCTGTGCGTGGCCGCACTGGACGCTCCCCCCACCCACACGACGAAGTCGTGTCTTCCTCCCCCTCGGGGGAGGCGGCGGCCGCGTGGTTTGATGAAGTGGGGTAACTTTGTGTGGCCGTGGGGTGTGGGCAGGGTTTTGT
>CAYJGQ010000047.1:0-16000 GCA_964369885.1 uncultured Oscillospiraceae bacterium
GTATCAGACTCCGACTCTGAGGGTCGTGCGTTCGAATCGCATCAGGCATACCAAACCCCCTCGTAGCAATTGCTACGAGGGGGTTTCTGTTTTCCTATTAAATGTCCCTTTGGCCCTACATGCTTATTTGCTGTCGTCGGCCTGACCCTTTTCCTTAGTGTTGATTGTGCTGTTTTCAACTGCGTAGCCCAGCAGCAAGCCCTTAACTCTTGTGATCTGTATTTTGGAGGTACACATAATGAAACTCGCTATTGTCGGCTCACGAGCCCTCACATGTATTGATATCTCCCCTCATGTGCCCGACGGGGTAATTGAAATAATAAGCGGTGGTGCCATCGGAGTAGATACGCTTGCTCAGATATATGCCGACACACACCGCATTCCAAAGCATATAATCCGCCCACAATACGATAAATACCCGGCAAAGCTTGCCCCACTGATGCGAAACGAGCTTATAGCTTTGCGCTGTGATAGTCTTTTGGCATTTTGGGACGGTAAATCGCGCGGCACACTTCATATTATTAATCTCGCCAGAGCACTTGGCAAACCTGTAACCATGATAACCCCTTAAACCAAAAAAACCGCCCCCACATGTTCATGTGAGGGCGGTTGCTTTTTGTGTTTAGGCTTAGATCTTGGTCATCCATAGCTTGTGCAGGTTGCAATAGGCGTAGGCCGCAACGGCCTTGTCGTCTATCAGTGCAAACTTCACAGAGGGTTCCTGTCCGGGTCTTAGCGCCTTGCGCTGGCCGCCTTTTTCGGTTTCAAGGTATATAAATGTTATGTAGTGATCCTCCCCCATGGGATGAGGCACACTGCCAACATCTACTGTGACTATATCGCCATCTACCTTTATAACGGGAAGATGCTTTTCGTTTGCCGCTTCCTCTGTATTGGGGGTCAGCTCCTTCATGTTTTCGCCACAACATGTCATGGGAACACCGGCATTTCTAAGAATGCCAACAAAGTTGCCACAATGCTCACAAATATAAAATCTTCTAATCTCCATACCCTTTTCTCCTCTCAGCTATTTATACAATCAAGGTCGAAGCCCAGTGCTCCGCCCGTTGTAAACCACTTTTTCAGTTTCATAATCCCGACGAAACCTGCGGGGACTCATTGCCATCTGCAAGTTCATCCTTTACACGTTTTAATTCGGCGCTCTCTTTTTGTATCTGAGCCATCATTTCATCACGCCTACTGCGTGCATCGCTGAGGATTTTGTCGGCCTCAACATTGGCCTCCTCAAGCATTTCCTCGCGCAGTTGTCTTGCCTTGTTGAGCATACGCTCACGGGTCTCCTTGGTTTTTTGAATAACCTCGGGGTCGCCCTCGGACATATCCACGCTCTGCACCGGTTGGCTCTGAGCCTGCTTTAGCTCCTCAAGCTCCTTTTCAAGGCGTGATACCGCACGTTCGGATATAGCCGCCTTTTCCATTGCAAACTTTAGGTTGCGGTCAAGCTCGGTGCGCAGTGTGATGCTTTCCTGCAAACTATTCTCAAGCTCGGATATAGTACGCGCCCTCTGCGCAGACTGCTCCTGCACCTTTGCTATGTCGGCATCCTGGCTTACATGCGACCAGCCGCTACCCTCCTGCAGCTGTTTTTCAAGGCGGGTTATTGTGCGCTCATACAAGGCCACCTTTTCCATGGCGTTTTTGAGGTTGCGGTCAAGCTCACTGCGCAGTGTGGCGCCGCTCTCAACCCTGTCCTCTAAATCGGAGCTTGCATTGTAGGCAGTGCGGGCCCTGTCAAGCGCCTCGTCAAGGGAATCCTTAAGCTCGGTGGCCTCCTGCTTGCTCTCGTGCAGAGCAAACAATCCCTCAGCTAAATCCCGACGCATATTTTCGACCTTAACCTCATCCTGCGCCACACGCTCGGCCAAAACCATCATCTTGGCGTGCATACCCTCCTGCTGACGCGCATAGTTCTCGGTCAGCTCCTCAATATGTTTTTCCACCTGCCGTTTGTCGTACCCACGCAGTACCGTATCAAAAAGTTCATTTTGCTTTGCCATGGCGGTTCCTCCCAACACAAAACTATTTTACACCTTATTATATAAGCCCACACCGACTAATTTGCCTCAAATCATAAAAAAGGTTTTATAATGGCAGGCCTTTTTCAGCGCTCCACCTCATTATATTACGTGTATTAATCTTTAATTGCCTATTAATATCGTATTTACACTAATAATACCAACTTTATGGGCCTGTGTAAAGTGTTGCAAAAAGTTTTTGTTTATTGTTTTTTTACATCAATTATTTATCGTTTAGTCGTTCCTTTGCCATGGCCAACATAAGCTTAATACGATTTTCCTGATTAACCCTTGTGGCGCCCGGGTCGTAATCTATGGGCACTATGTTGGCGGTTGGGTACTTCTCGGTTATTTTGCGAATCATTCCCTTGCCGTTTATATGGTTGGGCAAACACCCAAAGGGCTGTGTGCATACAATATTCTCATACCCCGAGGCGGCAAGCTCCATCATTTCGGCCGTTAGTAGCCAGCCCTCCCCCATCTTACTGCCGTAGCCAATCATGCCGTCAACAAGACTTTTTATATGGGCATAACTGCCGGGGGCCACAAAGCAGGGCTCGGCCGACACGGCCTCAATGAGTATATTTTGTATCTTGCTAAGATAGGAAAACAACCGTTTTACCACCATATATTTTAGTGGGTTGCCACCGTAAAGCTTTATGTCCTCAAGGCGGTTGTCCACCTTAAACAGCATGAAGTCTATTACGCCGGGTACATTTACCTCGCAGTCCTGCGAGGCCAAAAATGCCTCAAGGTCGTTGTTGCCAAGGGCGGCATACTTTATATATATCTCCCCAACCACACCCACCTTTACCTTTTGGGTGCGCTGTGTTGGAATTTGGGCAAACTCCTTTACTATCTGTGGCAGTGTGCTGCGCAGGTCTACAAGACTGCATCCCCTGCCGTGGCCAAGCTCGGAGGTCAGTCTGCCCACCCACTTTTGCACCAGCTCGTCGCTTTGCCCCTTTTGGGTTTCATATGGGGCGCACTGGTTGCGAAGCAGCATCAGGCAGTCGCCGTAAACAAGGCTGGCCAAAAGCTGGCGCATAAAGGAAAACCCAAGCTTAAAGCCGCTGTTGCGCTCCATGCCCGACAAATTAAGCGAAATTACCGGCACATGTGCAAGGCCCGCCTTCTCAAGCGCCTTGCGCAAAAGATGAATGTAGTTAGAGGCACGACACCCGCCCCCCGTTTGCGTTATAACAAGCGCGGTTTTTTCAAGGTCGTATTTGCCGCTTTCCAGTGCGTGCACAAGCTGACCAATGGCCAAAATTGCAGGGTAACAGGTGTCGTTGTGGACATATTTTAGCCCTGTCTGCACTATGTCCGACCCTGTGGTGTCCAGCAGTTCAAACTTGTAGCCCAGGTGCCTAAACAGCTTGCGCACAAAAGCAAAGTGTATGGGCAACATCATAGGGGCAAGAATGGTAAAGTCTTTCTTCATCTCTCGGGTAAAGAGAACACGCCCCGTCTTGTCCCTCTTGCGCTCTATATTATTTGTGGTCTGTGGCATTCGGTAGCCCTCCTCACTCCAACCCAAGCGCCGCTAAAAGGCTTCGTAGGCGGATTTTTACCGCTCCAAGGTTTGTAATCTCATCAATTTTAATCTGGGTGTAAATTTTATCGCCGTTTTCCAGCAGTTCTCGCACCTCATCGGTGGTAATCGAGTCGACACCACAACCAAAGGAAACAAGCTGCACAAGGCTCATGTCGTCATTCTCGCAAACCCTGCGTGCGGCATTGTAAAGTCGGGAGTGGTATGTCCACTGATTTAGCACCCGTGTGGGCTGTTTTTTGGCCCCACGCAGTAGCGCCTCCTCGGTGACCACCGCCACCGACATCCCTGCAATAAGCTGATCTATGCCGTGGTTTACCTCTGGGTCGGTGTGGTATGGGCGACCCACCAACACCACAATATGCATTCCACCTTCCCGCGCCTTCTTTATTATGCTCTCGCCCTCCTGCATCAGGCGGTCAAGAAATGCATAGTGCTCCTTGTAGGCGGCATCCACAGCGGCATTTACCTGGGCTTTGTTCATCTGCCCAAACTCACGCTGCAATATTTGCAGTATTTTTTTCTTAAAGTCATTCGGGCGGTGAAGTCCCACATAATCCTTTATAAAAGGTATGCCGGCAAGGTCGGGCATGTTGGCCGACAATAGCTCGGGATAATAGGCCACCACGGGGCAGTTAAAGTGGTTGTCCCCAAGCCCCTCATCAAGGTTGTAGCTCATGCATGGGTAAAATATTGCATCCACACCCATCTCTATTAGCTGTGCGGTGTGGCCGTGTAGCAGTTTTGCAGGGAAGCAAACCGTGTCGGAGGGTATTGTGGCCTGCCCCTTTATATATAAATCCCTATCCGACGGGCCCGACACCGCCACACCAAAACCAAGCTTTGTAAAGAGGGTGTGCCAAAACGGCAACAACTCATAAAAGCTCAGCCCCATGGGTAGGCCTATGGTCTGTCGACTGCCCTTTACGCTGGCATAGCCCTCAAGCAGTTTTTGCTTTGTATCAATCATATTAAGCGGCTCGGTGGTGAGCTTGCCCTGTGTAATGGGGCGCTCACAGCGGTTGCCACCAATAAAGCGTCGGCCGTCTCCAAAGCGGTTTATGGTGAGCTGGCAGTTGTTGCTACACAGTCCACAGGCCGCCACGCTTACCACATGCTCAAAGCTTTTAAGCGCCTGGGCATTCAGTATTCCGCCCTTGTCATGGCCACGCTGTGCGGCACGCTCTTTTGATATAAGCGCCGCACCAAAAGCCCCCATAAGGCCGGCAACATCGGGGCGCACAACCTCGCACCCAAGCTCTTTTTCAAAGGCACGAAGCACGGCATCGTTTAGGAAGGTGCCGCCCTGTACCACTATGTTTTGTCCAAGCTCCTGCGGGCTTGCCGCACGTATTACCTTATATAGTGCGTTTTTAACCACACTTATCGAAAGCCCCGAGGATATATCCCCAACGCTTGCGCCGTCCTTTTGAGCCTGCTTTACCGATGAGTTCATAAAAACGGTACATCTTGAGCCAAGGTCCACAGGGTGCTCACCTTCAAGGCCAAGCTGTGCAAATTCGCTCACATTGTAGCCCAGCGCACCTGCAAATGTTTGTAGGAAGGAGCCACAACCCGAGGAACATGCCTCGTTTAGGAATATGTTGTCAATGGCACCGCCACGCACCTTAAAGCATTTCATGTCCTGCCCACCGATATCTATAACAAAATCGACATTGGGCATAAAGGCCTTGGCCGCCGTAAAGTGGGCCACTGTTTCCACCACGCCCCAATCCATGCTAAAGGCGTTGCGTATAAGCTCCTCGCCATAGCCTGTAACGGTTGAGCCTGCAATATTTATATCGGGCTTTGTGGCGTAAAGTTCCTCCAGCACCTTCTTTATTAGGGGCACGGGGTTGCTACTGTTTGGCTGATAACTTTGGTATACAAGCCTACCCTCGCTGTCCAGCAGTACACACTTTACGGTGGTGGAACCCGCATCAACACCAAGATACACAGGCTCTGTAACCTGCGAAAGCTCGGCGGTGGGCAGTGTTGCCTTTTTATGGCGTTCTACAAAGTCGGTGTACTGCTGTTTGTCTGCAAATAGTGGGGGGAACTTTATAAAATCTCCCCCTATTGTGTCCTGCTCCACCTTATCGGCGGCGGCTACAATATCTATGGTGGCATCGGCGCAGATGGCTGCACCCATGGCCACATAATAAAGCGAGTTTTCGGGGCAGCTGCCCTTTAGACCCAGCGTATTATCAAAACAATCACGAAGTTTTGGGAAGAAGGTAAGCGGTCCGCCCAAATAAAGCACACGCCCTTTTATGGGGCGCCCCTGTGCAAGGCCGGCCACGGTTTGGTTTACCACCGCATCAAATATCGAAAGCGCCACATCCTCTCGGCGTGCGCCTTGGTTTAGCAGTGGCTGAATATCGGTTTTGGCAAACACACCACAGCGCGAGGCAATGCGGTAGGTTTTTTCGGCCTTTTCGGCCAGCGCGTTCATTTGAGGTGACTCGGTTCCAAGCAGGGTGGCCATTTGATCGATAAATGCACCTGTACCACCTGCACAACTGCCGTTCATGCGCACCTCAACAGTGCCCGATAAAAAGAGGATTTTTGCATCCTCTCCCCCAAGCTCTATTATTACATCAAGGTCGGGATGCAGTAGTTTTGCCGCCGCACGGGTGGCGTAAACCTCCTGCACAAAGGGAAGCCCCGAACGCTGTGCAAGACCCATACCGGCCGAACCCGACACGGCTATCTGGGCATTTTGCGCAGCTGGAACCTCCTTTGCCACACGGCGAAGAAGTTCGGCAGTTTTTTCTACTATGCGGGACATGTGTCGTTCGTATACCGAAAACACTATTTTTTTATGCTCGTCAAACACCACACATTTAATTGTGGTGGAGCCTATATCAAATCCGATACGCAAAAGCTCACCTCGGTTGCCGCAAATAAAAAGCCCTGCGGCCAAAAAGTATTTTTAAGATTTTAGAGGGCTCAAAGGTGAAACCTTCGAGCCCTTGCGGACAATTTAACGTATAACATTTACCGCTTTATATACAGCTATAAAACTAAGTAATAAATATATTACTTTTTAATGATCTCGCCAAAAACCTCACCCTCACAACCGGCGGCATTGGCCTCATCGGTGTCGAGATGGCAGGTAAGAGCAAAGGTGTCATTAACGCGTACAACCACGTCATCAAAGATGGTGGTGCGCTGGGGGGTGGCAATCTTTAGCTGTACAACTTCCTTGTCGGCAACGCCTGCCTGTGCGGCCTCAGCATTGGTGCAGTGGATGTGACGCTTGGCCACAATTACACCCTCGGCAATTTCAATCTCGCCTGCGGGGCCAACAAGCTTACAGCCTGCACTACCTGCAATGTCGCCTGACTCACGGATGGGAGCCTTAAGGCCGATGCTGCGTGCGTCGGTGGCCGAAATTTCAACCTGGGTGGCAGGGCGACATGGGCCAAGGATGGTAACTCCGGGGATGGAACGCTTGGGGCCAACAACCTCAACACGCTGTGCGGTGGCATACTGGCCGGGCTGGGATAGCTCCTTTTTATTCTCGAGCTGTGCACCCTTGCCAAACAGTACTTCCAGGTGCTCCTGTGTGATATGCATGTGACGAGCCGATGTTTCGATCATTACCTTCATGACTAACTCCATTCTGTCGCATTTCGACGAACAGATTTGCCCCAAGCTTTCTGCGACTGTAAAACCCACGGCACTGTGCGTCGACCTCCGCTGTTTTTACGGCCGGCGGAAAACCAACTTTTGCTGTTATGTGGAAAACAAAGTCCACACCACATTGTAGCAACTATAATTACTTTTTGCAATACTAAAAGGCTTATTTTGCCGCATTTTATGGTGTAATTATATTAATTTTCTATTAACGTTGCATTTTATCCTAAAATTATCTACTTTTGCGCCTTTATCCTGCCCCCCACCACATGGGTGGGGGGCAGCTTGGTTACTATACTTTTGGCAGGGCTTAGCGGCTTATTGGGAACTGGCAGTAAAACTGGGTATACTGCCCCTGCTCGCTTTCAACCCACACACTTGCGCCGTGCAGCTGTACCACATGCTTTACAATGGCAAGACCAAGGCCGGTGCCGCCTGTACGCTTGGAGCGTGATTTGTCCACACGGTAAAAGCGCTCAAACACCCGCTCGTGGTGCTCGGGGGCTATGCCTATGCCGTCATCCCTTACGGTCAGCAGAACAAAATCGGAGTCGGTGCTAATCTCGACACAAACCTTGCCATCCTCCTTGCCGTACTTTATGGCGTTGGACAACAGGTTGTCAAGCAGTTCCCTTAACATAACCTCGTCGCCCTTTATAACGGCGCTTTGCCCACTTAGCTCTATATTGGGGGGTGTTTTGAGGGTTTCCTCAAAACTGGCCACGGCCTGCTGTGCCAAGGTGTAGATATCAATATCCTCAAACCTTGCCTGCAATGCCCCCTCATCCAGCTCGGACAGGCGAATTATATCCTCAATGAGGCTACAAAGGCGGGCCGACTGGTCGTAAATTTTAGAGGAAAAGGTGGCAATGTCGTTTTGGGAAACGGTGCCGCTCTGCATAAGCTCGGCAAGGCCGCTAATTGTGGTAAGCGGGGTTTTTAGCTCGTGGCTTACGTTTGCTGTAAACTCCAGACGCTGACGTTGTGCAGCCAGCTTCTCGCTAACATCGACAAACAGTGCAATAAAACCACCGTCATCCCCCTTGTTTGAAGGGCTAAACAGTACATCATACACCTGTGAGCCTATGTTCATGCGGATTTCACGGCGTTTGCCGCCTGCCGCCTCCTTGGCCACATTTATAAGCTCTATGTTTCTGGTTATGGTTATCAGATTCTTGCCCTCGGGCTGCTCCACATCAAATATCTTGCAGGCGCAGGAGTTTGCCGAAAGCACATTGCACTCATTGTCCAGTATAAGCAGGCCCTCCTGCATATTGGCGGTAAGTGCCGTTATGGTGTCGTTGCGCCGCCCAAGCTCCTCGGCCGTGTTTTTTACGGCCTCCTTTTCATCTGCAATGCGCTTCATAAAGGGGGCAAGCTCATCAAAGGGCACGCTTTCGGGGCGGTCAAGGTCTGCACCGGTTATGGGGCGCACCAGACGGTTGGTAAGAAACACCGTGGCCGGTATGGACACCACTATGGCAACAATTGCGCCAAACATAAGCAGTGGCAAAATAAAGTAAAGCCAATCATCCGCACTTGAGGAGGGGCTGGCTATACGCACAATATTGCCATCGGGCAGGCGCAGTGCATAGTAGTAGGTGGTTTCACCAAGTGTGTCGGAATGACGCGAGGCATCCCCAACTCCGTAGGCAAGCGCCTCCTGAATTTCGGGGCGATCGGCGTGGTTTTCTGTTGTGTCGCTGGCGCTGTCAAACACCACTGTGCCATCCTGCTCTACAATTGTAATGCGGGTGCCTTTTAGGTCCTCCCGTGCCTTTTCGGGGGTTTGGCTTACAAATAACCCAAAGGTAAGTACACACAAAACCGCTGTTGTAATGATGGACATGGTAAACATGTAGGCAAATATTTTTCTCTTCACTTTTCCTCCAACCTGTATCCGATGCCTCGAACCGTTTTGATTTGTTCCCCCGCACCCATAAGCTTATTGCGCAATGAGTTTATATGAATATCAATTGTGCGGCTCTCGCCCTCATAGGTATAGCCCCACACCACATTCATAGCTGTATCACGGGTTACAACATTTCCAACATTCTTGGCCATCAGTAATAACATTTCATACTCTTTTCGGGTAAGTTCCACCCGCTGCCCCCCCACGCTGACACGCACGGCCGGCAGGTCAATTTCAATTTGGCCAATGCGCAGCACCTTTTGGGTGGTACCGGCACGGCGCAGTACAGCGTTTATGCGTGCGGTAAGCTCCATGACCGAAAAAGGCTTGGTCACGTAGTCATCCGCACCAAGGTTGAGGGCACGCACCTTGTCAAGCTCACTACCCTTGGCCGTAAGCATTATTACAGGGGTGCGGTTTTGCCTCTCCTGAAGGCGGCCGAGTATCTCAACCCCGTCCTCCCCGGGAAGCATGATGTCCAGCAGGATGATGTCGGGCTGTTGTTTGTCGTAGCCCTCCCAAAATGCCTGTGCGCTGTCAAACACAGTGGTTTTTATGTCCGAGCTTCCCAGCGCATAGCTGACAAGCTCCCCAATGTTTTCATCGTCCTCAACCATATAAACTCTGTACATTTTCATTCTCCATTTGGCAAAGTTATTTTAGATAGGTCAGGTTGTTTGCTACAATTTGTATAATTTAATTATATTATACAAATTGTCATTCAATGTGCTCCCCTGTTATGGAGAAGATAACCCACTCTGCAATGTTTGTGGCGTGGTCGCCAATGCGCTCAAAATACTTTGTAATCATAAGGAAGTCCAGCGCCTGCTCTCCATCTATGGGGTTTTCGTTTATCATGGATATAAGGTCGGCGCGCACCACCAAGAACAAATCGTCCACAATGTCATCGCGCTTTACTACGGCATTTGCAAGCTCCAGGTCTTTGCGCACAAATGCGTCTATGCTGTCGGTAACCATGCCTATGGTTTCAACCGCCATTTTATGTATATGGGCCGAATTCCAAACCTTTGTGCCACCGTTTTGCGCAAGGTGACTTGTAATCTCGGCTATGTCGGCCGCCTGATCACCAATACGCTCCATATCGGTTATCATTTTAAGTGCGGCCGATATTAGGCGCAGGTCGCTGGCCACCGGCTGTTGCTGTAGTAAAAGGCGCAGGCAAAGCGCCTCGATGGCCTGCTCCTTTTCGTCTATCTGCTTGTCAAAAACTATGGCCTGCTTTACAAACTCTTGATCACCATGTTCAAGCGCATACACCGAGCGAGAAATAGCTGTTTCCACAAGGGCTCCCATCTCGGTCAGCATGGTGTTTAGCCTTTGAAGTTGTTCGTCGAAATAAGCTCTCATTATCCAAATCTCCCTGTAATGTAATCCTCGGTGCGCTTATCCCTTGGCTTTGAGAAAACCTGATCGGTTTCCCCATGCTCTATAACCTCGCCGAGGAGGAAAAATGCTGTGCTGTCAGAAATTCTTGTGGCCTGCTGCATATTATGGGTAACTATTACCACGGTGTAATCCTTTTTAAGCTCTATGGCCAGCTCCTCAATTTTACCTGTGGAGATGGGGTCGAGTGCACTTGTGGGCTCATCCATTAAAAGCACATCGGGCTGTACGGCCAATGCACGGGCTATGCAAAGTCTTTGCTGTTGTCCGCCCGAAAGGCCAAGTGCGGATTTATTCATTCTGTCCTTGACTTCATCAAATATTGCGGCGCCTCGTAGCGCTTTTTCCACAATTTCATCAAGCTGTACACGCTTTTTTATGCCGTGTGTGCGTGGACCGTAGGCAATGTTGTCGTATATGCTCATGGGAAATGGGTTGGGTTTTTGAAACACCATGCCCACACTGCGGCGCAGAAGGTTTACATCGGTGGTGGGGGCAAGTATGTTTTTTCCATCCATTAAAATCTCGCCGGTGGTGCGGCATCCTGCCACCAGGTCATTCATGCGGTTTATTGTCTTGAGCAGTGTGGATTTACCACAGCCCGAAGGCCCAATAAAGGCGGTTATTTCCTTCTCTTTAATGGGCATATTTACATTGTGTAGTGCCTGAAAATCATTGTACCATAAGTTTAGGTTTTTTACATCTATCTTAAACATTTTTTACCTTTCTGGCTATCGCTGCCGCAAGCGCATTTATTCCTACAACACAGATAAGAAGCACCACGGCCGTGGCGTAGGATTCACCTATGTGTATGCCCTCGCCCGACAGCACCTTCATGTGCACTGACAGTGTGCGTCCGCTGGACAAAAATAGGTTTGTGTTTTCGCTTATACCGGGGATTTGTGGCATGGTGCCACTGGTGTATATAAGTGCGGCGGTTTCGCCAACCACACGCCCCACACCCAAAATTACACCGGCCAGTATTCCGTTTGCCGCGCTGGGCAGTACCACCTTAAATGTGGTGCGCACACGCCCTGCGCCAAGCCCAAAACTGCCCTCACGAAATGTGTCCGACACGGCCATTAACGCCTCCTCCGAGGAGCGCATTATAAGCGGCAGTATCATGATGGAGAGGGTCAGCGCGCCGGCTATCATGGAGTAGTTAAACCCAAGGTAGGTTACAAAAAACAACATACCAAACAAACCGTATACGATGGAGGGTATGCCCGACAGGGTTTCGGTGGTGGTTCGAATAATCTTTACAAGTTTACTGCCTGGTTTTGCATATTCCACAAGGTATATGGCCGAGCCAACACCCAACGGCACCGCAATAAGCAGGGCAAAAACCGTCATGATAATTGTGTTTACAAAGGCCGGCACAAGGGATACGTTATCACTTGTGTACTCCCACGCAAACATTGAGGGTTTTAGATTTGGAATACCCATAACAAGTATATACGCAATCAAAAAAATAAGAACACCAAATGTAATTGCGGCGGTTATGTAGGTAACCCATCTTAAAATTTTAGAAGTCATTAGCCGGCCTTCCTTTTAAGTATTGATACTATAAAATTAATAATGAGGATAAAAATGAACAGTACAACACCTGTGGCTATGAGGGCTTCGCGGTGCAGACCCTCGGCGTAGGCCATCTCGGTTATAATGTTGGCTGTAAGTGTTCGCACACCCATTAAAACCTCGTGGGGGGCACGCACAATTGCCTGATTGCCTGCCACCATAACAACGGCCATGGTTTCGCCAATGGCACGACCAATGCCAAGTGTTATGGCCGCTATAACACCGCTTTTTGCGGCGGGTAGCACCACAAAAAACGTGGCCTGCTCATGTGTGGCACCCAGTGCCAATGCACCGTCGTAGTAGCTGTCGGGCACGGCCTGAATGGCACTTTGAGCGATCTCAATTATGGTGGGCAGTATCATTATGCCAAGAAGTATGCAGGCCGCCAATATGGAAAAACCACGGCCGCCAAAAAGCTCCCGCACAAGGGGTACAATTACAACTATGCCAAAAAAACCGTATACAACCGAGGGTATACCGGCCAATAGCGACAGGCCGGGTTTTAGTACCTTTGCCGCACGGGGCGGACAAAACTTAGCCATAAATACTGCGGTTAACACCCCAATGGGCACACCTATTATGGCTGCCCCCACAGTTATGTATACACTGCCCAGAATCATGGGCAAAATTCCAAACTGGGGGTCGGCATCAACCGGTGACCAGTCACTACCAAACAAAAACTCGGTAACACCTATTTCGAATATGGCAGGGAGCCCACCTGCGAATAAAAATCCGCAGATGAGCACCACTGATAGTATCGATGTCAGTGCTACTGCGAGAAAAATTACTCTTGCAGTTCGCTCCATTCGATGACATCTCCTACGTATATACTTTTTACCTGCTCCTGAGTTACATTGCTGATGGGGTTCTCGTTGTTAACGATGATGGCAATACCGTCTATGGCCATAACTGCGGGGGTCAGCTCGGCAAGCTCGCTGTCCTTAAGGCCACGGCTGGCCATGCCGATATCCAGAGTGCCGTCCATAGCGCCGGTCATGCCTGCGCTGCTTCCGGTTGCCTGAATTTCAATTTTAACGTCGGCATTGATTGCCATGTAAGCCTCTGCAAGCACTTCCATTACGGGAGCAACCGAGGTGGAACCGCCCACCGAGATGGTGCCCGAAAGACCGGGGGTTGCGGTGTATGCGCCGGTGGAGGTTACAGGGATGTAGTCCTCAGAAACCACTGCCTGGCCATCATCGGACATGATGAAGTTGATGAAGTCCTGAGCAAGCTCGGTGGGAGCGCCCTTGGTGGCAATGTTGAAAGGGCGGCTGATGGGATAGCTACCGTTTTGTACATTCTCAGCGGTGGGCTCTGCGCCGTCAACCGAGATTGCCTTGATGGTGTCGTTTACACTACCCATGGAGATGTAGCCAAGGCTGTTGGGGTCGCCTGCAACGCTGGTCATAACGATGTCGGTTGCGGGAGCGATGGGGATTTCCTTGGAAGTGGTGTCGTTGCCGTCAACCTCTATGCCAAGAATCTCGATGAAAGCACCTCTTGTGCCGCTGCCCTCTTCACGAGTGAAGGCGTTGATCATTCCCTCGATGGCTGCAGGAGCTGCCTCTTCGGAGGCTTCGCCCTCGGCGGCCGAGTCGGCTGCGGGAGCTTCGGGTGCGGGTTCTTCGGTGGCGCCGCATGCTGCAAATGTAAATAGTGTTGCAACAGCAAGCATTATAGCAAGTAGCTTCTTCATGTTCAAATTTCCTCATTTCTTTTTTGTTGTGACTTCATTCTAACAGGGCAATGTAAAGTTTTAATCAGAACATATGTAAAGTTTGCGTAAAACCAAAAATTTACTTTTACATTCTATATTTGCAAAAAAATGGCTTGTTTACGCCTTTTTTTACACCTGCACACAAAACTGCTCTGCAATAACCTTAAAAATAATGAGCTTACATTACCCGCCCTGCCCCCACTTTACAATTCTTTTGTTTTCTTTACAAGCGATACTTTACAATACAAAAAACGGCGTGTCCGCAGTTTGCAGGACACACCATTTATATATAGCTATAAAAATTTAAGCAGATTACCTTGTGCCATCACAGGCCGCACAACCAGGGCTTTAGTTGGGTCACACTCCTTATTATAATTGTTGCAGTGGCACACTAAAACCCGAGGTAAAGAAGGTAAAACCCAAGAAGCAGTATGGCAGTTCCCATGACTATTTTTACAGCGCCTGCCCATTTGCCAAAACCGCCCGAAGCCGTAATACCTTTAAGACTGCCAACCGAGGTGCCTGCCACCACGGCCAGTGCCCCATGCCCCACCGAGTAAAGCAGTAGCAGTAGCACACCAAAGGCAAGGTTACCCTCGCCGGCCACCACGGCCAGCAGTGCCACAAGCACAGGGGTGGCACAGGCCGAGGAGAAAACGCCCCCCAGTATACCTGCCACAAAGGCACCCACAAACCCACGGCGCGAGCTTTTGCTTAGCAGGTGGGTAGCTGGGATAAAGGTGAAAAGCTCCCAGGTTTGAAGCGCCATTAAAATCATTAGCACACCAAGCACAATATACCACCAGTCCCCTGCATTACCTATGAGGCTGCCTGCCATGGAGGCTATAACCCCAAGCAGGGTAAATGTAACGGCCGAGCCAAATGCAAAGGTTAGCGAAAGCCCAAAGGCCTGCTTTGGCGTGGCCTTTGGGCCCCCAACATATCCCACCACCAGCGGTAATGTTGACAGGGCGCAGGGTGTAAGGGAGGTTAGTATTCCTGCCAATAGCGCCAATAATGGTGCCAGCCACATGTTGTTTTGTATGGCAAGGCTTAGGCTTTGTAGCCACTGGTCTATCATGCCTCTACCCCCATATCGGCCAAAACAGCACGCATTTGCTCCTCGGTAAGGCCGCCCTGATGCACCGTGAATACATGCTCCTCTGTGGTTTGGTCGGCATACATTGTAAAGCCGGGTATGCTGTTTACAATTTCATCACTGGGCACATAGGGGGTACCATCGGCATTTATCATCACCTGGGTGGGAATAACCTGTACCGGGAAACCCTCGGCTGCCTCGGGGTGTTTCCACACATCGGCAAACTGTATCACCGCCTTGCCCTGCATCTCCTCGTTAAGGCTGACAAGCACAGGGGCCATCTCCTTACAAGGTATGCAGGAATCTGCACCAAAATCAATTATTATGGGCAGGCCGTGGGAAAGGGTTGTTTGAAGATCAACCGTTGTAATATTAAGTGGTACGCCTGTGTCCGACAGTGCCGGCTCAACCTCTGCCGGCGACTCCTGTAAATTTGTAAGCAGCCACATCACACCCACTGCCACAACAATAACAATTGGAACTAAAATACGAGCCGTCTTTTTGCTAATGCTCATGATAAATCCTCCGAATGTTTTTTTAATATTTATATCAAAAAAAATTGATGTAACATCTGTTAAAAAACCACCTTACGATGGTTTTTGTCTAAATGAATTACTGCAAACCCTAAACCGATTTATCAAGCTCGGGCGCCATTTTGTCAAGAAAGTGGCTGTTGGGGAGCTGTTGGCTGTTTGGGGTGGTTATGGCAACAAGCAGTGCCGAGGCACGCTCCTGCCCTGTTTTGCTCAGGCGGTAGTTGGTCCATTTGCCATCCTGCCAGCTCTCCACTATGCCCGACTCACACAAAAGTTTCATGTGGTAGGACAGCGCCGACTGCTTTATATTTGTAAGGTCGCTAAGTACACAGGCGCACTTTTCTCCGCCGCGCAGCAGCTCCAATATTGAGAGCCTTTTTTCATCGCACAGCGCCTTGAACACCTTGGCATGAGTTTCGTGTAATTTTTCCACAGCAATCCCTCAAATCGACTTTTTTTAATGTGTATGATTATACCCCTTATTCTCTCCAAAGTCAAGCAAAAAATACAATCCCCAC
>CAYJGQ010000048.1:0-15659 GCA_964369885.1 uncultured Oscillospiraceae bacterium
CCAAAGCCCCACAAACACCCCACGGCCACACAGGGCTACCCCACTTCATCAAACCCCATGGCGCCGCCTCCCCCGAGGGGGAGGAAACACGACGAAGTCGTGTGGGTGGGGGGAGCGTCCGGTGCGGCCACGCACGGGGGAGAGTTCCGCCGCGATCACGCGGCCGGAGCCCCCGAGGGTCCCGAGCGGCAGCAAGGGGCAGGAAGACCCTGCCATGGGCAGGGGTAGCCACCAAATCCGCAAGGTTTGGCGGCGTAGGGGCGGCTGCCTGGCACAAAGGGCAACCCTTTGGGTTGCCCTTATATTGTTTAGACCTAACCAGTTGATAATGACAGGAAAGATATTGTCTAAACCTATCATTTATGTATAGTTAAAATCAAAAAGGTACTGCAATCAACTTAAAGTAAACCCCCAAAACCCTCGGCAGGTGCCATGGGTTTTGGGGGTTATATGTATGGATCGGTTATTTCATCTCAGTCTTTGTCGGTGTATGCAATATACACATTCCTGCCGCTGTCCTTGGCCACATAAAGCGCCCTGTCGGCCTTATCAATAAAGGAATATTCATCATCTATATCGGAGGGTACAGCGCTGTACACCCCTATACTAAGGGTAACCACCCCATATGTGGTCTTATGGGGGATGGCAAGTTTTCTTATATCTTCGGTTATTCGCTGGGCTGTCATAAGCGCCCCCTGCATGTTTGTATCGGGTAGCAGTACCACAAATTCCTCTCCACCATATCGAAACAGGTTTTCTTCACCATTTCGCACGCCATTATATATTGTTTTGGCCACACTTTTAATACACTCATCACCTGCAATGTGACCATACGTGTCATTGTACTGCTTAAAATGATCTATATCTATCATAAGTGCACCCAGGTACTCCCCCTGCTCTCGGGCCTTATCCCATCTCATTTTTATAACCTTGTTAAAAGCAAATCTATTGAGCACACCTGTCAAACCATCGGTTACAGCATTTTTTTCAAGGCGTTTATTTAGCAGTGCCAGCGTCACATTATTTCCCTGTAATTTGCTGTTAACATGCTCCAGCGCCTGTTCCTGTAAGAACATGTTTGTGCGGTTGTTGTAGCACGGAATACAAACAAACATAGTGGCCACAAACATGAATACCAAATCCAACACTCCGCCAAATATTTCATCCATAGACACAGGTATGCTGCCCATAAACACGGGGAAAAGTATAATAACCACCGCTAATACGTTTCCAATTATAAGTATTGATATGGTAGCCCTGTAATCTAAATACACTAACGAGGCAATAATTAGCATCATCCCTGTAAAAATGATGTTGTTGGGGGCAGCATTTGAGCTCAAGGACTCTGCGAGTGTTGTCATGAGTGCCAGGGTTAAGTAGGCTATGATGAACATAATGTCAGCCCTTTTTTGCCCCGACTTTAACCTACCCATTTTGTATAGGCCATATATCACAGCAAAAATGCCCGATACCACTATTGCAGTTATGTATACATAAAAATAAAATATGTCAAAAAGTTTATCTTCCAACCTAAAATACTGAAAAATTAATATGACAAGCTCGACAAACAAAACCCCAAGCGCCATTGGGAAAAACATGTTTATATTATGTTTTGAGCAGTACTCATCATAAGTTTTTTTCTGCTCGGGTTTAATTTGGGAAGGCTTAAAAATCCTCATGCTTTTCTCCAAAATCCATATAGTTTATAGCGCTAACTAAGTTAAGTATATTTGTCAAAAATTGTAACACAAAACACAAATTTTTACAACAAAAAAATACAGCCCCAGGTTATAACCTCGGGGCTGTACTATAATATTTAGTATTTTATCCCTGCTGCTGTGCCTTCTTGGCCTCAATGGCGGCCAGCGCATCCTTGCGGGAAAGGTTAATGCGCCCCTGTTGGTCAATTTCGGTAACCATAACAAATACCTCATCGCCGGGGTTTACCACATCCTCAACCTTTTCAACACGGGTGTTGTCAAGCTTGGAGATGTGTACAAGACCTTCCTTACCGGGTGCAATTTCCACAAATGCGCCGAAGTTCATCAGACGCGTTACCTTACCCTTGTAAATTGCACCCACTTCGGGATCGTTTACAATGGTTTCGATTACGCTTACAGCACGACGTACATTGTCGGAATCAACACCCGATACAAATACATGTCCGTCGTCCTCAATGTCAATTTTAACCTCGCACTCGGCGCAGATTTTCTGGATAACCTTACCACCCGAACCAATAACCTCGCGGATTTTGTCGGGATGAATCATGAGGCTCTGCATCTTGGGTGCATACTTGGAGAGCTCGGGGCGGTAGGTGGGAATGGCCTTGAGCATTATGTCGTCCAAAATGTACAGTCTTGCCTTGCGGGTTTTCTCAAAGGCTTCCTTGATGATCTCGGGGGTTAGGCCATCAATTTTAAGGTCCATCTGAATGGCGGTAATACCCTTGTGTGTACCACCTACCTTAAAGTCCATATCGCCAAAGAAATCCTCAAGACCCTGAATGTCCACCATGGTCATCCAGCGGTCACCCTCGGTGATAAGTCCGCAGGAGATGCCGGCAACAGGTGCCTTTATGGGTACGCCTGCATCCATCAGGGATAGTGTAGAGCCACAGATAGCACCCTGAGAGGTCGAACCGTTGGAGGAAAGCACCTCGGATACCATACGGAAGGTGTAAGGGAACTCCTCAACCGAGGGAAGTACAGGAACAAGTGCACGCTCGGCCAAAGCGCCATGACCGATTTCACGGCGTCCGGGGCCACGGCTGGGGCGGGTTTCGCCCACCGAGTAGGAGGGGAAATTGTAGTGGTGCATGTAACGCTTTGAGGTCTCGCCGTCGATGCCGTCGAGAATCTGAGCGTCGCCCATTGTGCCAAGAGTGGTTATGGTAAGCACCTGGGTCTGGCCACGGGTAAACATGCCCGAACCGTGTACTCGAGGTAGTAGGCCAACCTGTGCATCAAGGGGACGGATCTCATCAAGGCTACGGCCGTCAACACGCTTGCCATCGTCCAGCAGCCAGCGACGCACAACATACTTTTGTAGCTTGTAGATGCACTCGTCAATCATGGCAATCTGCTCGGGATACTGCTCGTCAAACTTCTCGTGAATGGCGCTTACCACAGGAGCCAGACGCTCTTCACGCTCAACCTTGTCGTCGGTATCCAGCGCATGGCGAACCTGCTCAATGGCAAAGTCCTTTATGGCCTCAAACATGTCATGATCAACCTCCTGGGACTCAAAGGTGATCTTCTCTTTACCAATTTCGGCCTGAACCTCGTTAATAAAGGCTACAATCTTCTGGATCTCGGCAAAGCCTTCCATGATGGCCGAGAACATGGTCTGGTCATCAACCTCATTAGCACCGGCCTCAATCATGCAAACCTTGTCGGCAGTACCGGCAACGGTCAGGTCAAGATCGCTGGCTTTGCGCTGCTCGGCATCGGGGCAAATTACAATTTTGCCGTCAACAAGGCCTACATTTACACCTGCAATGGGGCCATTCCAAGGAATGTTGGAGATGGATATTGCAAGCGAGGTGCCGATCATACCGGCAATCTCGGGGGAAAAATCGGGGTCCATGGACATAACTGTCATAACAACCGACACATCATTGCGCATGTCCTTGGGGAAAAGGGGTCGAATGGGGCGGTCCACAAGGCGGGAGGCCAGAATGGCGCTCTCGGGGGGACGGCTTTCGCGGCGGATAAAGGAGCCGGGGATCTTGCCAATGGCGTAGAGCTTCTCCTCAAAATCCACCGAAAGGGGGAAGAAATCTATGCCGTCACGGGGTTTTTGGGACATGGTTACATTACAAAGCACGCTGGTTTCACCGTAGTGAACCATGCAGGAGCCGCCCGACAGGGCGCACATTTTGCCGGTCTCAAAGCGTATGGGCTTGCCGGCCAGGGTAGTTTCAAATACCTTAAAATTCTCGAACATTTTTTACCTCCGTTTTGTCTTGGGGGTCAGTTGGCTTTTTTAGCAATAAATCCAACCCTTGGACATTTATGCCAAGTTCTCGATTCACTGCTAAAAGCGCCCTGTGCTCCCCCGTCGTATTTTTCCAAGCCTTGGCTTGGCAGTTACCTAATAATGTTTTAAAGGCATGGGACAACCTTGGGGTGTCCCATGCCTCGTTTTGACTTACTTACGCAGACCGAGCTTTGCAATGATAGCACGGTAACGCTCAATGTCGGTACGCTGAAGATAACCGAGAAGGTTTCTTCTGTGACCAACCATCTTTAGAAGACCACGACGAGAGTGGTGATCCTTCTTGTGAATCTTTAGATGTTCGTTAAGGTCATTGATTCTCTTGGTAAGTACAGCAACCTGTACCTCGGGCGAACCTGTGTCCTTGTCATGCATCTTGTGGTTCTGAATAACTTCTGTCTTTTGTTCTTTGCGCATCATAATGCAGTCACCTCTGTTTTTTATTTCTGAACCATCATCCATGCATTGGGCGGGTGAATCCCAAAAAGGGCTTTTTCCCCAGTGCTTAGAAGAAGGTCGTCAGCAGTAGCCAATTATATCATAGTTTTGGTAAATTGTAAAGAAAAAATCAGGTTTACCCACAAAAGAAAATATTACATAAATGTTATAAGCCCTAAGTTAGCATTTAATGCCCCTCCCACCAAGCTCGGTTAAGGTTTTTTGGGGGCTTCATATTATTTTTAGCCACCCGTATCCCGGCTATAAGTCATCTACTGTCAAACAGCTCATACCCACTGTTTATAAGCTCGTCGGTAATTGTTTGGACATGGCTTACATCCCTTGTTTCAAGGGTCATATTAACAACGCAGGAGTTAACATGGGACTTTGCACTCTCCCTTTCGTGGTTAATTGATATAATATTTGCACCCGTCCTTGATACAACATCCAAAAGGCTCATAAGATGCCCCGGTTTGTCTATTACTCGGGTGGTTAGTTTGGTTATGCGTCCTGTTTTTATAAGTCCCTTTGTTATCACCCTTGAGAGGGTGGAAACATCAATATTACCACCCGAGACCACGCACACAACCTTTTTACCCTCTATATCAACCTTGTTAAACAGCAGTGCCGCCACACTGGTTGCTCCTGCCCCCTCGGCCAGAGTTTTTTGTGTTTCCATCAGGGTTAAAATTGCCGTTGCAATTTCGTCCTCGTCCACCGTTACAATCTTGTCCACATATTTTTTACACAGCTCAAAGGTCAAATTACCCGGCTGTTTTACAGCAATACCATCGGCAATTGTGGAAACACTGTCCAGCACCGAGATAGCCCCACTGTTGATGGAATTGTACATGCTTGGGGCATTTTGCGCCTGCACCCCAACCACCATACATTCGGGCTTTATGCTTTTTATGGCGTAGGCCAGCCCCGATATCAATCCTCCGCCCCCAATTGGTGCAATAACAACATCCACATCGGGAATTTGCTCCAATATCTCAAGGCCAATTGTCCCCTGCCCGGCTATAACCCTCTCATCATCAAAGGGGTGGGCAAAGGTGTAGCCATTATCACGGCTTAGCTCCAGCGCCTTGTTATAGGCATCATCATAAACCCCCGGCACCAACACCACCTTGGCACCATACTTTTTGGTGGCCTCAATTTTGGACAGTGGCGCCCCTGCAGGCATACAAATTATCGATTTAATATTATTTTTTGTAGCCGAAAGCGCCACACCCTGGGCGTGATTTCCCGCCGAACAGGCAACTACACCCCTGGCCTTTTCCTCACTTGACAAGCAATGTATTTTGTAAAACGCACCCCTTATCTTAAAGGAGCCTGTGTCCTGCAGGTTTTCGGCCTTAATGTAAATGTTCTCCCCTATATTTGGGGCGCTATATGCCGGGGTGATTCTAATCATGTCACGAAGAACCCTTTTGGCGTCATAAATCATTTCCAGTGAAATCATAATAACCCCTCACTTCCCTATAAGGCATTTATCGCACTTCTTTTTTTTACCACTACATACCATACGGTCTGTCCAGAACCTTTTCTGCCTGCATCATATTTTGCTCAACTGCACCGCGCAGCTGCTCAAGCGATTGAAATTTTTGTATATCTCGCAGCCATACCATGGGCATGAGCTCAAGGATTTGGCCGTATAAATCCCCCGAAAAATCGAGTATATGGGTCTCGGCCAAAAGGGCATCTCCACCCACTGTGGGCTGACGTCCAAGGTTGCAAACTCCCTTGCGGTATATACCATCGGGGGTCTTTATCCAGGCGGCATACACGCCGTGGGGCGGCATGGCCATTCCCTCGGGAAGGGGCTGATTTACCGTGGGGAAATTGAGCGTGCGCCCAAGTTTTTTGCCCTCCACCACCGGTGCCGATATGCTGTACCCACGCCCAAGCATTTGGGCGGCCTGTGCAAGCTCCCCTGCACCTATGGCCCTGCGTATGCGTGTCGAGCTGACCGGCTGGCCATCCATATAAACGGCCGGCACTATCTCCACCCTCATGCCCATCTCGCGACCAAGGCGGGCCAAGAGCTCAACATCTCCTGCCGCATTTTGTCCAAAGTGGAAATCCTTGCCGCAACACACCACACCGGCACCAAGCTGTCCCACAAGCAAATCCTGCACAAACTCACGGGGCGACATGTTTTTTATAACGGTAAAGTCGGGGCTTGCAATGCAGGCCACACCGACACTTTGCAAAAGCTCTACCTTTTGTAGTGGCGAGCACAGCGACGCTCTGCCCTGCTTTGCCCTTGGTAGCTCCTGCCCCGAGGAAAATGTAAACACCCCTGCCAGCATATCCTCTCCTGCAAGCTTTACGGCCTGCGAAATCACACTTCTATGCCCCATGTGTACCCCGTCAAAAAAACCGAGGGCAAGTGAGGTGGGGCGGTTTTGAGGATGTGTGAGAAGGTCAATCATACTTTGGACTCCTTTGTGTCTATATGGGGCTTGTCAAACATTATTTTGTTTTTTGTCGACAGTCTAAACATATTTTTCATACCCTCAATGTCACCCTGGCTTATATGGGTACGCAGCTTTGTAAGCGATTCTATAAATATATCTATCTCGTCACAGAGTATATCACTATTCCAAGCAAACAGCTCGCTCCATAAATGCTCATCTATTTTGGCAATTCTGGTTAAATCCTTAAAGCTGTCACCGCTGTATTTTGCAAGGTTTTCATCCCCACAGGCCGTCATTAGGCTCACAGCTATTGCATGGGTAAGCTGGCTTAGGTAGCCCACCATACGGTCATGCGCAATGGGCGAAAGTTTAGAGATAGTGGTAAACCCAAGGGTTTTGGCAAGCTCAGTTACCACCGCCTCGGCCTGTGCAGTGTTCTTATCGCTGGGCACAAGAATCATATTGGCATTCTTAAATATTGTGTTATCGGCATTTTGCACACCCAGAGTTTCCTTACCACGCATTGGGTGTGATGCGTAAAACTCTATGCCAAAGGGCTCCAGTATTTCCTGCACCGCCCCCACAATACCACTTTTTACGCCACAAACATCGGTTATCACGGCATCCTTATTTATTAGGTGGGCGTTGCTTGCAACCCAGTCAATCATGGCATTTGGATATATGCAGAGCACAACAATGTCGCTCTTTTCTAAAAATTTGCCGTAATCATGGCTACTGCCATCGGCAATGTAGCCATTTTGCTTTGCAAATTCAATGCTTTGTGAATTTATATCTACTGCGTAAACCGTGTTGCCTGCCTTTGTAAGTCCCATGGCGTAACTGCCACCCAAAAGCCCAACACCAACTATGGTTATGGTTTTATTTTTCACCTGTATTCTCCTAAAATTGCCCCAACGCCAATTGTTTTATGCAAGTATCTTCCAAGATACAAGTTGTCCCTGCGACTCATCTATGTGGGCAAGTCCTAAAAACTCCCCCGTGCTGTCCTGCACCCGTATGGGGGTGGTACAGCCTTTTGGTAATTTGTTAAGTCGGGTCAAATCAAGCCGCACACCGTTTCTAAACATCCTGTCCTGCCCTGCCCCAAGCTTTATGCATGGATAGGATAAAAACAGATTTTCCATAGGAAGCAGTAGGGCAGAGAACTGCTCATCTCCCCCCTGTATTGCCACTGCCAGTTCCTCAAAGGTATGGCACTGCGACAAAGAAAAGCCCAAAGCAGCTGTGCGGCGCAGTGTTTTTGCAATGCCACCCACACCAAGTGCTTGACCCATATCATGACATATTGTGCGTATATATGTGCCCTTTGAGCAGGAAATTTCAAGCTGGGCCTCCTGATTTTGCTCGTCAAAGGAATGAACCCTTATGCCATGCACCGTTACGGGGCGTGGCTGACGCTCAACCTCAATGCCCTTTCGGGCAAGGTCGTAAAGCCTCTTGCCATCCACCTGCACAGCCGAATACATGGGTGGTAGCTGCATTATATCACCGCAAAACTGCGAAATAACCTCTTGCAGTTGCTCCATGGTAACACTGCTTTTGCAGTTGGACAAAACCTGCCCTGTGCTATCCTGTGTGTCGGTAGTCCTGCCGAGTTCAAGGGTTACAAGATAAGTTTTATCTTCTATTGGTGCCATATCACACAGCCTTGTGGCCTTGCCTAAAAAAACCGGCAACACCCCGGTGGCAAAAGGATCCAGGGTGCCGCCGTGGCCAATTCGTTTTTGCTTTATCATTCCTCGCAGTTTTGCCACCACATCAAATGATGTAAAGTCGACAGGCTTGTCAATGCAAAGTATTCCATGCAGTCTTGCGTCCTTGTAACTCATGGCTGCTCCCCCGGAAAATAGGGAGCAATGGCCGACAATACCACGTCGCGGGCCGCCTGCGGGCTACCTGGTATGGTACAACCTGCCGCCCTCATGTGGCCACCACCGTTAAATGTAGCGCAGACCTCCGAGGCATTTACAACATCACTGCTGCGCACCGACACACGGCAGGTGTCGTCGGGTTGGTGGCGGATGGTAATTCCCACCTCCACCCCTTCAACACAGCGTGGCATGTTGGCAAAGCCTTCAAGGTCACCATCGGTTATGGCAAGTCCCTCGGCCATGGAGGGCAGCAAATACATAACGGCACACTTGCCCCCAAAAAAGTATTCCATCGAGGACTTGGCCTTTATCTCTATTACCATGCGGTCACGGCTTGTACTCTCAAGCAGGGCACGGTTGATATTGGCATGGTTTGCACCGGCCTCAATAAGGCGTGCGGCCACCATATGGGTATTTGCTGTGGTGTTGGAAAATCTAAATCCACCCGTATCGCTTGACACACCACCATACAGCGAGTCGGCAATTTTTGGGGTAAGCTTGACCTCAAGAGCGTCTATTACCTTTAGCACCACCTCACAACAGGAGGCGGTGTCGGCTTCAAGCAAGAGATTTTTAGCGTATCTTGTATTTGAGTGGTGGTGGTCAATGCACAAATCCACCTTTTGGCCGTACTTTTTCTCAAGACTGCCCAGCTGCCCCTGTGACGCTGCATCAACCGCCACAATATAGCCATCCAATAGGCTAAACGAGGGGGAATACTCCCCATCGGTCAGAAGATGATAGCGGCTGGTTATGGTGTCGGGGCAACGCACACGTGCGGTTTTACCAAGGCTTTGCAGTGCCTGCATAAGGGCAAAAGCCGAGCCAATGGTGTCACCGTCGGGACGATGATGGGTTAGAATTGTTATATTTTTTTGCGCTATTAATAGCTCTGCCGCCGCCTTTACGGTGACGTCGTTACACTCAAATGTTTTATTCATACTATCTCCTTTGTCGAAGATTTTTAACTACTCGTCGTCCTGCTGCTCATCCGAGTCCTTTGGTAGAAGCTGTGACAGCTTTCGGGAAATGTCGGCGCCATGCTCAATAGAGTTATCGGCGATAAACACAAAGGCAGGGCTACGGCGCATGTCAAGGCGCAGACTAATCTCACGCCTTACATACCCGGCACCGCTTGTAAGACCCTTAACGGCCTCTTTTGCCGACTCCTCGCCATTTAGCGAGCTTACAAAAACCCTACACTGTGACAAATCCCTTGTAAGCTCCACACGCACCACGCTGAGCATGGCCATTTGCACCCTTGGGTCCTTCATACTACGCAAAATGTCGGTGAGCTCTCGGTGTATATCCTGTGAGCTGCGTTGTAATTTATGGGTAGCCACTGTTTTGGCCTCCTTTTAGGGGGTATCACTCCCTGTATTCTTCTATGATGTAGGCCTCAAATACGTCGCCGTCCTTGATGTCGGCATACTTAGTAAGACCCATGCCACACTCGTAACCCGAGGCAACTTCCTTGACATCGTCCTTGAAGCGCTTTAGGCTGGCCAGTTTGTCATCGGCAATGATAATGCCATCACGCACAACACGAATGTTGGCGGTACGGGTAATCTTGCCATCAAGCACATAACAACCTGCAATGGTGCCCACGTTAGAAATCTTGTAAACACTTCTAACCTCGGCACGGCCAAGATCAACATCACGGAACTTGGGTGCCAACATACCCTTCATAGCATTTGTCACTTCTTCAATTGCATCGTAGATTATGCGGTAAAGACGAATTTCCACACCATCGCGGTCGGCGTTCTCCTTAGCAACCTGGTCGGGTCGCACATTAAAGCCTACAATGATGGCGTTGGAGGCGTTTGCCAGCATTACATCGGATTCGTTTACTGCACCAACAGCGCCGTGGATTACGCGAACGCGCACCTCGGGGTTGGTGATCTTCTCAAGCGACTGACGCACGGCCTCTACCGAGCCCTGTACGTCGGCCTTTACAATGATGGGAAGCTCCTTGAGCTCACCCTCTTCAATGTGGGTAAATAGATTATCAAGTGTAACCTTCTGGTAGGATTTGAACTGCTCCTCCTTAGCCTCATGGCGGCGCTGATCAACCAGCTCCTTTGCCAGACGCTCATCGGCAACCACGTTGAAGACATCACCGGCCGCCGGAACCTCTGCAAGACCTGTAATCTCAACAGGTGTGGAGGGGCCTGCACTGTCAATCTTCTTGCCGTGGTCATCAAGCATAACACGCACACGACCAACCGATGTACCTGCAATTATAGAATCACCTGTGCGCAGTGTACCGTTTTGCACAAGCACGGTGGCCACAGGGCCACGGCCGGTGTCCATTTGCGCCTCAATTACAGCACCCTTGGCCATGCGGTCGGGTGTGGCACGAAGCTCCTGTACCTCGGCGGTAAGAAGTATCATTTCAAGCAGGGTGTCAATGCCCTGACGGGTCTTGGCCGATACAGGTACGCAAATGATATCTCCGCCCCACTCCTCGGGAATAAGCTCGTGCTCGGTCATCTCCTGCTTTACCTTATCAAGGTTGGCGGCAGGTTTATCCATCTTATTTATAGCTACAATGGTAGCAACGCCTGCTGCCTTGGCATGATTTATTGCCTCTACGGTCTGTGGCATTATGCCGTCATCGGCCGCTACAACCAGTACCGCAATATCTGTAACCTGTGCACCACGGGCACGCATAGAGGTAAACGCGGCGTGTCCCGGTGTATCAAGGAATGTTATGGGCTTGCCGCCACACTCTACCTGATAAGCACCTATGTGCTGGGTTATGCCGCCGGCCTCGCCGTCTACTACATTTGCATTTCGTATGGCATCAAGTAGAGAGGTTTTACCATGGTCAACGTGGCCCATTACAACAACAACAGGGGGACGCTCGTGGGTGTTGTTCTCCTGCTCTTCCTCAGCTGCAAATAGGCGATCCTCGATGGTTACAAGCACCTCGCGCGAAACCTTAGCACCGATCTCCATGGCCACAATAGCGGCGGTGTCGTAGTCGATGGTGTCGGTCACTGCGGCCATTATGCCGGCCTTCATAAGACGTTTTATAATTTCAGCCGCCTGCACCTTAAGGCGCAGAGCCAGCTCCCCTACCACAATTTCCTCGGGAATTTCAATCTCAAGGCGTTGACGACGCTGACGCTCAAGCTCCAGACGACGCATCTTCTCGGCTTCCTTCTCGTGACGGGACATAATGGGTCTACCGCCGCGGCGTGCAGCCGAGCGCTGATTTAGTTTTTGCTTACGTGGGCCTCCCGAATCCTTGGCAGCAAGGTTTGTGGGGGCAATTTTCTCGTAACGCTCGTTGTATTTATCTATGTTTACATCGGTGGTGCGCATGTCAACCGTGCGCCCCTGACTGCGCTGTATGGCAGGTTGATTTGTAGGTGCACCCTGCTGTGCAGGCTGGTTTTGTCCCTGTTGTGGCTGTCCGGGACGGCCACCCTGCTGTTGGGGTCTTTGGCCTGCACCCTGCTGCTGGGGTCTGCGGTTCTGATTTTGGTTTTGAGCGCCACCCTGTGCAGGGCGGTTGCCCTGACCCTGGCCCTGACGCTGTTGGTTATTGTTGTTTTGGGCAGGTCTTGCCTGACCCTGTGCAGGACGATTTCCGCCTGCGGCGGGCTTGGCCTGCTGTGGGGTTTGTGCAGGTTGTTTTTGGGGCTGTGCAGGTGATGCTTGAGGGGTTGAGGCCTGCGCCTGCTGTGCGGGCTGTGCAGGCTGTGCAGGCTGGGACTTGGCGGTTGCCCTGTTGGCCTCAGCCTCCGAGAAGTACTCATCAAAGCTATCCACCTGATTGGACTGGGTGTAATGCTCAAAAACATAGTCAAGCTCGGCCGGCTCCAGCACCGTCATGTGCTTGCGGTTGGGGTCGGGTTTATATTGGTCGAGCAGCTGTAAAACATCCTTGCTTGGCAACTTAAAATCCTTGGCTACCTCGTGTACTCTGTATTTATTTAACATATTAATTATTCTCCTCCCTGTTTGTCTGTCGGCGCAGTGCCTGGGCCAACCCTTTATCGGTAACCCCTACTATCCCGGCTCGCTTTCCCAGCACATATGACCAGTCGTCCATATCCAGGTCAAGCTGCTGCACCGAAGGGGGTTTTGGGCATTTTGTTATGGCAAATTCAAGCTCGGAAAGTGTCTTTGGGGATAAATCCTGTGCGGTAAGTACCAAAAAGGACTTTCCATCCTGTACCGCCTCAACTGTTGGGTCAAACCCTATGGTCAACTTGCCGCCCTTGCGGCAGATTGAGAGTAAACCCAAGAACTTATCATTCACTTTGTACCATCTCCTTTTCCATTCGGTCGTATACATCCTCGGGGATGGGACAGGCCAACACACGCTCAATGGCACGGGATTTTCTCGCCTTTTGTAGGCAGGATAGTTTTGGGCAAACATACGCCCCTCGACCTGAGCGCTTTCCGCCAGTATCAAGCACTACCTCGCCCTCGGGGGTTCTTACCACCCGTACCAGCTCCCGTTTTGGCAGATGCTCCTTACAACCGGTGCACATCCTAACGGGAATTTTTTTACTCTGCATGTGTTTCCTCCAACTCTTAAATTTTACTTTGGGCTAATAATGGCCGCCGTATTAAACCGTTTGTATCAGTCCTGAGACTGCCGGGGTTATTCTGTATCGGTGGTTTGGGAGAGAAGCTCTGTGTCCTGCAAATCGCCCGACTGTTCCTCTCCCTCTTCGCCAAAGAATCCGCTTTCGGGGCGAATGTCGATCTTAAAGCCTGTAAGACGTGCTGCCAGACGGGCATTTTGTCCGCGGTTGCCAATGGCCAGCGACAGCTGATGATCGGGCACCGTTACACGGCAGCTTGGAGGGGTTTCCTCGGTTTGCTCTACCGAAATAACGGTTGCGGGAGATAGCGCCTCAGCGATATATTGGGTGGGATCCTCGCTGTACTTGATAACGTCGATTTTCTCGCCGCCAAGCTCATCCACAATGGAGGAAACACGTGCGCCCTTAGGCCCAATACAGGCACCAACGGCATCCACATCCTCCTCGCGGCTGTAAACAGCAAGCTTTGTGCGACTTCCTGCCTCACGTGCAATGCCCTTAATTTCAACAATTCCATCATATATCTCGGGGACATTCATCTCAAACAGGCGCTTAACAAGCCCTGCGTGGGTGCGCGAAATCATAAGGCGTGGGCCCTTTTCGGCATTCATAACATCCACTACATACACCTTTATGCGCATTCCGTCACGCAGTTCCTCGCCGGGAACCTGCTCGCCACGGGGCAAAATGGCCTCGGAGGAGCCGATTTCAAGTGTGGCATTGCCCTTGACGCTGTCGTAACGCAAAACGGTGGCTGTGACAATGTCGTGCTGACGGGACTGAAACTCAGCAAGTAACTGGCCTTTTTCGGCCTCGCGAATGCCCTGACGTATTACATGTTTTGCCGACTGTGCGGCAATGCGTCCAAACTCCTTGGTTTCCAGCGGAATTTCCACAATATCACCAAATGCAACATTCTTGCTGTACTTTATGGCATCCTCGGGCGAGATTTCGCTCATGGGATCCTCAATTTCCTCGGTTACAACCTTGCGCACAGCCACATAAAACGTCTTGTTTTCGGGATCAATGTCAACAATGTTATCCTCGCTGCCCAAATCTCGCTTTACAGCAATGACTATGGCGTTGCGTATTTTCTCCAAAAGATACTGCGCAGGTATGCCTTTTTCCTTTTCAAGCATGGTCAGCGCATCAAAAAACTCATTATTCATCACTCTTGTCCTCCATTATCGTAATCGTCGCACAGCCTAATTACGGCCGCCTCGGCTCTTGTAAGCTGCATTTCTATGTCCTCGCTTAAAAGCAGAGAGAGTGTATCGCCCTGCATATCGGTAAGTTTGCCGTAAAACTCACGCTCCCCTTCTACGGGTCGTATAAGCTTTACATATATCTCCTTGCCGCGCACAGCCTCAAAGTGCCATGGGCGGGTGAGCTCTCGTTCTATGCCGGGCGAGGATACCTCAAGGGTGTAACTTCCGTCTACAGGGTCATTCCTGTCAAGTATCGCCTCTACACCTCGCGAGAACTTCTCACAATCCTCTATATTCACACCGCCATCTTTATCTATAAGATAGCGCAAAAACCACAGGCTTCCCTCTTTTTCATAGCGTACATCCCAAAGACGCAAACCAAGCTCCTCAAGCACAGGGCCTGCAAGCTCCTCGCAGGTTGTCACGGTGTTAGGTTTTTTATTTGTTGCCATAAACTGCTCCCTTTTTTGTAAATTTGGGCAAACTCATATCACGTAGATCCAAAAATGCCCGAATATACAGGAAAGAGCGGGAAACACTCCCACTCTTTCTCCATACTCTCTATTCCTGTTATATTCTACCACATATAGATGGTCAATGCAAGCATTTTGGCACAAATTCTAACGAATGCCCATTAGATGCAAACAAGGACACCCCCACATCTATGATCTTGCTTTCTCACCAAACAGTATGCGGTTACTCCTCCATCTGTCGCCCCAAAAATGCAGCGGCCGTTTGTGCAAGCTTAATCTCGGTGTCCCCTGCCAGAGCATTTTGATCTCCCTGCATCAAAACCACACTGCCGCAAACATCCCCCGCTGCAAGTATTGGATACTGCACCAAAGCACAGTGTTCCACACCCTCTACAGGTTGAAGCTTTGTGGCATCCACCGAGCGCACATAGTTTTGCCTATTCTCCATATACTCCTCAAGCGAGGAGGAAACACGCCGCTCCATCATCTCTTTTTTAGACATACCTGCCACGGCTATTACGTGATCACGGTCACATATCACCACCGGGAAACTGCTGGTCTTTGTGAGCACATCGGCAAACTGTGTTGCAAAGGAGCCAAGCTCGCCTATGGGTGAGTACTTCTTAAATATAACCTCGCCGTCGTTATCGGTATATATTTCCAA
>CAYJGQ010000049.1:0-15320 GCA_964369885.1 uncultured Oscillospiraceae bacterium
CTCATGCTCCGCCCCTACGCCGCCAAACCCTACGGCTTTGGCGGCTACCCCTGCCCAGGGGCAGGGGCCTCCTGCTCCTCGCTGCCGCTCGGGACCCTCGGGGGCTCCGCCCGTGGCCACCACCTATGTTACTTAGCCTGCGCCCAACAACTAAGGGGGATTCCTATCGCAAATCCCCCTCTTTTGCCTTCGCAAAATTCACCCCAAATGCTCCTGTAGCGCTGGGAATTTCCTTTCCTGCGGGAAACGACACAAAGGCTCCGCCTCCCCGAAACCGCAATTTTTTGTAGAAAACCCCGTAAAACGTTTACTCTTTACCACTCCTGCGCAGTGTCAAGCAGTAGGTGTGTGGTGGGGCGGAGGCTTTACCCACGAAGTGGGTGCCACTGCCATAGGCAGTGGTGCTGCCGTCCGAGCGTGCGAGGACAACAGGCAGAAAAGCCGCAGCCGCGCCACCGCCGAAGAACTACCTATAATCAGAAAAACTACAAAAACTACGCCCCCGGCCATTGGCCGGGGGCGAGGGGAGTTTTCGTCCACCTTTTTCAAAAGGTGGCAGGGGTGTGGGGACAGCGTCCCCACGGTCTTTCGCGTAAGCGACAGGGGTGTGGGTTAGGCGATGTATACCTTCTTCATGGTTTGGTCCTCAAGGGGGCGGTCACCGCGCGAGGTGGCGGTGTTGGCAATTTCGTCCACAACCTCCATGCCCGACACAACCTCGCCAAAGGCGGCGTAGTCGCCGTCGAGGTGGGGGGCATTCTCGTGCATGATAAAGAACTGTGAGCCGGCCGAGTTAGGGCTCATGGAACGGGCCATGGACAGTACGCCACGGGTATGTTTTAGGGGGTTATCAATGCCGTTGCTGGCAAATTCGCCTGTGATGTTGTGTCCGGGGCCACCCATGCCGGTGCCATCAGGACAACCACCTTGAATCATGAAGCCGGGGATAACCCTATGGAAGATAAGTCCGTCATAAAAACCTTCGCTAACAAGCTTCTCAAAATTTTCAACCGAGATGGGTGCCACCTCGGGCTTTAGCTCAATTTCAATCTTTTTGCCGTTTTCCATTTCAATAACAATCATTATTAATACTCCTTCGTGATAAATAATATAGGGATTACTGCCGATTAGTATACCACACAAGCCTTAAAAATACAATTATGTACACTTGCATACTACCACATTTTAATATAAACTATAACATAGAATCTTGACCGAGTGAGAGGAGAGCAAAATGCAAAAATACACAGCCACAATAGTGGGACGAAGGATGTTATCCACAGGGGTGTACAAGTATCTTCTTGATTGCCCCGAGCTTGCAAAAAATGCGGTAGCAGGGCAATTTGTGCAGGTATCGGCCCCCGGATTTTTTTTGCGTCGTCCAATATCAATATGCAGTATAAACCCCAAAAGCGGCACCTTGGTGCTGGTTATGGAGGTTAGAGGAGAGGGCACTGCCGCCATATCAAAGCTTGGTGCGGAAGAAACCCTCGATATAATAGGGCCACTTGGCAAGGGATTTACCCTGCTTGATACAGATGCCCCTGTTGCACTGGTGGGTGGCGGTATAGGCCTGCCCCCCATGTGTGGCATCGCCGATCACTACGGGGCAAAAGCGGCAGTATTTGCGGGATTTCGCACCGCTGCAGCCGCAATTTTGCGCAGTGAAATAGAGGGGGTGGGGGCTTCTTACCACCTTTGCACCGACGACGGCACCGCAGGGCACCACGGCCTTGTAACCCAACCACTGACCGAATGGCTAAAGCATAACAAGGCCGCCATGATATATGCCTGTGGTCCACGACCAATGCTAAAGGCGGTGGCCGAGCTTGCAAAGCAAAACAATATACCATGTGAGGTATCTCTTGAGGAGCACATGGCCTGTGGTTTTGGGGCATGTCTTGGTTGTGCCTGCAAAACAAAGGGTGACGACGGTCAAGAAAAATTTGGACATGTGTGTAAAGACGGCCCTGTATTTTCGTCCGAGGAGGTGGTGTGGTAATGGCAAACATGAGAGTAACAGTGGCAGGTGTTGAACTGAAAAATCCTGTTATCACGGCCTCGGGATGTTGTGGGTTTGGCAAGGAACTGCTCGATTTTTATCCACTGTCGACCCTTGGCGGAATATCGCTGAAGGGCACCACCCTGCATAGACGAGAGGGCAATCCACCCCACCGCATAGCCGAGAGCCCCTCGGGGATGCTCAACAGTGTGGGACTACAAAATCCCGGAGTGGAGTATTTCCTGAAAGAAGAACTACCCCGCCTTGAAAAATCAGATACCACCCTGATATTTAATCTGGCGGGCAGTAGCGTGGAGGAGTACTGCGCTGTTGCCACCGCTCTTGAGGGTAGCTCTATTGATATGATAGAGTTAAACATCTCCTGTCCAAATGTAAAGCAGGGTGGGATAGGCTTTGGCACCGATGAAAAGCTGGCCGCCGAAGTGGTGGGCGAGGTGCGAAAATGCACCACAAAACCGCTCATGGTAAAGCTTACCCCAAATGTTACCGACATAACCAAAATAGCCCTGGCAGTACAGCATGCGGGAGCCGATGCCCTGTCGCTTATAAACACCATAACCGCAATGCGCATTGACATAGCAACCCGACGCCCGGTGCTACACAACAATATAGGAGGACTTTCGGGGCCTGCGGTATTCCCGGTGGCACTGCGCATGGTATGGCAGGTTGCAGGAGCGGTTGATATACCGGTGGTGGGAATGGGTGGTATTGCCCGCTGGCAGGATGCCATAGAAATGATGATGGCAGGAGCGGCGGCGGTGCAAATAGGCGCGGCACTGTTTGCCAACCCAATGTGCCCGGTACAGGTAATTGGCGGCATGGAAAAGTGGCTTGATGAGCAGGGCATAAAAGATGTAAACGACATTGTAGGGTGCGTTAGCCCCTGGGCCTGATCTTGACAGGGAGGAACAGTGATGGATTTTAGCGACAACGGACTTGCTGCATGGGAACAAAATGCGCATTTTTGGGATGAACAGATGGGCGATGAATCCAACTTTTTTCACAGGGATATTGTAAGGCCTTGGGTTGATGAGCTGCTTTGTATTAACAAGGATGATCTTGTGCTTGACATAGCCTGTGGCAATGGTAACTATTCGCAACACATGGCACAGCAGGGCGCAAGGGTCGTAGCTTTTGATTACAGCCCCAAAATGATCGAGCTTGCCATCAAGCGCAGGCAAAATGTTTTGGATAGGGTGAGTTTTAGGGTCTGCGATGCCACAAGGTATGAAGATTTACTAAAGCTTAGGCAGGAAAAGCCGTTTACCAAGGCGGTGGCCAATATGGCCATAATGGATATTTCGCAAATTGAGCCGTTGTTTTGCGCCCTGTATGATCTGCTTTTGGTGGGGGGATGTTTTGTTTTTGCAACCCACCACCCCTGCTTTACCTATGAAAACGAGGATTATTTTACAGGGACAATAAACAAAGGGGTGGCCATTGAGGGGCAACCTGCCCTACAAAATTATTACCACCGCACCGTCAGTGATATTTTCAGCGTGGCCTTTAGGGCAGGATTTGTTCTGGATGGCATCTGCGAGCAGCCCCTCAAGCGAGAAAAAACCCCCACTATAATGATTGCACGCATGAAAAAGCTTTGATATATAATTTGCAAGGCTACCGCTGCCGAGAGCTATATGTTAATTCAGCGCTTGGCAGGAGGCGTTTTGGCCGGCTGCACTGTTATTACTACTTTAATTTGGGAGGAAATACCATCTACATGGCACGCCACGGAGAATCGACCGGTAACCGCGATTTTACCTTTCAGGGATGCACCGACAACCCCCTGACCGAAAACGGCAAAAGGCAGTGTGAGCTGCTTTGTGAGCGCATGAAGGATATAAAGCTTGATGCCATATACTGTAGCCCCCTTGCGCGTGCGTGGGAAACTGCCAAAATGGTGGGACGGCACCACAAGGTGCAGGTTATTCCTTACCCCTCCTTTATGGAGCTTGGTTGTGGGGCGCTTGAGGGAATGAACATGCTTGATCTTCATGAGGTTTACCCCGAGCAGATGCATAAATGGGATCACGAGCCATGGGACTTTGTTGGCCCGGGCATGGACTACGGTGCACCCGAAGCCTTTGCAGGAGTTCGACGTGGCCTGCAGTGCATAGTTGCTACCCACCCGGAGCAAACTGTATTTATTGCGGCCCATGGTGGGGTGCTTAGAATGTTTAATAGTATAGCGCAGGGGCTGGATATCACCCATATAGGAGAGATGGGGTGGGGGGATAACACCTGCCTATCAAAGGCTGAATTTGGACCTGATTTTTCCGGGCGCCTTGTGATGAAAAATGATATATCTCATGTGGACAAGAGCATAATAACCCCTGATTTTTGGCTTATAAAGGATGAACTCCGCGCAAAACGAGACAAACAAAGGCAGGGGGGAGAGGCATGATAATTTTAGCGGTAGACTTTGGCGATGCCCGCACCGGCGTTGCACGGTGTGACGGCGCCGAACTGATGGCCTCGCCGCTGTGTGTGGTGCATGAAACATATACACCAAAGGTTATACAGCGTGTGAGCGAGCTTGCAAAGCAGGAGGGCGCACAGGAAATTGTGGTGGGGCTTCCGCTAAACATGAACGGTAGCCGTGGCCCCAGAGCTGATTTATGTGAGGAGTTTGCCACCCGGCTTGCCGAACACAGCGGAATAACGGTTAAAATGTGGGACGAGCGCAGTACCACCGTGACGGCGACACATTTTCTTAATCAAACCAATACACGTGGCAAAAAACGCAAGGCGGTGGTGGATGCGGTGGCCGCCACAATAATACTGGAGAGTTACCTTAACTTTCGCAAAAATAACACTGGTGAGGAAAAATAGATGGCAAATAACAAACCAAAAAAGCCAAACAGACAGCTGAGTCGGGCCGAGCAAAAGCGCAAAGAGGTATTTGAGGGCGAAAAAGCAAGGTTGGAGGCACAGGGATACACCTCACATATGCTGGGGGTAAGCATTATAAAGGCAAACCTATTGCCACTGGCGGTTTTTGTTCCACTATGCATTTTTTCATTTATGGCATATGCAAGCCTTCATATGATGGATGGTAGTTTGCACTTTAACTTTAATATATTTTACAGCATGGCAATACTTCCTTTGTTTCTGGTTTTGGCGGTGGTGCACGAGCTTATACACGGCACCACCTGGGCAATATTTGCCAAAAGCGGTTTTAAGAGCATTGATTATGGGGTGATATGGCATATGCTCACCCCATACTGTACATGTAGCGAGGTGCTCGGCAAAAGGGCATATGTAGCGGGAGCCATGGCACCAACCGTAATTTTAGGGGTTATTCCATACTTTATATTCTTGCTGTCGGGCATCTCGGCTTTTGGAATGTTTGTAAGCCTTATTATGATACTTTGTGGTGGAGGCGACATACTTATGACCATAAAGCTACTAAGATTTAAGGCTCCAAGTGATAAAAAAGTGATGTTTATGGATCATCCATATGAAATAGGCATGGTGGCATTTGTTTCGCCATAAACAGACAATTTGGTAAGAATAGGTTATGGTGCAAACGATTGACAGGGCAGAGTATGTTAATAACCGTGAATAAATTGCTTGCAAGATAATAATTTATGGTTTTTTTGTTTGAAATATAGAAAATTAACCTGATTAGGTATTTACATTAACGAAAAAATTTGCTATAATCTGCTGTGGAATGAGCTGCTGTTTCCCACAGTCTAAACGGTAGAGTGATGAGGAAGTTGTGGCTTGCCTACTGTTTTTGACGGTAAATTATTTTTGGAGGTAATATTAATGACTAATCAGGTATCTTTCGACGCAAATGATGTAGCACAGAACAAAGCAATGGGTATCCTTTCCTACTTCGGTATCCTCGTACTTATCCCCCTTCTGGGTGGCGCTGCTAAGACTTCTCCTTACGCACGTTTCCACGCAAACCAGGGTCTTGTACTGCTTATCGGTTACTTTGTAGCCAGCATTCTGTCGGCCGTTGTAGCTGTTGCAGGTTACATCGTTTCGGTTGTTCTTTTCGTATTCTTCATCATGGGCGTTATCAGTGCTGCTAAGGGCACCGGCAATCCCCTGCCCCTAATCGGCGGCCTTAAGCTTCTTAAGTAAGCTTAAGCTTATAAAAGACATTGGCCCCTCGGAATTATTCCGAGGGGTTTTTTGTGCGACAACACAGGTTTACACTAAAAATCTATGTGTCTCCCCCCATAACCCACGCTTGGGTATTGCTTTCCTACCCTGATTACACTATAATATTTCCATATGCAACTGCGCCCCTACAGTTTTGGGTGCAAATAGGAGGTTTAATACATGTTAAGGCAACTCGACAAGGTGTACGACCCCGCAAACGTGGAGGATCGCACCTACAAATTTTGGCTGGATGGCGGCTACTTTCACGCCACCCCCGACACAGGAAAGCCCCCCTACACCATAGTGATACCCCCACCCAACATCACAGGGCAGCTACACATGGGGCATGCTCTTGATAACACAATACAGGATATCTTAATTCGCTGGAGACGTATGCAGGGTTACGAGGCTCTTTGGATGCCCGGTACCGACCACGCCTCCATTGCCACCGAGGCCAAAATTGTTGAGGCCATGCGTGCCGAGGGAATAACCAAAGAAGATTTGGGCCGTGAGAAATTCTTAGAGCGTGCCTGGGAGTGGAAAGAGGTCTACGGCGGCCGCATAGTGGAACAGCTTAAAAAGCTTGGCTCCTCCTGCGACTGGGAGCGCGAGCGCTTTACAATGGACGAGGGCTGCTCGGCGGCGGTGCGTGAGGTGTTTTGCAACCTTTATGAAAAGGGGCTTATCTACCGTGGCGAACGCCTTATAAACTGGTGTCCCCACTGCCTGACATCTATATCCGATGCCGAGGTGGAATACAGCGAACATGACGGCCATTTTTGGCATATAAAATATCCAATAGTGGGCGAGAGTGGCCACCTTGAAATAGCCACCACCCGTCCCGAGACCATGCTTGGCGATACCGCACTTGCCGTACATCCCGATGACGAGCGGTACAAGGCATATGTGGGCAAGATGGTTTTACTGCCCCTTATGAACAAGGAAATCCCTGTGGTGGCCGACAGTTATGTTGATATGGAGTTTGGCACGGGCGTTGTAAAGATAACCCCGGCCCACGACCCCAACGACTACGAAGTGGGCCTGCGCCATGAACTGCCCATTATAAATGTAATGAACGAGGACGCCAGCATAAATAAAAATGGCGGCAAATATGAGGGCATGGACCGCTACGAGGCACGCAAGCAGATTGTGGCCGATCTTGAGAGCGAGGGCTATTTAATTCGTGTTGAGGATCATCGCCATAATGTGGGCGGTTGTTACCGCTGCTCCACCACGGTTGAGCCCCTAATGAGCAGGCAGTGGTTTGTAAAGATGCAGCCCCTGGCCGACCCCGCCATAAAGGTTGTGCGGGAGCAAAAAATTAAGTTTGTGCCCGAACGTTTTGAAAAAACCTATTTCCACTGGATGGAAAACATCAGAGACTGGTGCATTTCAAGACAGCTGTGGTGGGGACACCGCATACCGGCCTACTACTGCGAGGACTGTGGCGAAATGACCGTATCCCGAGAGGATGTTTCGAGCTGTTCTCACTGCGGTAGTGCCAAACTTCGCCAGGATGAGGATACCCTTGATACCTGGTTCTCCTCGGCATTATGGCCTTTCTCCACACTTGGGTGGCCAAATCAGACCCCCGAGCTTAAGTATTTCTACCCCACCGACACACTGGTAACCGGCTACGATATTATATTCTTCTGGGTGGCTCGCATGATCTTTTCGGGTGTGGAGCAGATGGAGGAAATTCCCTTTAAGACGGTGTTTATACACGGCATAATCCGTGACTCACAGGGACGCAAGATGAGCAAATCGCTTGGCAACGGCATTGATCCTCTTGAGATTATTGCCCTTTACGGCGCCGATGCACTGCGCTTTACCCTGGCCACCGGCAACTCGCCCGGCAACGACATGCGTTTCTCGGATGAAAAGGTAAAATCCAGCCGTAACTTTGCCAACAAAATTTGGAATGCCACACGCTTTGTCCTAATGAACCTGCCCGAGGACTTTGACCACACCGATCTGCCCCAAAACCTAACGGTGGAGGATAAGTGGCTGCTTTCCAAGTACAATTGCCTAATTGGTGAGATCACCGAGCATCTGGAGGCCTTTGAGCTTGGTATGGCGGTGCAAAAGTTGTACGACTTTATTTGGGATATATTCTGCGATTGGTATATAGAGCTCACAAAAAGCCGCATATTGGCAGGTGGAGAGGACGCAACCGCCGCACAAAAGGTGCTTTGCCATGTGCTTAGCGGTACCATGCAGTTGTTACACCCCTTCATGCCCTACATCACCGAGGAAATTTGGCAGGCACTTCCCCACAGGGGTGACAGCATAATGGTATCCTCTTGGCCTGTTGTACAGCAATCTATGGACTTTGCCGCCGAGGAGAGCGAGTTTGAAAAGGTTATGGACATGATACGTGGTGTGCGTAACTGCCGTGCCGAGATGGGCATCCCCCCCTCCAAAAAGGCATCTCTTTATATAGAAACCAAAACCCCCGATATCTTTAAGGCCTGCGAGGGCTTCCTCTGCCGTTTGGCGGCGCTTACCTCGGTTGAGGTGGGCGAGAAGTTTGAGCTTGAGGGTGCTGTGCAGATAATCACATCAGGTGGCCGTGGACTTATACCTATGGCCGAGCTTATTGACCGTGAAAAAGAACTTGCACGCCTTGAAAAAGAAAAGGCCGCCGCTGAAAAGGATATAAAAATAATAAGTGGCAAACTTGGCAACCCCGGCTTTATGGCCAAGGCACCGGCCGAACTTGTACAGACCGAGCGCCAAAAGCTTGAAAAGGCCGAGGAGAGAATGAGAATTGTTACCGAGAGCATAAAGGCTCTTGGCTAAAACCCACATGCCCCGCTGATTAGATTTTAGTTGATGGGACATAAACCCTGTGACACACATAGAAGTGTCCACCACAATAACGCATCTAAGGGTTAAATGCCGACCCTTGGATGCGTTATTGATTACATTATCCGAAAAAGGAGCACCCTATATGACCTATGAGCAAACGCTTAGCTATATCCACAGTTTGGAACGCTTTGGCAGCAAACCAGGACTTGAGAGGGTGCAGGCACTGCTGTCCAGATTGGGTGACCCCCACAAAGCCCTGCGATATGTACACATAGCCGGCACAAACGGCAAGGGAAGCACTGCGGCCATGACGGCCTCGGTGCTAAAGGCGGCAGGCTACACCACCGGGCTTTACATCTCGCCATATGTGTTGGAATTTCGTGAGCGTATGCAGATAAACGGTGAGATGATTCCCAAAAGTGAACTGTGTGAGGTGGTGGAGCGCACAAGGCAGGCCGCCCAGCAGATGAGGGAGGATCAGCCAACCGAGTTTGAGATTATAACGGCCGCCGCTTTTTTGTGGTATAGCATACGGCGGTGCGATGTTGTGGTGCTTGAGGTGGGGCTAGGTGGACGATTTGATGCCACAAATGTTATCCCACCCCCGCTTGTGTCGGTCATAACGGCCATAGACCTTGACCACACCCAGGTACTGGGCGACACCGTGGAGGCCATTGCAATGGAGAAGTGTGGCATAATAAAGCAGGGCAGTCCTGTTGTGAGCTATCCACGCCAGCACCCCGATGCTATGGCGGTAATAATGGAGCACTGCGCCAAAAATGGTGTGCCACTGCATATGTCAAATCCTGAGGCTGCCGTGGTGGGTAGTTGTAATCTTGAGGGCTCACACTTTTCGGTGGGGGAGCAGCAGTTTTACCTACCGCTTGTTGGGCGGCATCAGGTGGACAACTGCCTGACCGTCCTATCCATAGCCGAGGTGTTGGGACAGCGTGGGTTTACGGTGTCGGCCAAGGCTCTCTGCGATGGTATAGCCGATGTGGGGTTTCCCTCACGCATGGAGGTGCTCTGTAAAGCCCCGCTGGTAATACTTGACGGGGCGCACAACCCTGCCGGTGCACGAGCATTGGCCGACAATTTATCGTTACTTGAGGGTAGACCCATAACCGCAATTTGCGGAATGTTGGGGGACAAACAGTGGCGTGAGGCGGTGGGACTAATAGCACCCCACTGCAAACAGCTTTACGCCCTGACACCCAAAAACCCACGGGCACTATCGGCCGAGGAACTGGCACACGAGGCGGCAAAATACTGCCAAAGTATGGCCTGTGAGGATGTAAAAACAGCCTGGGACAATGCGATAAACGACGGCAACACCCTGCTAATATGGGGCTCGCTCTACCTTGCAAGTGAGGTGCGTGAGTTTGTTATGGGTCATTATTTTGCAAAAAACGACCATTTGAGCTAAACCTTCACATAAACAGGCAAAAACAGCCCTGTTTATGCGACGTAATATTCACACACTATGTTCTATTCTTTATTTGGTAGAACAGAGGTGTAAAGGGAGCGGTCCTCTGATTTTAGAGGGCTGCTCTTTATTTTTTGGCAAATTTAAGTGGGAAAATAAATATAAAAAGGGGGAGGATGACATGCCGGTACGAGTTGAGGTAGGGGAGGAAATTGTGGCGGTTTTTCTCACAGGAGAGATAGATCATCACAATGCTGGCAAAATACGTGAGAAGATTGATCATGATGTTGAGCGGGCCATGCCTCAAATTTTGAGGATGGATTTTGGCGGCGTGGAGTTTATGGATAGCTCGGGGATTGGGCTTGTGCTTGGTAGGTACAAGCTTATGCAGGACCTAAACGGTCGCTTAGAACTGTGCAATCTACCCGGACACATAAAAAAGGTTATGCGGCTTGCGGGGATTGATCACTTAGGTGTTCCCACTGAGCAGTGGAACAAAAAGGAGGATGTTTAGGGTGGCGGATAATCAAATGTCTTTAAGTTTTCTCAGCCGTTCGGTAAATGAAGGGCTTGCGCGCATTGCGGTTGGTGGGTTTGTATCACAGCTTGATCCCACAATGGAGGAGCTGTGTGATATACGCACGGCGGTATCCGAGGCTGTGACCAACGCCATTATTCACGGATACAGGGACAAAATAGGCAAGGTGTACATACAGGCAAAAATGAAAGGGAATAAGGTGATTGTTCGAGTGAGGGATTGCGGCTGTGGCATTGGGGATATTAATAAAGCCATGCAACCACTCTACACCACCGCCACCACAGGGGAGTGTGCCGGCCTTGGGTTTGCCATGATGCAGGAATTGTGTGACAAAATAAAGGTTGCATCGGTTCCGGGTAGGGGCACAACGGTGGTTTTGGAGCGAACAATAACATCAAAGGGTGATTGAGTATGTCTGCACTGTCTTTGGAAGATCAACTGGAATTATCGACATCACAGCCGCAGACAAAAATAGTAGTGGAGGAAAACATAGGGCTTGTGCACGCCTGCGCCCACAGATTTCGGGGCAGGGGGGTGGAGTATGAGGATTTGTTTGGTGCGGGTTGCATAGGACTGTGCAAGGCGGCCGAGGGGTTTGATTATGACCGCGGAGTGCGTTTTTCGACCTATGCAGTGCCGGTTATTTTGGGCGAGATACGCAGAATATTTAGGGATGGCGGAAGCATAAAGGTCAGCCGAAGCCTAAAGGAGCTGGGCCAAAAGATACAGCGAGCCCGCACCCAGCTTTGCACCGACAGCGGCAGTGAGCCAACAGTGGGAGAGATTGCAAAGTTTTTAGGGGTGGATCAGGAGCAGGTGACCGAAGCTTCGATGGCAAACTCCCCTGTGATATCCCTGACCGAGCGTGAAGACGAGGGGGGCGGCCAGATTGACCTGCCCGTACAGTCACCTGAGGAGCGCATAGTTGACATTTTATCCCTAAAGCAGGTGGTGGGAGAACTTGACCTGCGTGACCGCAAACTGATAGAACTGCGCTACTACAAGCGCAAAACCCAAAGCGAAACGGCCCAAATATTAGAAATGACCCAGGTGCAGGTTTCCCGACGGGAAAAGAAACTTTTATTAATGATGAGAGAAAAGCTGGTAGAATGATAGATAAAGTTGGTTATTTCAACAATAAAGGTCTGCGAAATTACAAATATTGGTGATTTATTAAAAAAATAAAAACTTATATGATGATATTGTGTATATTATGGAGAAAATTGTAAAGGCTAATTGTAAATTACCAAACAATGGTGTATAATGTGTCTAAAGCAAGGCCAAATAGACAAAATCTGGAGGGCAACAATGGAGCTACTTCATGTGGGGGTACCCACCGACAAAGAACAACCCGGTGAACGTTACAAAGATGCAATCAAGGCCTATATCACTGCACCCGAGGACAATCCCTATTCTTTTGAGTATTTCCGTTATATGCCCGGTTCTAATATGCCCCAGGCTGTACAAACCAGCATGCATGTATGCTACAAGGTAGACAACCTTAAAGAGGCTCTGGCCAATTGTGATGAGGTTCTTGTGGAGTGCATGAAGGGGACAGGTCGTACAATTGGATTTGGTATCAAGGATGGTGTGGTACTTGAGCTAATGGAGTACGATAAATAATTTTGACATCTTCTTTAACCCTTTTTCATTTTTCTTAGCACATAACCCGTAGCGCTTTGCGCTACGGGTTATGTGCGTTTGGGGATATCAAAGCCCTGAAATATCGTGGGGTTTTGCCCCACACCCCACAAACTTTTTGAAAAAGTTTGACCCAAAATTTCCATCGCCCTCGGCCTTTGGCCAGGGGATGTTTTTTGTGGCAAATTGGCATAAAAACCGGGAATTGAGAATTTTCTCAAAACAACCAAAGTGTGGCTGAAAATTTGTGTTTGTGTAGATAAAATGATCGCTCAATCTACATTGTGGTAAAGCAAAATCGAAACTTTTGAATTATTGACAAAAATATTAAAAGATGGTAAGCTAAATATGACTTTATGGGAAAAAATTACATTACTATATTAATTTAGGAATGGTGCGATGATGAAAAAAATGAAGATCAAAAATAAAGGTTTTACTTTGGTTGAGCTCATAATTGTTATTGCGATAATTGCAGTTTTAGCGGCGGTATTGGCCCCAAGATATCTGCAATATGTCGAACGTGCTCGCCAGTCAAATGATTTGCAAATTGCTACAAATCTAATGCGCGCTGCCACAGTTGCTGTGGCCGACCCAAAAAGTAATGTGCCTGCCGATAGGGTGCTTGAGGTGCTTTGGGCAACCGGTAACGGCCCGGACGAGAGCCATTATGGTGGGAAACTGTACATTCGTGCACCACAGGCGGTGCGTGTATCCACCCTTTCGGGTCTGCAGGGGCTTGAGGATATGACATCGTTGACCCATCTGCAACAAATGATTTTGAATATCATGAGCAGCGATGGCGTTACCCCTGACTTTACCGGATCTGGTGCTGTTGGCATGATGGAAGATGCCGAATCGGCGGTGGGAAATGCTTCGAGTTTTTGTTTCCATATTCACACCACAACGGGTGAAATTGCTCTGGCAAAATATTCATCCGACGGCGGTCTTGCCATAAATGATTGGATTGAAGTAATAGGCGTTGACGCTACACCTGCACCGTAATAGAAAAGGTATAGTAGTCTGACCAATACAGGGCGTTACCGCTCTGAAAAAAGCAACTCCCCGTCCGTTTTGATCCTAAAAGTAGGGTTAAACAGGGCAGGGGGGTGTTTTTTTGAAAAAATATGAGATTATTTTGCTGATTGTGTAATATACCACTTGCAATTACAGTGGCAAAATGGCAAAATATATATGTATAACATTTTGACAAAAATAGACTTGGGGGTTTCACATAGTATGGAACATGAGAAGGTATTAGTACTTGATTTTGGTGGACAGTATAATCAGCTTATCGCCCGTAGGGTGCGCGAGTGCAATGTGTACTGCGAGGTGCATTCCTATAAGACGACGATTGAAGAAATAAAGAAGATTAACCCGATAGGAATAATTTACACAGGCGGACCCAACAGTGTTTATCTTGAGGGGTCGCCCAAGGTTGATCCCGCTATATATGATCTTGGTATTCCCATACTGGGCATATGCTATGGTATACAGCTTATGGCACACGACCTCGGTGGTGTTGTTGTATCGCCCGAGGGCCGTGAATATGGCGACACCCAAACCAAGTACGACACCAAGAGCCCGCTATTTAAGGGCGTGCCCAAGAGTGGCACCACTTGGATGAGCCATACCGATTATATTGAAAAACTGCCCGAGGGCTTCACGGCGGTGGCCACCACCGACCAGTGCCCCACGGCGGCCATGCAAAACCCTCAAAGAAAGCTGTACGGTTTTCAGTTCCACCCAGAGGTAATGCACACCGAAAACGGCACCCAGATGCTGCACAACTTCCTGTATGAAATCTGTGAGGCGCGTGGCGACTGGACCATGAAGAGCTATGCTAAAAACAATATTGAGAGCCTGCGCAATACCATAGGAGATGGCAAGGTGCTACTTGGCCTGTCGGGCGGCGTAGATAGCTCGGTATGCGCAGGGCTTTTGTCCAAGGCTGTGGGTAAAAACCTCACCTGTATTTTTGTGGATCTTGGACTTATGCGTAAGGACGAGGGCGACGAGGTGGAGCAGGCCTTTGCCGATTGGGATATAAATTTTGTTAGGGTAGACGCAAAGGATCGTTTTCTTGGCAAGTTGGCCGGCGTAAGCGACCCCGAGCAAAAGCGCAAGATTATTGGTGAGGAGTTCATCAGGGTATTTGAGGATGAAGCCAAGAAAATTGGCAAGGTAGACTTTTTGGCCCAGGGCACTATCTACCCCGATGTTATTGAGTCGGGCACAGGTGATGCAGCGGTTATCAAGAGTCATCACAACGTGGGCGGACTGCCGGATTTTGTCGATTTCAAGGAAATTGTCGAGCCGCTACGACTGCTATTTAAGGATGAGGTTCGCACCCTCGGCGAGGAACTTGGCCTTCCAGATTATCTTGTGTGGCGCCAACCCTTCCCGGGCCCCGGACTTGCCGTGCGTGTAATAGGCGCAATTACAGAGGACAAGCTGGAAATACTAAGGGAGGCAGATTTCATCTTTAGAGATGAGCTGAGAATTGCCGGAATAGATCGCGATATATCGCAGTATTTTGCAGTGCTGACCGACATGCGTTCGGTTGGAGTAATGGGTGATGCTCGCACATATGACTACACCGTAGCCCTGCGTGCCGTAACCACCACAGACTTCATGACCGCCGACTGGGCACAAATCCCAATGGATGTGCTCAAAAAAGCCAGCAGCAGAATAGTAAATGAAGTACGCAACGTAAATAGAATTGTGTATGATATCACCAGCAAACCCCCGGCTACGATAGAGTGGGA
>CAYJGQ010000050.1:0-7274 GCA_964369885.1 uncultured Oscillospiraceae bacterium
TTCGCAAAATTCACCCCAAATGCTCCCCTATCGCTGGGAATTTCGTTTCCTGCGGAAAACGACCAAAGGCCTTGCCTTTGGAATCCACAAACTTTTGAAAAAGTTTGAACAAAACTTTTGCACTCCCTCACTCCACACTTTGTGCGTGGGGGTGTCACCTTCCCGAAACCGCAAACTTTTGAAAAAGCCCCGGTAAAACTTTTTAATTGGCACCACTCCTGCGTAGTGCCAGGCCACCGCCGAAGAAGTTTATTATAATCAGCAAGATGGCAAAAAACTTCGCCCCCGGCCAAAGGCCGGGGGCGTGCATAAGTTTTGGGTCAAACTTTTTTCAAAAAGTTTGTGGGGTGTGGGGCAAAGCCCCACGGTCTTGCTCTTTTGCGTAAGCAATCACGGTCTTTATCTGCGTTGGCCTACAATTTCGACCTTAAGTAGGTTGGTGCTACCCGAGGTATCGATGGGTACACCGCCGACCACTACCACATAGTCGCCGTTGTCTACAACATTTATCTGACGGGCGCAGTCTATGGAGTGGGTAAATAGGTCATCAAATGTGGATTGGAACTTTGATATGGCTGGGTACACACCCCAAGATAGCGATAGCTGGTGATATGTTTTTACAATGGGTGTGGCCGCCACTATGGGCTGGGTTGGGCGGAATTTTGACACTTTTCGCGCAGTGGAGCCGTATTTTGTGAGTGCAATAATTGCCTTGGCCGAAATATCACGTGCGGTGGTACAGGCGGCGTCACACACAGCGCCTGGGGTGTCGGATGTATCGGTAAGATACCCCTTCTTTTTGTAAACCTCCATGTCAAAAACATCGGTTTCGGCCTGGCTTGCAATGCGGGACATAACGTCTACAGCCTGTATGGGATGTTTACCCATGGCGGTTTCGCCCGACAGCATGACGGCCGATGTACCATCAAACACGGCGTTGGCAACGTCGGTGATCTCGGCACGGGTGGGGGTGGGGTTGCTCACCATAGATTCAAGCATCTGGGTGGCGGTGATAACCATCTTACCCGAGCGATAACACTGACGGATAAAGCGTTTTTGCAGGCCGGGGAGTTTTTCATACTCCACCTCAACGCCCATGTCACCACGGGCCACCATAATGCCGTCAGATTTTGCCAAAATGGCATCAAAGTTATCAATGCCTTCAAGGTTTTCAATCTTGGAAATGATTAAAATGTCGTGTCCGCCATGGTAGTCTACAAATTTGCGTAGGGTGATGGCATCATCTTCACTGCGTACAAACGAGGCAGCTATAAAATCAACATCATTTTCCACAGCAAAGATAAGATCCTTTTTATCCTGCTCGCTGATGTAGGGCAGGCCAAGCTGCACACGGGGAACATTTATTCCCTTACGATTACCAATTTTACCGCCCGATATGACCTTGCAGTGCACTTCGGTGTCTTCGGTTTTTTCTACCATTAGCGACAGTCTACCGTCATCAAGAAGTACTGTGATGCCGGGAGATAGTTTTTGGGGGAAACCGTCATAGCTAACCGAGGCCATTTTGGCGGTACCCATTACCTCACGGGTGGTCAGGGTAAAATCGGAGCCGTTTTCTAAAACTGCGCCATCGCCCTCAAACATACCCAGACGAATTTCGGGGCCACGGGTGTCCATAAGGATGGCGAGGGGAACATGCATTTCGTCTCGCAGCTCCTTTAGCATTTTGATGGTCTTAAGATGGGACTTGTGATCACCATGCGAGAAGTTGAGTCGGGCCACATTCATACCGTGGTTGATCATTTCCCTCACAATGGCTTTGTCACTGCTGGCAGGACCGATGGTGCACACAATTTTTGTTCTAACGTGCTGCATAAAAAGTCACACTCCTTTTTTAATCACATGTTAAGATTTTCAAATTCCATACAACTTTGTATATCGGCTTCGGTATCGAAGAAGGATATCGAAACACGGTCTCCCGGAAGGGTGAGGGCAAGCTGACTGCTCACCGAGGCGGCTACGGTATAAATCTTGCCCGGGCGCTCCTCAAGGGTCAACAGATAGATGGTTTCACTGCCTGTATATTCTGAGGCTATGCGCTGTATAGTGCCTGTCTGTGTGGTTAGGTCTTCCTCGGCAAAGGCACCGCCACTACCCTCGTTGCCAAGTGATTTTGTATAGTCGTTTGAGGCGTCGCGTATTGTTTCGCCCGTACCTACTATGGAGTAGTTCTCAACCGAAACAAAGGCATACTGCTTTATCAGTCCCTCGGCGTCCTTGAGGGTCATAAAGTAGGTGGGGTGACCCTCAACATTCAAAATAAGAGGGAAGGAGGCGTCGTACTGTAGATGCTGTACCTTACCCTCGGCCGACTTTTGTGCCGAGTACTCGGTAGCACCGCTTATCTGGTAGCGGATGGATTCCTTTGTGACCATGTCCACCATAACAAAGCCGATGGCGCTCTCATCCCTACCCACGCTTGTCAGTCCGGTAAATAGGTAGCAGTCCTCACCATTGTATATTATGGTGTCGCCCTGGGAACTTTGGAATTTATCACGGTTTGAGAAGTTAAATATGCCGTGAACATAGGTGCCCTGATTGTTTATCTGGTTCATAATAAAGGCTTCGGGCTGAACACGGTCCACCCACTCGGGCAGATTTTCTATTGAGTAGCGCTCAATGTTACCGTTTGAGGCATTGACAACAATAGCACCTGTGGCCTCGGGCAGTGCAAAACCGCGCTCATTTTTATATGTTGTCACCACCCAGTAGGGCTGACCTTGGTCGTCAAGCTCAAAGGAGTAGTCGGTTATGCCTGTGAATAACGCCTCGTTAAAACGCACATAACGTGTGAGGTCGTCAAGGAAATAGCAGTTGGGCTGATATTTGATATTGTAGTCCTCAACATAGGTTACATCATTGGCATTAATGGCCGACACAGTGATGTAGCCCGGTGTGCCCTCCATATTACTAATCCACTTAAAAAATCCCGAGTGGTGAAGAGGAACTACCCACATAAGCTCGCCCGAAACCTGCTGAATTGTGGGCTCGCCAAGATAAACCTGGCTACCAAGCGAGGGGCGCTCGCCCAATTTTTTGTCGGCAAGTTTTGAGGCAAGTGCCTGGTCTACTATGGGAACCTGGTTCATGTCCATCACCTGAATGTCGCTGGAAAAATCGCGCACTTCGGGCTCCCCAAGCTGATCACGATAGGCAGGGAAACTTATCAGAGGAGAGGATATGATATTCATAATAATGACAAACGCCCAGGGGACAATAACAATCCACATGGCCCATTTGGGTATATTTAGTTTGGGTACAACACGATAGGTGCCGCTGCTGTCATTGGGTTTATGCATGGTTTGAACAAATAAACTGCCGGCCTTAATAAACACACCTGCCAACACATAGGCTGTCAGAACAAAACACCAAAATGTTGCCCCCTCCATATAAAGAGGATTTAGGTTTATAGACTCCATGAATACATAGAGCAATAAAAGTATGGTCATTCCACCGAATATTATCAACTTACTCTTCTTCCAATTACCCTTCAAAATGTAGTACCTCCCATTGTTAAAACTAATTTTATGCCCCAATAAATCTATATTGAATTATTGTGTTAATTTACAGAATACGAAATATATCACCCTGCGAAAGACTTTCAAGCGAAAATGTCTTGACACCAAGTTTTGCAAAGCGTACCGTGAACTGTCCTGCGCTCTGTCCTACCGACTCCACTGTGCCAAACCCAAATGTGCGGTGCGAAAGCTTTGTTCCACGGCGTATTGGTGTTTCGCAGTGATCGGGTGGAAGATAGGTTCCGCCATCGGCCATAGACTTTAGGCGATCTAAAAACCGTGATGGCAAAAGATCATAGCTACAAAAACGCTCCCCCCACAAAAGCTCAAGACCTTGGCGTGGTCGGGTAATTGCCACATAAAACAGCCGCGCCTCCTCCTCAAGGGACTGGGCATCCCCCACGAGGTTTTCCTCAATGGCTGAGCTTGCGGGAAATACACCCTCAAGCAGGTCAATTACATAGACAAAATCAAATTCTCTGCCCTTTACCGAATGAACCGTTGATATGGTCACGGTGGCAGCAGGGTGGGCCGAGCTGTTTATCATATCGTCCAGCCGCTCAAGGCGCTCAAGAAAAATCGGGATGTTTTCACAGTTTTCGGCGATGCTTACCAGTGCACCAAGGCGCTGTGCCAAGGCCTCATCGGTATAACCGCTTACCCCGTGGCGCAAAAGTGAGTCAAGGTAGTCCAGTCCGTCCACTATCTTTAGTATAGCCTGTTTTGGTTGCTTTTTGGAGAGGTTTTTGAAAAAAGCCTGTAAAAAGTGAATTCGAGCGGTGCTTTTTCCCGGAAAATCTTCACACTCATCCAAGGTTTTTAGAATATCACCCGAATGAACATTGCAAATATGCCCTGCAAGCTCACGATTGACATAGCACCCAAGCTTATAATAAATCTGCAAAAATGCTCTCTCATCCCCGGGGTTCAGGGCAAAGCGCAAAAATGCAATGATATCCCTCACAACAAGGTCCTGCATTAGCCGATAGCGTTTTTCACGCAGGGCAAAGGGTATTCCCCTGCGAAGTAGCGCATCTCCCATGGCGGCGGCCGACAGCCCACCGCGAAATAGCACACCGGCAGTTGTGCCGACAGGTAGCTTAGCAATGCGCTTTGCCACAAACGAATACTGCTCCCAGGTGTTTTTAATGGGGGTGTAGGCTATCTCACTACCCATATCGGCCGTGGTGTGCATTTTTTTGGGATAGCGTTGGCGGTTGCCTGCAATAAATCGGTTGGCATCCCGAACCACCGCCCCGCCCGAGCGAAAGTTTTGCTCCATTTTAAGTACAATTCCACCCGGATGACGCTGTGTAAACTCCAGCAGTGCCGTGGGGCAGGCCCCCCTAAAACGGTAGATGCTTTGATCCTCATCCCCCACAAAAAACAGGTGTTTTATGGCCAAGGTTTCAACTATCGCGTGCTGAATAAGCGACATATCCTGTGCTTCGTCAAGCTGCAAATGGGTGTATCGTTCCCTGATGGACTCAAGCATTTTAGGCTGTTTTTGCAGTACGGTTAGGGTGTAGGAAAGAAGATCATCAAAATCCATGCAGTGGTTTGACAGTTTGTACTGCTTATAACTGCTACAAAGCTGCTCAAAGCCCAAAACATCTCGGTATACACTCGAGTAATCCTCCTCGATATACATTCTGTTTTGGCAGTAGCTGTGAAGATTTATTATGGTGTCAAGCGTCTCGTCGCTCACGGGCTTTTTTGTTATGTCGCCATACAGCCCTGCCATGGTTTTTCGCAAAAGGCCGTCGGTCAGTAGTGTGGGGAGCTGTGTGCCACGGCCGTTTGCATAACTGCGCAAAATAGAGTAACAAAAACTATGTATGGTTGAAAAACGGGGGAGTGTGCCACCCGGACATAGCTCAGAAAATAGTCCCTCAAAGCGCCGTGTCATGTCCTTGGCCGATTCTTTATTGAAGGTAAGATTGAGCATGCAGTCGGCCCTTACACCGTCGTTTGTCATAATGTGGGCCACCCGAGTGGCCAGAGCGGTGGTCTTGCCTGCTCCCGGCACAGCCAGTAAAAGTATTGAGCTTTCTCGTGCGGTAACGGCCTGCCATTGATGCTCGGTAAGGCTAAGCCCATGGCTTTTTAGATGACTTTGTATATCCATATATTGTCCCTACACATCAAAGCGGATGCCCGATGCATCGCGTATGCGCTCAAGGGTGCGTATTAGCATTCTTGTGGTGTCGGTTATGCGTCTGCGGCGCTGGGCACTGCCCTGGGGGTCGGTCACCCAGCGGTAAAATGCCTCGGCCTCGCCGCTCATAACATGTATATCCATGTTTCGCTTGTGCAGACTCTCGCATCCACCTGCTCGGGGGACAAAATCAATTGCATCAAGATGTTCTATCGAGTCAAGTAGCAGTACCCCCTCATCACCCTGTATGGTGCTGAGCTGACGCCCCTCACTTATCTTGGAGTAGGTCAGGGTTACCACCTTGTCGGGGTAGCCCAGCAGTACGGCACCTGCGCCGTCGGCTCCTGTGCGCAGTGGGGTGTGGGCGGCCGACACCGTGGTGGGTTCGCCAAAGAGGTAAAGGGCAAGGTAGGTGTTGTAAACCCCTATGTCCATAAGTCCGCCGGCCGCAAGGTCGGGGCGGAAGATGTTTGGGGTTTGTCCTGCTTTGTAGGCCTCGTATTTTGAGGAGTAGCGTGAAAAATCAAAGTGGCAAAGCTGTACTGCGCCAACCTTTGGCAGTAGCTTTTCTATTATATCTATTTCGGGCATATGCAGCAGCTTTATGGCCTCCATAAACACAAGGTTTTTTTGCCGGGCTATCTCCAAAAGCTCCTCAAGCTCGGCCGAGGTTATCACACAGGTTTTCTCACATATTACATGCTTGCCACCCTGCAATAATTTTTTTGATTGTGGGTAATGAAATATGTTGGGACTTGCCACATAAACAGCGTCTATGTCGGGGCAGGCCGCCAGTTCATCAATGTTGGTAAAAGCCTTGCGCACATCGTATTTTGCGCCAAATTCCAGGGCTTTTTTTTCGTCACGAGAATATATACCGGACAGCACAAGCCCCGGGGCAGAAAGTTTTGAAGCCTTGATGAAAGAGTCTGTAATCCAGCTCGTTCCGATTGTTGCGTAGCGAACCATTTTATGTCCTCCTTAAAAGCTATGGGTAGTCGGGGTGAGTGGGGTAGTTAATTTGCTAATTTATGCACAGAGCGCAAATTGTTACAACCACTTAGTGTGCCGACTGCATTTGACTATATCTAAGATTAAGTATACCACAAAATTCTAATTTGGTATAGGGTGATAGGGTGGCTTATGAATGTTTTTCTTAGAGTTTGTCAAGAATATAAAAAGAAATTACAGCAGTTTAGTACGGTGTGGAATTTTTGTCCCCACCGCCAAAATTATTGCCCAAAGCAAAATGGCGAATGAAAGGAAAAATCATATGCGCAACCATGCCCATCCCTCCTACGACATCCCACCCCAGTGGGGCATTTACCAACCGAGGTATCTTCCGCCTCATCAAATTCGACAAAAACACTATACCCTGGCCCAAAATCAGCAAATAACCGCTGTAAAAGGGTGGCAAGAGGTGGAAAAGTATGATATAATTACCACTCGTCGGGGGTATGTGCCAAGGCAGGCGCCCCCAATGTCATGAGCAATTATTTTATAACCAGAATGGAGATGTTGGCCATGGCCCATAAGCTCGAGCGAGTGAGGTTGACCGACGGAGTTTTTTTCTCATC
>CAYJGQ010000050.1:7284-12404 GCA_964369885.1 uncultured Oscillospiraceae bacterium
CCCAAAGTTTAAGCACAACCGCATATCTATAAATTTTATAACACCACTAAAAAAGGAAACGTCGGCCGATAACGCCGTTGTACCCTTTTTACTGCGTAGGGGTAGCAAATCCTGCCCTGATTTTACCCAGCTGGAGCGCCGACTGTGCGAGCTGTACGGCGCGGCAGTTGATGCCGATGTCTCAAAGTTTGGTGAATATCAGGTGCTTAGCGTGTCGGTGCAGTGCATTGATGATCGTTTTGCGCTTGAGGGGGAGAAAATTACAGGGGACTGCGCCGAACTGCTGGCCGATCTTGCCTTTGATCCCTGCATAACAGGCGGCCGCTTTGATGAGCAGGTGACCGCCCGCGAGCGTGAATTTTTGGTTGACACCATTGCCGCCGAAATAAACGACAAACGTAGCTACGCACTGCGCCGCTGCAAGGAGGAAATGTGTAGCGGTGAGGCCGTGGCACTGCGCAAATACGGTGATCTTGAGGATGCCCGGGCCATAACGGGAGAAACGGCGGCGACGGCCTACAAAAATCTGCGTGAAAAGGCAAATATAGAGATAATGTTTGTGGGGGGTGGCTCCTCCAAATCGGCGCAGAAAATTTTTGAGGATTTATTCTCGGGCATCAGTCGTTGTGCCCACACCTATAAGGCTGCACAGCGCAAACCTGCGCCCGACACCGTAAAGGAGATTGCCGAGCACATGGAGGTTGCGCAGTCCAAGCTTGTTATGGGTCTGCGTGTGGAGGCCTGTGGGGATTACAATGAACTGCGCCCCGTGCGCGTAATGACCGCCCTTTTGGGAGGGACACCATTTTCAAGATTGTTTGTAAATGTGCGCGAAAAACTGAGCCTTTGCTACTACTGCGCCGCACGTTACGACGGTGCCACAGGCCTTATGAGTATAGACAGCGGCATTGAAACCGAGAACAAAGACAAGGCGCTAAAGGAAATAATGGTGCAGCTGGATGTCATGAAAAACGGCGAGTTTACCGACGAGGAACTTCACTCGACCAAACTTGCCCTGAGCGGTGGTATGAGCGCTATTTGTGATTCGCCGGGAGCTTTGGAGTCGTGGTATCTTACCCAGATATTTATGAACAGCAATGTTTCGCCCCAGGAAAATGCACGGGAAATTGACCGTGTTACAAGAGAGCAGATTATACAGGCGGCGCTGGGCGTAAAACTTGATACTGTGTATTTTTTGGCCGACGAAAAAGGAGGAGCGTAAAAGTGAAGAACACTGTAAAATCCTCCCGCCTTGGGGAGAGCTACACCAAGGTTGAGCATTCCTCGGGGCTTACAATACTGCTTTGCCCCATGAAGGGGTTTTCAACGGCTTATGCCATGTTTGGCACCCAATACGGCTCGGTGGATACCACATTTAAGACCGATGCCGATAGCGACTTTGTAACCGTGCCCGAGGGCATAGCCCACTTTTTGGAGCACAAACTGTTTGAGAGCGAGGATGGCGATGCCTTTGCGCGCTACGCAGCCACAGGAGCCTCGGCCAATGCCTTTACCTCGTTTGATCGCACGGCTTATCTTTTCTCCTGCTCGGACAAATTTGAGGAGTCAATGGAGATACTGCTGGACTTTGTAACCCATCCCTACTTTACCCCCGAAACTGTGCAAAAGGAGCAGGGAATAATAGGCCAGGAGATACGCATGTACGATGATGTGGCCGACTGGCGTGTGATGTTTGGACTACTTGGGGCGGTGTACCACAACCACCCTGTACGCATCGACATTGCCGGCACGGTGGAGTCTATTGCCAACATCGATGCCGACCTGCTTTATCGCTGCTACAACACATTTTATAATCTTCACAATATGGTTCTTACCGTGGCAGGCAACTTTGACCCTGCCGTGGTGCTTACCCTGGCCGATAAGATACTAAAGCCCGCCCCGCCGCTTAAAATAGAGCGTAAATCGCCCCCCGAGCCTGACAGCATAAAGACCGAGCGGGTGGAAATAAACCTTCCCGTGGCAACCCCAATGTTCCAGTTTGGCTTTAAGGGTAGAGCAGGGGATGCCATAGAAAATCTTAAACACCAGGTACAAAACGAGATACTGCTTGAGATTATACTTGGGGAGTCCTCGCCGCTTTACCGCAAACTTTACGACAGTGGGCTTATTAATGCCACATTTGAGTATGAGGTAATGGGTGGACGGGACTACATCACCTGTTTGTGCGCAGGCGAAAGCCGTGACCCCGACGCCGTGGCCGCCGCTGTGAAAGAGGAAATAAAGCGCATACAAAAAGAGGGAATTGACCACGAGGCATTTAAGTATTGTAAGCGTGCCTCATACGGGCGTTATATTGGCATGTTCTCGCGGGTAGAGGCCATTGCTGGACTCTTGATGCTTGCCCACTTTGCAGGTGTGGATATGTACGCCCTGACCGATTGGGTGGCCGAGGTGAGCTATGAAGATCTAACAGACCGCCTGATGCAGGACTTTGATACTGAGCGCTGTGCGCTGTCTGTGGTAAGCCCTACAAAATAACTTGTGTCGCATAGGGGTTTGCACCTAATGTGCAGGCCCCTGCGTCAGAATGGAGAATACTGCTATGACTGATGTAATAAGCTTTCCCGGCCTTGGTATAGAGCTTGCGGTCAGCCCAATTTTGGCCGAGATAGGAGATCTTAGCATCCATTGGTACGGAGCAATAATAGCCGTAGGTTTTTTGCTGGCCACCCTGGTATATAGTCGTCTATGCCCCAAATTTGGCATAAACAGCGACCGTTCATTTGATGTGCTCATGGGCTCGCTTATTGGCGGCATTGTCTGTGCAAGACTTTACTATGTAATTTTTAGTTGGGATAACTACAAGGACGACCCCATATCGATGCTTTACATATGGGAGGGCGGACTTGCCATATATGGCGGACTTATTGGTGGATTTCTTGTCTGTATACTGATGTGCAAACTGCGTGGGGTAAAAGTTCTCCCCGCACTTGATGCCGCAGGGGTTGCACTGTTACTGGCACAGGCCATAGGGCGCTGGGGTAACTTTGTAAACATGGAGGCCTTTGGCAAAAACACCGACCTGCCCTGGGGTATGACCTCCAACACCATCACAAACTATCTGACCTATGTTCAGGCCGACCTTGCCGCACAGGGCATAACGGTAGACCCCACACTGCCTGTACACCCCACGTTTTTATACGAATCGCTGTGGAATTTGGTAGGGTTTTTCCTAATACTGTTTTTGCTTGTGCCACGCCGAAAATTTGATGGGCAAATTCTGCTTAGCTACCTTGCATGGTACGGTGCAGGCAGAGCCTGGATTGAGGGCCTTCGCACCGACAGCCTGATGTGGGGAGAGCTACGGGTATCACAGGTTTTGGCCATAATTTGTGCCGTTGTGTGTGTTGGAATAATTGTGGCGGTGCTAAAAAAAGAAAATATTCCCCCACTTTACAACACCACCGAGGAGAGTAAACTCGCCGTCAGTGGACAGCTTTATAAATCCGCACAGGACAAAGAGACGGCCAGCCACTCAACTGATGACGTAATCTTGATGGCTCCAATTGATGTTGAGGATGATGGCGAGCAGTCCTCGCAGGACGATGATAATGATTTTGATATGGGGGATGACGACTAATGGCAGCAAAAATAATGGATGGCAAGGCCGTTTCGGCTGATCTTAGAGAGAAAATAAAGAGCGAAACCGCACAGCTTGTGGCAAAGGGAATTACCCCGGGACTTGCGGTGGTTATTGTGGGGGATGACCCTGCCTCTCACACATATGTCAACAACAAGGAAAAGGGGTGTGCACAGGTAGGGTTTTATTCCGAGGTGCATCGCCTTGCGGCCGACACCACCCAGCAGGAGCTTATGGCCTTGGTGGATAAGCTCAACAAGCAGGACAGCATTCACGGAATTCTGGTGCAGTCCCCTATACCCGCACACCTTGATGAGCAGGCCGTAATTTTGGCCATAGACCCCAAAAAGGATGTTGATGCTTTTTCTCCCTACAATGTAGGCAGTATTATGATTGGCGATTACAGCTTTTTGCCCTGTACCCCTGCCGGCATAATGGAGATGCTTGCGGCCTATGACATAGACCCAAAGGGCAAGGAGTGTGTGGTTATAGGGCGCAGTAACATAGTGGGCAAACCCATGGCAATGCTACTGCTACACAGCCACGGCACGGTGACCATTTGCCACAGCCGCACAAAGGACCTTGCCGAGGTTTGCCGCAGAGCCGATATACTGGTGGCGGCGGTTGGAATAGCCGATTTTGTTACGGCCGACATGGTAAAACCGGGTGCGGTGGTAATAGATGTTGGAATGAACCGCAACGCCGAGGGCAAACTGTGTGGCGATGTTGATTTTCCCGCCGTGGAGCAGGTGGCCTCCTACATAACCCCTGTGCCGGGCGGTGTTGGCCCCATGACCATAACCATGCTGCTGCAAAACACCTTAATTGCGGCAAAGGGTAAGAAGTAAACAAAACATAGCGGCCAAAGCCATTCCAATATATCGGTGATTTGCGGTCTTGTGCTTGGCTGTGTTATGATGAGAAAAAGGTAAAAAAATCCCGAAAGGACGTATTTGTATGTCAGGACATTCCAAATGGAGCACCATAAAGCGTAAAAAAGAGGCCACCGACGGAGCCAGAGCCAAGGTGTTTACCAAGGCGGCGCGTGAAATTTCGGTAGCGGTTAAGGAGGGCGGGGCCGATCCCACCGCCAATACAAAACTGCGTGACTGCATAGCCAAGGCCAAGGCCAACAATGTGCCAAACGACAATATTGAGCGCATTATTAAAAAGGCGGCAGGAAGCAAGGACGCCAACAATTTCGAGGAAATTGTATACGAGGGTTACGGCCCAAACGGTGTGGCGGTAATTGTAGAGTCACTGACCGACAACCGCAACCGCACAGCAGGCGAGGTGCGCCACTATTTTGACAAATTTGGGGGCAACCTTGGCCAGAGTGGCTGTGTGGCATTTATGTTTGATCGCAAGGGTGTTATAATTATTGAGAGCGAAAACCTAAGCGAGGAAAAACTCATGGAGGACTGCTTTGAGGTTGGTGCCGATGTTTTTTTTTATGATGAGGGGTTGTCCGATATCTACACCGATTCGGGTAGCCTTGGCAAGGTGCGTGAGGCGCTTG
>CAYJGQ010000050.1:12414-15124 GCA_964369885.1 uncultured Oscillospiraceae bacterium
CATACATACCCTCGACCTATGCAAAGATTGACGTGCCTGCACTGCGTGAGAAGATGAACTAGCTGCTTGATATGATTGAGGATAACGACGACGTGCAAAATGTATGGCATAACTGGGAAAACCCCGATCAAGAATAATTAATAGTAGCGAAATGTGATGTCGCTTCCGGACAAATTTATGTTTATAAATGTGTCGGGAGGCGGCATTTTGCATAGGAGGTAATAGGATGAAAAAGTACCTGTACGATCCGCAAAGCGGAACACATTACGAGCTTTTGGAGGACGGAGTATATTATCCGCTTATCAGCTACCCCGAGGGGATAGTATACACCATAGGACGGTATGGGATGCTTCGCAGAAGATGGCTGGAGAAAAATCATAATGCGTATTATCTTGAGCTACTAAATAGCGGAAAACTCAACCGACATCTGCACGAAACCGAGCTTGAAATTGATCGCCAAATTTCACAGCATATGCGCAAGATGGCCAAAAGCGACGGTGTGGACGAGGCCATGAAGAAAAATGACCCCGAAAAATGGACCGAGCTTATGAATCGCTATCACGACAGCGCCGAGGAAACCGTTCTTCCGATACTTATATGTGGATAGCTCACCTGTAAATGTGCTAATCGGCACATTTACATTGCTGCCCTTTGCTTGTAGTATTTATTATATAAGAAAAGGGTAGGAGGATTAGTGCAAATGGGCTTTTTTGACAAACTAAAAGACAGCGTAGAGGGCGGTGCAAAATCCATAGCTAAGGACATGGCGGGTGAGCATCAAAATGATGGACTGGCAAGAGCGAGCTGTACAAGCGTAGTGGTTGGGGAGATGCCCACAAGCCTTGATGACCTAAAGGAGATGCAGGGGGCTGATTTTAAGACACCTGCAAATGTTGTGGCACTCACTGTTGTGGCGTTGTGCATGTATCCTGTCAACAAAGAGCTGTCGATCGAGATGCTCAACTTCCTAAAGGGGCCACGGCCTCTGTCGGCCTATGAAAAACAGTTTTTGGCCGATAGGTTTAGGGGAAAGGACTATTTAGCGGCCTCATACTTTAATGGAGCTACGCCTCAAAACGGCTACGAGCCGCAGTCTCCCCTCGCAGTCATGGTCTACGAGACGTCCCACAGCAAGGATCAGATTGATGAGGGATACCTACAGCTATTCCTAAAGTCGGGTGGAGCCGACAGCGCAAGGGGTGTAAAGCTTCGCAAAAAGCAGTCGACAGGTGAGTGGTTTTTGTGGGAATACTTCCTGCTGCCCGACATAAGAAAACCCGTAAGTGAGGACCCTTGGGCCTGATGCGGTTGGTAACTCACATCTGCATTTGCAGGGTATAAAAATAAAAGAGCCATGCCGTTTTGCTTTTTGTGGCATGGGTTAAAACTCCTTGTGCAATCGGGCACGAGGAGTTTTATGTGTGAAAATCTATAAACATATAGCCTGTTTTGGTGTATAATGTGATGAAGTGGTGTTTAGATAAACTAAATGGGGGGTAAAGGAATGTCAAAATACAAAGTTCATATTGTTATGACGGTGCTTGCCCTGCTTATGATGTTACCCCTCATACCCACACCGGCTGTGGTGGGTGGTGGACTTTGGGTCTTTGATGATCAATACATGCAGGCGGTTTTGGAAAACGATGAAAACCATGAGGTGTCAAGGAGCATATATTCTACACCTCTGCGCACATTTGAATATGGCCAAAGCGCCCAAATGTATGAGCATCAGGCGGTGGAGCTAATTTTGGCAGACCCACATTATACATATGAACCCCAATACCTACAAACCGTGGTAATTGCGGTTGACCGAGCCCAAACACAGGATGAAATTGATAGCTTTGAGGAGCTGCTTACCACAAACCACAAGATAAATTTTGATTTTGATCGAAGTCTTGCACAAAATATGTGGGGCTATCCAAAGACCCATCACATAGTGCTGTCGATGGCCAATGCCCTTTACGGCTGTTACGATGTTGAGGCCGTAGCGCAGGATATAAAGGAGCTAAATGAGCAGGGGCGCTTTTTAGTGCATGACATGTCGGCAGCTGTTATTGTAACCAATGATACGGTTGCCGCCGAGCTTATAATGTCGGGGCGACAGCTTGAGGTTTACCTGCCAACCGACACCACCCTTAGCATTGTGGGTGGGGTTATGAGCTTTTCGGACAAAGCGGGGACATTGGAAGATTTTGGGCAGAATCTTTTAGAAAATGGGTATAGACTTTTGGATGGCAGTGCCAATCCTAACTACTACCCCAACCCACAGCAGTATGAAAACGCACAGATAATAAGCGATTATGAGGATTACAATTCGGCCAGCACACTGGTGGCAAAAACTATACGGCGTGACGCACTGGACACAAGATTATTTGGATTTACAAACGCTAAGGAAACCACATCATTTTATCTGTTTTTATTGTTTGTAATGGTTTTATATGCAATCTCGGTTATAAGGCGTGTGACCGAAAAAAAGATACAAAATGCAATTTTGGCGGTCTGCATTTTACAAATACTGTTTATAAGTCTTGGCTGTTTTAAGTCAATTTCAACCCAAAACCCAACAATAGAGATGATACTGTGGTACTGCTACTATATACCCATTTTGATGATTCCGGCAATATTTGTATACATAGCTATGTATTCCGGACACGCAATAAAACGCAGCGGTAACAGCGGGCTGTATGCCCTATACGGCATTATTACGGCG
>CAYJGQ010000051.1:0-14767 GCA_964369885.1 uncultured Oscillospiraceae bacterium
TGCCACCTGCAGGGGTTTGTGGCTGTGGGTCAATGCCGCCTGCGGGGGTTTGTGGTTGTGGGTCAATGCCGCCTGCGGGGGTTTGTGGCTGTGGGTCAATGCCGCCTGCGGGGGTGCTTATTGCCGGAACCTGCACAGTGGTGGCAATGGTAGCCGAAATACCACTTGGTAGCACTGGGGTGTCCTCACTGCCAATTGCTATGAACTGATTTGCCACATCCTCGTCCAGTGCAAATGCAGTAATTTGCGGGGCATAGCTGCCGCCCTGCCCTGCACCAATTGCAGTAATTTGCATAATAAAAGACAGTGTTAGTATAAGCGAAATAATCCGTTTTTTCATAGGTATTCCTCCCCTTAGCCGCCTTAAAGGCAGTGGTGCAAGTCCTGCAAAATGCACACCTGTTGGCTATTTATTTTACCTCAAAACACAGTACCGCACGCCTGCATGTTTTCGTTTGCTAAGTTTCGTTTTTCCTGTTTTTTACAGCTGTAACGAACATTCAGCAAACAACCTAATTTAACACAGTTAATTATGACAAAACTTTTAACATTTTACCCCATACATTTGTACAGGTTTTGGCCTAAAAAACAAAAAAATGACGACCAAATCGGCCGTCATTTTTTGATGTATATTTACTTAAATCTACATAAACCTACTTCATTATATCTTCATCTGCAATAATAAACTTTTTCATTGATACATCAATGGCAAGTCTTAGCAGGTTGGCGTATCCTGTTTTATCCTTTAGGTTGCCAATGTGGTAGTTCAGCGTGCTTCGTGTTATGCCCAGTTGCTCACAAATTTCGCTGTGGGACAGCCCGTTTACCTTGAGCTTTAGCACCACCATTTCCTGCTTTGTAAAGTCGGTAGTTTTGGCAATGCCAATTTGTATTACCGGTGGGCTGTCGGGATAAACTATGTTGCCCTGCATTACGCTGTTCATAACCTCAACAAGGGCTTCCTCGCTGTGGTCCTTGTACCAAAAACCCTCACAGCCAATTTCTCTTGCCTTGTCTATGTGCTCCTGCTGTACCATAAATGTAACCACAATAATTTTTATGGCAGGGTGACACTTTTTAATCTCCCTTGCGGCAACAATGCCGTTTTCCTTGCCGGCTGTGTGAATATCCATAAGGATTAAATCCACCTTGTGGTTGTTACAAAAGTCCAAACTCTTCCCCGCATCCTCAAGCGAGCCCACCTGCAAATAGGCACTGCTTTCGGCAACAATGTACCTTAGTAAATCCCTTGAGCTTTTTTGATCATCCACAACCAAAACATTATACATACTGCACCTCACCACCATTTTGTCACGTAAAAATTCCACCCTAAATGATACCATATCAGTAGCAACTGTACCCCGTACTTTTGTACAGGTTTTTAATGTTTCGCTGTGTATATTTTACCTAAATTTTTACAGCAAATTCTACACCTACATATATATTATCACATTGCATCTCATAGTTCTACACCTAAGCTCTACCTTGTTTACAAAAGCTTTGAAATTTTGGCAATACAAGGCTTTTTTGCCACTTGGCAGGCAGGGTAATGCGGCGCATAATAACAGTATTTTTTTGTTTTTTAAGGAAACTACACAAATGTATGGGGCGTTCTGTTCAAAGTTTTGTCATAATTTGATTTGACCTGCTTTAGCCGTCCTGCGCCTGTAGTTTTTCTTAAAGCGTGCCACCACAACACAAGATTATTTGGGGTGCTCAGAGACACCCCTGAATAAAATTATTAAAACTGATTTTGGGAGGAAAAACAATGAAAAAACTACTTGCCCTACTGCTTGCGCTCACCCTGGCACTTTCGCTTGGCACAGCCGCACTGGCCGACCACGTTTACGAGTACGATCTATACGAGGCCGGACAGCACTGCGAAAACCCCGATTACCCCGAGCACCTTCAACCCGGCGAATCCTATATTTTGATGGGATATGAAGTTGGTGAGGGCAACGAAGGTGACGACTGGGGCGCTTACCACGGCCTTGCCGGCGAGTTCCTTTTCTGGGATGAGGATCACACCACCGCATTCCCCGGCCCTTACTCCTACGGCACTATTGTATCCCCCTTTGCCGCTGCCACCGCCTCGCCAAGTGGCACAATTTTGCCAACAAACACCACCGATGGGCTAATTGCCCTCCCTTATAACGGCACCCTACACGCCAGAGTTTCGGCTGACTGGAGCGTTGGTGGCGCCATGGTTAAATCCGTGAAGTTTGTTAAAAATCCCGGTAGTGGTGATGATCTCATTGATCAGCACGGTACCTTGGTTCTCGAGCTAAACGAGAACTACACCATCGACACCCCCAAGCGCCTTATCGGCGTTATCACCCTGACCGAGGGCAAAGAAACCGCAAACATTTATGTAAATGCCGAGGTTTGCAACCACCTTGTAATCATCGACGGCTACTCCAAGCTGGAGGATGCCAAGGAGGAGGCCATCGAAACTTTTGACAACACCATCTACAAGTGCAGCGAAGATGCACCCGGATACGTTGTATTCAATGCAAATAGCCGCCTGTTCTCGACAACACTAAAGATGGTTAAGAACGAGAAGGCCTTTATGTTTAGTAATGAGGATATGATCGATGCCGTTGAGGAGATGTACGGCAACCTTGAGGCCGACATTGAGTGCTACCAGTTTGGCGGTTCCCCCACCTTTACAAACGAGGCCGCCTTTAGCCTACAGGCCGACTACGCCGACCAGTATTTTGTATACGAGTGGAGCGGCCAAAAGCTTATCAAGGTTGATTACGAGTGGGACAGCATCAACGGTCTTTACAAGTGGGCCACCAAATCCCCCACCGATTATGTTATCTCTGACAAGGAGCTTGTAATGGCCGAGGAGGAGGTAGAGAAGAACCCCGACACCGGCGCAGGTGATCTTGTTGGCATGGCCTCTGCTCTGGCTGTGGTTTCTCTTATCGCTGTTGCCGCTGTTTCCCGCAAGAAATAATCAGCACAGCACCTAACCCTGCCACAAACCTCCCTTTTCTCTGACTGGGTGGTTTGTGATGCCGCAGGCCAAAAATGACCGCACAGGCTGTGCGGTCATTTTTGGTGTTATTCTAAGCTGTTATTCCGGCAGATTCTCAAAAAACTTTATGCAAACAGGTGTGCCTATATTAACCACATCGGCCTGGGTGAGCTTGCCATCCTGTGCAATGCTGAATATAGCTATGTTGTCGCTGTCCTGATTGCCACACAACAGCCATTTTCCGCTTTTATCAAGCGAGAAGTTGCGTGGGGTCTTGCCGCCGCTTGATACGCGCTGTATCAGGGACAGCTCACCCTGTGCGTCTATTTTGTAGACAGCCAAACTGTCGTGCCCACGGTTTGAGGCGTATAGATAACCCCCACACAGGCTTATGTGTATGTCGGAGCAAATGTTGTTGCCCACAAAGTCCTCGGGCAATGTTTCCACAATCGAAACATACTCAAGCAGTCCGTTTTTTTCCACATAATGCAGTACCTGCGAGCTTATTTCATTTATTAGGTAAAAATGTTTACCGTCGGCGCTGTATTCGCCCGAGCGTGGCCCCCCACCTGCCTCTACGCCAATGGTGTGTTTTTCGCTTGGGGTTATGCCATTTTCATATGAGTAGGCCACCACCTTGTCCATGCCAAGGTCGGGCACATAAAACACCTTTTCTCTCTTTGAAAACACCGTGGCATGCGCATGTGGACCCTTTTGCCTTATGGGATGCACACTGCTGCCATCATGCTGAAAAAACGTCTCCCATGGCATCATGTTTCCGGCTTTGTCAAGCTCAAATATTGTCACCGAACCACTTGCAAAGTTTGCCACCGAAACAAAGCTACGCTCTGGGGACATCTCCACATGGCAGGGGTCGGTGCCCTGCACATTAAAGGTGGACTGCTCCACAATCTTACCACCCTCATAGCTGTACTGTGACACCCCACCGCCCGGCTCGCCAAGGTATTCTTTTAGTTCGTTTACAGCGTATATTTTTTTGGCCTCCTCATTGATGCATAGGTAGGAGGGGTTACGGGTCATCAGGCTTGTAAGGACATTTATTTTGCCCTCCTCAAACTCGCAGATCGAAAGCCCTGCCCCCTTACCCTCAAAAATTTCACCCGTGCCAAAAAGTATAGGCTCGGTATATGTTCCAAGACAAAAATATTGTTTCAAGGCGCACATCTCCTAATTATCTTTATTTAGCTTGTTGCAAACCTTCACAGCCTCAATTATAAAGCTGTCACGCTTTTTCATATCCTGTGCAATATCACGCTCCGACCAGTCGTAAAATCCCTTGCCGGCCTTTGCGCCCAGACGGCCATCCTGCACCATCTGCTTTATGTGATCCCCTGCACTGCGGTTGGCGGCAATGGAGGGCAGCACGGTTTCCTGCACCGACAATCCAAGGTCAACACCCACGGCATCAAGATGCTTTAGCGGTCCCCACACCGGAAAACGCATGGCCATGCCACAGCTTATCGCGGTGTCCACATCCTCGGCACTGGCAAGCCCCGAGGCCACAATGTCTATGGATTCACGGATTATTGCCTGAAACACCCTGTTGGCCAACTGACCGGGCAGATCTTTGTTCACAAGCACGGGGGCCTTGTCCCAGGCCTTTAGCTCCTCGCATACCTTTAGGGCAATATCACGGTCGGTCTGCTCCCCCATAACCACCTCAACCAGCGGCACAAGGTGGGCAGGCAGCCAAAAATGAGTGGTAACCATACGTTGTTTATTTGTCGAGGTGGCGCTGATATCGGTTATGCGCAGTCCGCTTGTGTTGCTGCAAATAGCCACATCGGTGGGCAAAAGTTCATCCAGCTTTGCAAACAACTGCTGTTTTATCTCAACCTTTTCTACAATGGCCTCAATAACAAGTCTTGTGTTTTCACAGGCCTTTACAAGGTCATCGCACCCGCTTATAAGCTCCTTTGCGGCCGTAGCCTGCTGTGGGGTATTCAGTCCATTTTCTGCACGCAAATCTATGCACTGATAGGCCTTTTCTATGCCTGTTTTAATCTGCTCGGGGCTTATATCATTCAAAATGGTCTTGTTACCTGCAAGGGCCGACATGGCGGCAATACCGCTACCCATCATGCCACTTCCCACAACCAAAACAACGTCTCTCATATTATTCACCTCTGTTTTTTCACTTGTTTACTATAACTATTCGTCCGCTGGCCGCACCGCTTTCAAGTTCCTGCAGGCCCTCATTTATCTGTGACAGGGGGATGGTTTTGTATACATACGGGGTCACCTTGCCGGCCTCCACTAACTTTATAACATCAGCCAAATCCTTACGGGTCATGCCCCTCACCCCTAAAATTTCCTTTTCAAACTTTAATATCTCTTGGTAGTTCACCTCAAAGCTCTCGGCAATATATCCACAGACAATCACCTTGCCGCCCGGGCGCACCAACTTTACAGCCAAATTTATGCTGCTCTTTATTCCCACATTGTCTATTACAACATCACAGCCACGGCCATTTGTTTTATTCATAACGGCGGTGTACAAATCGGTGTTTTGGGTGTTAACCGCAAGGTCACAGCCAAAACTCTCTGCAATATCAAGTTTTTCCTGTTCACGGCTTGAGCAGTAAACCTCTGCACCATAGTGTTTTGCAAGCTGTAACCCGTTTATTCCAAGACCGCCCACACCCATTATAAGCACCTTGTCATCGGCCGTAACCTTTGCCCTGTTTTTTACAGCGTTGTACATACAGCCAAATGCATCCACAAATCCTGTAACCACCTCGGGCGGTATGGAGCGATCCACCAAAAACGCATTCTCGGCCGGAATAACACAGTACTGGGCATGTCCGCCATCCCGCTCAAAGCCTATTCTCACAAGCTCTGTGCAGAGGTTACTGCGTCCGCTCAGGCAGTACTCGCACCTTTTGCAGGTTATGTCTATTGCGGCCACTATGTAGTCTCCCACGCAGCACCCACTCACCCCATCCCCCACGGCCACAATCTCACCTGAAATTTCGTGGCCGGGGGTATAGGGAAGTTTTACGGTGGCAATCTTGCCATCTCTTATGTGCAAATCCGAGGCGCAAAGGCCGCTTGCCAACACCTTGACAAGCACCTCGCCCCTGCTCGGCTTTGGTATGGGTTTAGTCACAAGCTTTAATTCTTCATCAAAGTTCTCAAGCACCGCCGCCGTCATCATTTGCATAAAAGCACCTCATTTAGGGGTTAATTACAACCTTTATAGAACCATCTCTCTTGTTTTCAAACAGCTCAACCGCCTTTGCGTAATCCTCAAGCGGGAAGGTGTGGGTAATAAGTTTCTCGGCTGTTATGTCGCTCTTGGACATGTAATGTAGTACCTGATCCGACACATTGGGATTTGCCTTAGAGCCTATAATCTTAATCTCATTAAAGTTTACGGTGTTGGCAGGAATCATTACCTCATCGTCGTGATAGGTGGCAATTATGGCAACAGTGCCTGTCTTTCTAACCATCTTGCAGGCCTTATAGGGCGAATCTGCCGCACCCGAGCACTCCATAACCTCATCAGCGCCCACGCCGTTTGTCAGCTCCAGCACCTTCTGTACGGGATCGTCCTTCTCAAAATCAATGCAGATGTCAGCGCCGAGTTCGCGAGCTTTTTCAAGCTTTGCGCCACGCCCAATCATGATTACACGTCCCGACCCCAGTGCCTTGCACTCCTGCATGGCACAAAGGCCAATTGCGCCGGGGCCAATTACTACGCTTGTGCCGCCTGGGGTAACCCCTGCAAGCTCTACACCATGAAAGGCAACGCCTGCGCAGTCACACATCGAGGCCACATCGTAGCTAACATTCTCGGGCACGTGGTGCAGTGCGCTGGTTTTGTATACGTTATACTCGGCATTTGCGCCCTGCCAAAAAAATCCGTAGTGTCTGTGACCCATGTCAAGGCCGCCGTCGTGGCCGTCTTTGCCGTAGTTTAGGCAAACGGTGTAGTGGCCTTTTTTGCAGTTGTCGCACTTGCCACAACCCACATGGGCCTCGCCTGCCACCTTGTCGCCCACCTTAAAGCCTGTAACGCCCTGACCCAGTGCCACAATTTGGCCTGCCCACTCATGACCCATAACAAAGGGGTAGTAGGGGGGCCAGTTTGCAAACCGGTAGCCGCCGTGAATCATTTTGGGGTCGGAGCCACAAATTGCCACCGACTTAATTCGGCAAAGCACCTCTCCGGGACCGGGGGTGGGCACATCCATCTCAATTATATCTATTTTGTCATACTCCGAAAGCACAGCGGCCTTCATGGTCTTTGGTATTGTGAAGTTTTCCATTTTTTCCTCCTAATTATGCGGCCGCTCTTAGCGCCTTTTGGTTATCAAGTATTACTGCAATAATTATAATCATTCCTTTGAAAACATAGGACAGGTCGGGGCTTACCCCAACATAAATTAGACCGTAGGTGATGATTTGGAAGATAACAACACCTATAACAACACCCTGCACACTGCCGGTGCCTCCCTTCATGGAAACACCGCCCACCACGCAGGCGGCAATGGCGTCCATGGCGTAGTCGGCACCCATGGTGCTATTGGCCGAGCCTGTTCTGCCGGCCTCCAAAAATCCGCCAAAGGCGTAAAGAATACCCGCAATGATGTAGACAAGCACAATGGTGCGCTTAACATTTACACCACAAACCTTTGCGGCTTCCTTGTTGCCACCAATGGCAAACATATTTTTGCCAAGTGTGGTTCTGTTCCAAACAACCCACATGATGGCCACCACAGCAAGTGCGTAGAACATCAGATAGCTAAGGTGTACCCCCGAGCCAAAAATCTCAATGGTACCCTGAGCAAAGGCCGAGTAGTCCTCCTGAAAGCTTGAAATTGGGTTTGATCTACAAACCGTGTTGAAGTACTGAAGGCATATGCCGTAAACCACAAGCTGTACACCAAGCGAGGCGATAAAGGGCGCCACACCGTAGTGGGCCACAATCCAGCCGTGGGCGGCGCTTATAATGGCCAGTATCACCATTGTAAGTATTAGGGGTATAAATATGGGTAGTTCGGGCACAACATCGGGCGAGAAAACCCTCTGCGAGTAGTCTATGGCCTGAAGCAGTGAAGCTCCCACAACGGCTGCAAGCCCCACCATACGTCCAAGGGCAAGGTCGGTGCCGCCCAGCACAATTATTCCGGCAACGCCACAGGCATAGATAATTCTTGTGGCCGACTGGGTTAGAATTGTTGTAAAGTTTGAAAGTCTTACAAAGGAGGGCTCGAGTATGATAATGCCAAGCACCAACAGACCAATGATGACATACAGAGCATTATCATATAAAAAATTAATGCTTTTTTTATTCTTAGTCACAATCTTTACCTCTCACCAAAATTAAACAAATTTAGTGGCGTCTTTCATGATATTTTCCTGCGTGGCAAGTTCGGGGTTGTTTTTAAGGTCGTACTCACCCGCAATGCGTCCGCCACTCATAACGATTATTCTGTCGCACACACCCAAAAGCTCGGGCATTTCAGATGAACAGATAATCACACCTTTTTTATCCTTGGCCAAATTAAATATAAGCTGATAAATTTCATATTTTGCGCCAACGTCTATGCCACGGGTGGGGTCGTCAAGCAAAAACACCTCGGGGTTTAGCAGTAGCCAGCGCCCAATAATAACCTTTTGTTGGTTACCGCCCGAAAGATACCTAATTGCTGTGCGCAAATTTGGCGTTTTTGTGCGCATGGCATCAACCATTTTCTGCGCATCCTCGTCGGTTTTTTTATCGCCAATAAAGCCAAACTTATTTTTGTAATTTTTAATGCCGGCTATAACGGTATTAAAGGATATGTTAAGCCCTGCAAATATACCGTTATATCGCCGCTCTTCGGTACAAAGTGCAAATCCGTTTTCAATAGCCTGGCTTGTTGTCTTGTTTTGAATTTCCCTGCCACTCAGGGTTATCTCTCCGCCGCCTCTGCGCCTTAGGCCAAATATTGTTTCCAAAAGCTCGGTACGTCCGGCGCCAAGCAGGCCTGCAATGCCAAGAATTTCGCCCTCTTTTAGCTCAAATGAGATATCCTCTATGTGCCCTGCGCTGTCACTCAGTGCAGATACATTTAGCAGGGACTGCCCTGTTTGCATATCCTCCTTAGGGGGGAAACGGTTGTTAAGTTCACGACCCACCATATCCTTTATAACAATATCAACATTGGTGTCGGCCGCCGCCCTTGTGCTTATAAGGCTACCGTCACGCATAACCGTAATGTCGTCGGCTATACGGAAAATTTCCTCCATTTTGTGAGAGATGTACACAATGCCCTTGCCCAACTTTCTCAGCGAGTCTATTATCTGCATAAGGGTGTCCACCTCTTTTTCGGTAAGAGAGGAGGTGGGCTCGTCGAGCACTATTATGTCACAGTTGTAGGAAACCGCCTTGGCGATGTCCACCATCTGCCTTTTTGATACCGTAAGTGTGGATAGCTTTGCCTTTGGACTTATATAAACATCCTCACCAAGGCCCGCCAGCACCTTTTCGGTATCATCAAACATTTTTTTGATATCCACAAATCCGTATTTTAGCGGAAAACGCCCAAGCCAGACATTCTCCATAACGCTACATTCTCGCACCTGTTCCAGCTCCTGGTGCACCATGGACACGCCATTTAGCAGTGCCGCATGTGGATTTGAGAAGTTTACCTTTTCGCCCTTTAGAGTTATCTGTCCCTCATCCATTTTATAGATGCCAAACAGACATTTCATCAGTGTTGATTTGCCGGCACCGTTCTCGCCCATCAGGGCATGAACACTGCCTGCACGTACAGTAAAATCAACATTATTAAGAGCTTTTACGCCTGCAAAAGACTTGGTAACGCCCCGCATCTCCAGCAGTGGTGACTGTCCTTCATTTGTCGTTGTTTTTACCATGATTCAAGCTCCATATCACCGTTTTTATAAACATAGCTCTTACAAGCAATATCTCTATTAGCCTGTAAGAGCTATTTTTGGTTTGCTCTACTATTCTATTGGTGTTAGATAATGTAGTCGGCCTGTGCAATGTCGATGTTCTCGGTGGTGATGGCAACGTTGTCAATACGAACGTCCTTGCCAAATTCGCCCCACTCGTAGTCGGTGCCCTCAAGGGGATCATTGCCGGCAACGATGTTCTTGGAAAGGTCGATGATGGCAACAGCCTCACGGTAGGGAGAGGTTAGAACTGTACCGGCCATGGTGCCGTCCTCAAGCATGGTCCAAACGTCGGGGATGGCATTGATGCCAAATACAACAGGAGCGGTGCCGTCCTCAAATCCGCCGGTTACCTTGATGGACTCGATAGCACCCATAGCCATGGTGTCGTTGTTGCAAAGTACGGCTTCAATTTCGTCGCCAAACTTAACATTCCAGGTATCCATAACTTCCTTGCCCTTGTCCGAGCTCCAGTTGCCGTCCTGAATGTCAAGCTCTGCAGTGGGCATAGAACCGTCGGCATTCCAAGCGGCAAAGCTGTCGTGGATGGCCTGGGTTCTGTAGATGGCGTTCTGCTGAGCAATGTTGCCCTGAAGCAGTACATACTGAAGCACGCCGTCGCCGTTTTTGTCCATGGTGTCCTTGTTTGCGTTCCAGTACTCAAGAACCATGTCGGCCTGTACAGCGCCGGGATCAGACCAGTCAAGTCCTACGTAGTAGGCCTGCTCGTAGTCGTCCAAAATGCCGCCAACAAGGTCGGGGGCACGGTCGGCGTAAATTACGGGGATTCCGTGCTGCTCGGCAATATCGTTGATGGTAGCACCTGCGCCCGAGTCAACGGGGTTAACAACGATGATGTCGTAGCCACCCTTTGCAAGAGCAGTGGTGATCGAGTCGGTCTGGGTGGACTGATCGCTTTTGCCGTCAAAGGACTCAACCTCAACGCCCACCTCGGCGCCGTAGGCCTCAAGACCCTTGCGGATATAGGTAGTAAATGTGTTGGAGTTTTCAAACATAAAGAAGCCTATTTTAATTGTTTCCTCGGCAGTGTCGCCCTCTGCGGCATCGCCCGAAGCGTCGGCTGCGGGGGTTTCGGCCTCGGGAGCCTCCTCGCTGCCACCACAAGCTGTAAGGCTAAGAACCATAACCATTGTCAACAACAAGCATAATAACTTTTTCATAATATTTTTCTCTCCTTAAATGTTTTATATCTCAGGTGAAACGTAGGCATCAATTCGCTCTATAAGCAGGGTGAGGTGCCTGTCCATAAAAAAGGCGGCCTCAGTGGGTTTTTTGCTTATGATACATTGTAAAATAATGCTGTGATAAAACCTGCTGTCTATATCACTTCCTTGGGCCAACAAGAAGTTTTTCATTTCGGGGAGTGTCATAGCTTTAACAATCTCCATCATTTTAATAAACATCTTGTTATGTGATGCCGCCGCAACGGCTTCATGAAAGTCCATATTCTCAATAGCCAGCACATTTAGATCTGTTGCATCATTGTTACTCATATCAAGCAGTAGTTGCAAGGTCTTTATGTCCTGCTCGGTTGCATTTTTTGCCGCGAGTGACGCCGCTTCAACCTCAATACCTTTTCTAAACTGCAAAATTTCCAGTATGTCAAGATTGTGGGTCATGGTGGCCGGTATAAAGAAGTTTAGGTAAACATCGCTGTCCACCGCCTTTACATATGTGCCACCGCCCTGCCTTGTTTCAACAAAGCCAAGCGCATTTAACTTGTTTATGGCCGAGCGCAGTGTGTTTCGGCTAACGCCGAAGTTTTCGCACAAAGCCATTTCGGTGGGCATACGCTCCCCGGGCTTATACTGTTTTTCCACTATCATTTTAAGTAGCTGTTCATAAATTTGTTCCGATAAGTTCTGATACATTTTCACACCTCTTAATGCTATATTGGTGACCATCTCCCCTCAATATAACCCAATCCTGTGTGAGTTACAAGTAATAATTAAATTCATTCTACAAATGTCAGTCTACCACAAAGCAGGGCTATGTCAACCCTAAAATTATAAAATACGAAATGTTTTAACCATCTCACATAAATATTTTTGTATAATTAGCCAGATTGCACAAAGATTTTCGCCCCATTTGACAGCCTGCCCCTCTTGTTTTATAATTAGCCCAAAAGGCGAAAACCTTAAAATTTGTACCATGATTTTACCAAACCTTTGCATTGACGACATATTCATTCTACAAATATCGATACAAAACACATTGAAATGGAGAAACAGCCATGATAAAGCACATTGTTCTTTGGAAGATTGATTCGGGCAAAAGCCAGGAAGTAAGAAGGAAAACCATAGAGGAATTTCGCCAAAAGGTGGAGTACCTAAAAACCATCATTCCCGAAATTTTGGAGGCCACGGTTGGAGAAAATTTGGCCCCGGGCGATGAGTACCATGTCTGCATTGATTCCCGTTTTGAAAGCATGGAAACACTGCAGATCTACATCGACCACCCCGAACACCTAAAGGTGAGGGAGTTCTTAAACACCCATGCCTATGCCAAGGCAATTTTTGACTACGAGATCTAACCCCTTACGGCACCGCATTATGCGCACAAAAACGCCCTCCCCAAAGGCTACTGCCAATGGAGAGGGCGTTTGTTTTTATTATACTAATTTTAACCTACCCATATTTTGCCGTCGGGTATTATCTCACGGCGGCTGCGACGCTCGCGCACAGCAAGCGACAGCGCCAACGACACCGGCCCTACACGTCCTAAAAACATCGACACAATCAGCACGCCTTGGGACAAACCGCCGGCCAGTGCCGTAACCCCCGAGCTCAGCCCCACCGTGGCAAAGGCCGACACCTGCTCAAACAGCACATCCACCGACTTTAGGGCGGGGTTGTCGTCTATTAAATCAAAGTAGATAATCGAGCTACCAAGCCCCACAACCACCACGGCAATAAACACCACTGTAAGGGCCTTGTAAACAGCCATGTGGGGCACACGTCGCTCAAGCATTATGGTGTCATCTCTGCCACGCAGTACGCTGTACACCGTCATTATAACAACCGTCACGGTGGTTAGTTTTATGCCACCGCCGGTCGACCCAGGCGCCGCGCCAATAATCATCAACAGGCTGGCGATGTATTTTGTCGGCTCATGCAGTAGCTCAAGGTTTATGGTATTAAATCCGGCCGTTCGAAAACTCACCGACTGAAAAAGTGCGTTTATGGGGCGCAGTTCGGTCGAAAGAGAGCCAAGGGTTTGTGGGTTGTTCCACTCAATAATCAGCACAGATAAAAACCCGACCGCCAACAGTATGCCTGTAACTATAAGCACTATGCGGGTGTGGAGCATTAGGGTGCGTCGGGTGGGCCAATGCATCAAATCGTGTATTACAACAAATCCAATGCCACCCACCACAATCAGCCCCATTATAACCGAAAGCACCCAAGGATTGTCGGCGTATCCTGTGAGGGAGGCAAATGGCGCCTGAAAGCCCAAAAGATCAAACCCTGCGTTGCAGTAGGCCGAAATAGAAAGAAAAACCGACAGCCAAACCCCCTGCCCTATGCCGTACTCCGGCACAAACCAAGCGGCCAGCAATAGCGCCCCTGCAAGCTCTATTATGAGGGAGCCTCTTATTACAAACTTTATAAGTCCGCGCACCTCGGCAAAGCTTTCAAAACCACCCGATTCCTGCGCAAGCGACATGTCCCGAAGCCCAAGTTTACGACCTATCATGATGTTAAAGAAGGTTGTAAAGGTAACAAGGCCAAGCCCCCCCACCTGTATGAGCAATAAAATCACCCCTTGGCCAAAGGCCGACCAGTGGGTGACGGTGTCGTAGATTACAAGCCCCGTAACACAGGTGGCCGAGGTTGCAGTGAACAGCGCGTCGTAAAACGGGGTTACATCACCGCTGCGTGTAGAAAACGGTAGCATTAAAAGCAGTGTACCTGCGAGTATTATGATACCAAAACTTGCACAGATCACCTGTGTGGGGTGACTTGAAAATTTTTTTCGTCTTTTAGCAACCCAATCCAAAGCTTGGCACATCCTTCCCCTTAGTCGTCGGTTTTTACTGCGCCTTTTCCTGCGAGCTTGCCCCAGAGGAGAGGTGTTCACGACTTTTGCGAATGAGGTTTTTATCGTTTGCAAATGAGACCATGCGCTCTGCCTGATCTATGGGCACCCAGCGCACCTCGCTTATTTCCTCCTCCTGGCGTTTTGGGGTATCACCAAGCGAGCGCCCCAAAAAGTAAACAACCTGCTTTTTAATGTAGGGTTTTGGGAAGTATTCCACGCTCTCACGAAATCCCTCTTCCAGGCTAATTGAGATGTTCGTCTCCTCCTTAACCTCACGCAGTGCGGTCTGACTTTCGCTTTCTCCCTGCTCTACATGACCCTTGGGAAAAGACCAGTGGCCACCAAAGCGATGGCGAATAAGTAGCAGCTCCAGCTCACCGTTGTGGTATCGGTAAACCAGCGCCCCACAAGATTTTTCCTTTTTCATACTATTAATACTCCTGCTCTTTCATAATAAAAGGAAGCGCCGAACACCGTCCCGACGCTGTAGCACATGGCTACACTTATGTAAGATAATATACCACGTTTTTTGTAAATATGAAAGAGGAAAGTTGCGCTTTTTAGCATTTGCCCATCATTTAGTAATATTGACAAATGCCCCCATTGCGGGTAAAATAGATTGATAGCGTCACCACCAACGACCAAACGCCACCCCATGACAATGCACCATTGCCAAAACATTCCAAAATGGCGCTTTGCAGCACCCGCTCCGCCGAAGCGTTTACCCCACACAAAAAACAAATACGCCCTCTTAGTTAAATGGATATAATAAACCCCTCCTAAGGGTTAGTTGTG
>CAYJGQ010000052.1:0-14702 GCA_964369885.1 uncultured Oscillospiraceae bacterium
TGCCTACAATGTGTGATGCGTGATGTTGTGTTATACTTGTGCCAACAGCTCCTGCGTCGCCTCCCCCGAGGGGGATGGGGCACATGCCCTATGTGTGCGGGTGGGGGGATTGGTCAGTGCGACCACGCACAATACAAATAAATGCGGTGTAATTAAATTTAGCGTCAAAGGGTTAAAACAATAAAGGAGGAACATTTATGTCTAATTTTGATTCTTTTATCGACAAAGCACGCGAGGTTGCCGACGTGGCTGTGCAAAAAACAGGTGAGATAGTCGAGATATCAAAAGTGCGCCTTCAGGCTATCAAAATCAATCACAACATACAAAGAGCCTACGAGCGCTTGGGGTCGATTTACTATGACTCGGTTAAGTTTGGTGCCGACAGCCAGGAGCTTTTGGATGGCTGTGTTAGGGAAATTGATGAGCTTTTAATTGAGCTTGAAAAGCTAAACGACATGGTTCCCGGAGAAAATGCGGCCGAAATCCGTTGTGACAAGTGTGGTTTTGAAAACGTACCCGAGGCGTTTTTCTGTGCAAGATGCGGTGTGCCTTTTAAGGATTAGTCATACTCAGCCCATATAAACATATAATTTAGGGCTAATAATCCCGGGTTCGAGCTAATTTTACAAGAAAAACACTTGCAAAATTGGGTGCGATGGAGTAATATAAGTAGTGTTTTAACGCACCGTGCGCCGTCTGCCAAGTTTTTGAAAGCCATTTGAGGTTGTGGATAATGAAAGTAGATTTTGCTTCTAAACAGAATTATGATATACACGACCTTGTGAAAATTATGGAGATTTTGCGCAGTCCCGACGGTTGCCCATGGGATAGGGAGCAGACCCATACTTCCATACGCAAAAACCTCATAGAGGAAAGTTACGAGGTGGCCGAGGCAATTGATCAGGCCGACAATGAACTTTTGTGTGAGGAGCTTGGGGACCTTTTGTTGCAGGTGGTTTTTCACTCGCAAATGGAGGCCGAGCGCAACGAGTTTGACTTTGGCAATGTATGCGACGGCATTTGCAAAAAACTAATTTTGCGCCACCCACATATATTTAGCGATGTAGTGGCCAACACCTCGGACGAGGTGCTAAAAAACTGGGACGAGATTAAAAAGCAGGAAAAGGGGCACACCACTGCCACCCAGACACTGCGCAGCGTACCCTCGGTATTGCCGGCCCTAATGCGCGCCCAAAAGGTGCAAAGCCGAGCCGCCAAAACCGGTTTTGATTACCCCGATGTACGAAGTGCCCTTGAGGACCTTCACAGCGAGGTGGAGGAGCTTTTACAGGCCATAGACAGCCAGACTCCACAGCGACAGTCCGAGGAGCTTGGGGATCTTCTGTTTTCGGCGGTGAATGTTTCAAGGTTTATTAAAACCGATCCCGAGGAAGCCCTTACGGGGTCGACAGAGCGGTTTATAAACCGCTTTGAAGAGGTTGAAAGAATTGCCGCTGAGTGCGGTGTTGAAATATCAGGTCAATCCATAGAGCAGTTAAATGTTTTGTGGGCGCAGGCCAAAAAGCGTACAAAGTAAATGGCAGTTCTTTATTTTTAAGAAGATTATACGGAGGAAAAATTAATGACAAAGGTAGATTTAGTGAATTCTGTGGCCGCCAAGTCGGGATTGTCGAAGAAGGATAGTGAGAAGGCAGTTGCTGCTGTGTTTGAATCTATCACCGATTCGCTTAAAGCCGGTGAGAAGGTAGCATTGGTAGGCTTTGGTACATTTGAGGTTAAGACCCGTGCTCAGAGAGAGGGCATCAACCCCCGCACAAAGGAAAAGATCACAATTGCCGCCTCTAAGCTTCCCTCGTTTAAGGCCGGACGCGTGCTCAAGGATGCTGTGAGCGAATAAGTCTAAAATATTTTTTAGCTTTGGAAAACCGACACGGCAAGTGTCGGTTTTCTGCGTTATAACAATACCACACATTGGAGGAAAATAATATGCGACTGGATAAATACCTAAAGGTATGCCGTATAATCAAGCGCCGCACAGTGGCCAACGAGGCCTGCGATGCAGGCAGGGTCATGGTTGGCGGAAAACCTGCCCGAGCCTCCTACGAGGTCAAGGAGGGGGACGTAATAGAGATAAACCTCGGTAGCAGACCCCTTAAGGTAAAGGTTGTATCGGTAAAGGAGCACGCCACAAAGGAAAACGCCGCCGAAAATTATATAATAATAGATTAATGCCCGCCTGCACAAAAAGGCGAATTTATATTAGCCGTAGGGCGGCATATGAATAGAGCACATCGGCATGGCTTTTTATTTGTATGCACCTGATATCGCAGATGTGCGATATAAATAATTCTGTGGATTATTTAAGCATAATATCCAAGCTGTCATACCTAAAGCCTCTGTGTCATACACTGTGATAAAAGACAAAAAACAGGAGGCAGAGAATGGAAGAAAAACGCATGGCAAAGATGCCGCACAACATCATTATGGAGGAGCGCTCACGCCTTAATGTCAGCGGTGTTGTGGACATAGACAGCTTTGATGAGGAAACTGTGGTGGCCTACACCGATCTTGGTGAGCTACTGGTTAAGGGGCGCAATCTGCACATCAATAAAATAGATCTTGAAAGCGGAGATCTGTCCATAGAGGGGCAGGTATACTCCCTGAGCTATTCGGATAACATTATGCACAAATCGGGGGGCGGGGGATTATTTTCACGCCTGTTTAAGTGATGCACTCGGCCGAAATAGGTTTATTTGTACCCCTTGCCGACCAGGCCGCCTCCTTTGTGCGGGCCTGCATTGCAGGGGGAGGTATCACCCTGGGATACACCCTGCTACGTAGCATAACAAGGGGGATAGACAAACCACTAATCACAGCGCTTGGAGATTTGCTGTTTTTCTTTTTACTTACACTGGCAGAGTTTGTTTTTCTATTCTCGGTGCAGGGCAGGCAGATGCGCTGGTTTATACTACTGGGACAGGCGATAGGCGCTATGTTATGCTGGATCCTTGTAGCTCCTGCTGTTTTTGCAGTTATGCGACACATCATATCCGCACTTCTTAAAATAATCGGTTACATATTTGCTCCAATTATATGGATGAGCAGGAGGATTTGCTCAACTTCAGGTAAATTATGGAATAAATTTGCTAATAATTTCAAATTTATCAAGATTAAACTAAAATCCCTCTTGAAATTTTTGGTCAATCGGGTGTATAATAAAACGAGAAATAGCGATGAGAGGGAGGAGTGAGCAGGTGAAACTCAATAGAATGCTTAGAATCTGCGTTGTGGTTTTAGGCGTGTATTTTATTTCCACGCTCATAAACTCTCAACTTCAGGTTTCACAAAAGCGTGAGGAGTTGGCTGATATAAATGCGCAGTGCGAGGCACAGCGCATAGCCAATAAGGACTTGGAACGTCAGTTGCTTCAGTATGAGGACGAGGAATATGTTCAGCGCGCCGTGCGGGAAGAGCTCGGCTTTGGTGCGGTGGATGAACGCCTGTACATTGATAGCTCTGCCAATTAATTAATTGGGTTTTGAGTTGCAGAAGTTAGATTCATCAGCACCGAAGGAGGATTTTTCCACCCTATGCAGTTTACGGTTGGCAGTGTTTTAGAGGGAAAAGTGACAGGCATTACAAAGTTTGGCGCCTTTGTTGATCTTGGCGAAGGCAAAACAGGCATGGTACATATTTCGGAGGTAGCTCCCACATATGTAAAAGAAATCACCGACCATCTGTCCAACAATCAGGTGGTAAAGGTAAAGGTGATAAGCATCTCTCCCGAGGGAAAGGTGGCCTTGTCTATAAAAAAGGCGGCCGAGCCTCCCAAAGAGGAGCATCCGGCGGCCCCCCAAAAGCCAATGAGGGAGCGACGCACCCCACCACCAAGATACAATTCTCTTGATTTTGCCCAGCGTCACAAGGATGAACCAAAATCCTTTGAGGATATGCTAAACAAATTCAAGCAGACCAGTGATGACAAAATGTCGGATCTAAAGCGTAATCTTGATACAAAGCGTGGCGGCGGACGTCGCAACACAAAATGAGGAAAAACACCGGGCGCTCCTGTGGGCGCTCGTTTTCCGTCTTTACACATGGAGGCAGTCTATGCTAATAGTTGGAGGAAATCTATTTATCGGGGATGGCAATGAGATTGCCGGAGGATATATACGCACCGAGAATGGTAAAATTGTTGAGGTGGGGGATGGTAGCCCACCCAAAGCACAGCAGGGTGAACAGGTGGTAGATGCCGGTGGGATGCTGGTTACCCCCGGATTTGTGGACCCACATACCCACCTTGGAATGTGGGAAAGCGGTATGGGCTTTGAGGGGGATGATGGCAACGAGGACACCGACCCCTGCACCCCTCATCTTCGTGCAATAGACGCCGTAAACCCACTTGATGAGGGCTTTGAAAAGGCCTTGGCCTGCGGTGTTACCACAGTGCTTACAGGCCCCGGCAGCTCCAATGCCATAGGCGGTCAGTTTTGCGCCATGAAAACCAAGGGGCGGCAGGTGGATAAGATGATTATCAACCCTGTTGTGGGCATAAAATTTGCCCTGGGCGAAAACCCAAAAACCACCTTTAACGCCAAGAGTCAAGCCCCGGTTACCCGCATGGCCATAGCCGCCATAATACGGGAGCAACTGCAACACGCAAAACGCTATGCCGAGCAGTTGCAGGCCGCAAATGACGACCACGAACTTGATAAACCCGAGTTTGATGCCAAGTGTGAGGCACTGATACCACTGCTAAATGGTGAGTGTCTGGCCTACTTTCATGCCCACCGTGCCGATGATATATTTACAGCAATGCGCATAGCGCAGGAGTTTGGTCTGAAATATGTGCTGGTACACGCCACCGAGGGTCATCTGGTGGCCGAGGAACTGGCCGAGCAGGGGGCACGGGTTATATGGGGGCCAATGCTTTGCAGCCCCACAAAGCCCGAGCTTGTAAACTACACCGCCACCGCCCCTGCAAAGCTGTACGGAGGTGTACCGCTGGCTCTTTGCACAGACCACCCCGAGCTACCCGTGCAGTACCTTGCGCTTAGTGCGGCACTTGCGGTGTCGCAGGGTATGCCAAGAGCCGAGGCACTGCGGGCCATAACAGCTACGGCAGCCGACCTTGGTGGCGTGGCCGATCGTGTGGGAAGAATAGCAGTAGGGCTGGATGCCGATCTACTAATATTTGACAGTGATCCACTGAGAATAGGTACACTACCCAAGCATGTTATAGTCGACGGACAAATATGCTCAACGAAATTGCACGTTTTTTAATTTTTTTGTTGTGATTGCACAGTATATATGATATAATGGTTAAAACAAGTCTAATTGGAAAAATAAGTCTTCCCCAAGAGGTAATAATCCGTTCATCCTGAAGTTTTGGGTGGGTGGGTAGTGCAATATAAAGGAGGCTGTGCAATGAACATCAAGATTTCTTCAAGAAAAACCACTGTCAAGGACTCTTTTCGTGAGAAGGTGGAAAAGAAGCTGGTAAAGCTCGAGCGCTTTTTTAGCGACGATGCCAGTGCAACCGTGGTAATCTCGAATGAGAGAGACCGTGAAACCGTGGAGGTGACTGTTCAGTCAAAGGGTATGATTTTCAGAGCCGAGCGCACTACTGATGATAGGCTAACGGCGTTGGATGAGGTCTTGGACTCCCTTACACGCCAGATAGTTAAAAACAAAAGCAGGTTGGAGCGCAAGGGCAAAACAAAACCTGCCAGCATGGAGGGCTTTGAGTCCTATGCAGGCGAGATTAGCGATGATGCCTACGAGCTTGTAAAAACCAAGCGTTTTGAGCTAAAACCCATGAGCAGTGAGGAAGCCATACTGCAAATGAATTTGCTGGACCACCAGTTCTTTATGTTTGAAAACGATGAAACAGGTGGTGTGTGTGTGGTTTACCGTCGCCATGATGGCGACTACGGAATGCTTGAACCACAGCGCGGCTGATTGCTGTTTGGAATATAATAAAAGTTAACTGAGAGAATAATAGGTGCGAAAGGGAGCCGTTTTGGTTCCCTTTTGGCCTGTCGGAGGAAACGGATGAATCAATACAGGATGACAGCCCCCTGCCATTTTGGGCTGGAAAAGGTACTGTCGGGCGAGATAAAACGCATAGGCGGACAGGATATAGCCACCACAGACGGACGGGTAAGCTTTTCGGGCGACGGGAGTATGATTGTGAAGTCCAACCTATGGCTACGTACCGCCGAGCGTGTGCTGGTGGTGCTTGGGGAGTTTCCTGCCACCACCTTTACCGAGTTGTTTGACGGCGTAAATGCTCTGCCCTGGGAGGAGTTTGTAGGCCGAGATGATGCCTTTCCTGTCAAGGGTTGGTCGCTAAACTCGGCGCTTTACAGTATACCCGACTGCCAGTCAATTGTAAAAAAAGCTGTGGTAAAGCGTCTTTCGGGGGTGTATGGCATCGATTGGTTCCCCGAAACCGGTGCAAAGGTGCAAATACAGTTTTCCATACACAAAGATGTGGCCACAATAATGCTTGATAGTTCGGGGCCCGGGCTTCATAAGCGTGGCTACCGTGAAAATGCAAACCTTGCTCCCATTCGCGAAACCTTGGCCTCGGGAATACTGGATTTAGCCCGAATTTTCCCCGACACAAGGGTGTATGATCCGTTTTGCGGATCGGGTACCTTCCTGATTGAGAGCGCCCTTATGGCCTGCAAGATTGCCCCGGGACTGCGCCGCCGCTTTGCAAGCGAACAGTGGGGATTTTTGGAAAAGAGGCTTTGGAAAGATGAACGCACATCGGCCATGGAACAGGTGCGCCGCGATGCCACCTTTTCGGCTGTGGGTGGAGATATCTCCTCCGAAGCCATAAATTTAACCCTTGCCAACTCACGCAAGGCAGGGGTCTACCCCAAAATTACAGCCGCCGAGGCCGATATATCCGAGTTTACACCGCCAAGTGAGAAGTCGGTGGTGGTTTGCAATCCGCCATACGGTGAGCGCATGCTCGAAATTGAGCAGGCCGAGAGACTATACTGCACCATGGGCAGGGTGTTCCGTCCTACGCCCGGGGTGAGCTACTACATTATAAGTCCACATGATAACTTTGAAAAACTGTTTGGCCGCCCTGCCGACAAACGTCGCAAGCTATACAACGGCATGCTAAAATGCCAGCTGTTTTGCTACTTGGGGTAATGGCAGGTAGCTGACCATCACGCAAGCAAACAAACAAAGTTTGCAAGATGCTTCACATTGGCGCTGTTTTTGACCGCCCTAATACCAACAATAAAAAAACTGCCCCTACCCTAATCGACCTTGTGTCGTCAGGGGAGGGGCAGTGTGTTTTGCCAAAAGTTAAACGGCCTGTGGTTGTGGGTTGTAGGGCAGCAATTCCTCTACCGGCACCTTTGTGGGCTCTGTGGCCAGTATATGTTCAAGACAGGTGGTCACAAGTAGGTGACAACCCTCCAAGGCCCAGTACATTTCCACTCCAAAATTTGGGGTCTGCTGTAAAAAGAATTTGCGGCGTTCCTCCAGCAGTTCAAAAAGTTCCTCGGCTGTGTGGGCTGTGGGGAGCTCATCTGTTTGAATGGTTAGGTTTTCAAGTACTCCCATGCGGCACTGTGCGTAGCGCAGAAGTTTGTACTCATAAACTATATGCTGTGATAAACTTCCGCTAAAGTTTCCGGTATGGGGATGACAGAAAAAATCTGTGTAGTAGTGGCAGAGCATGCCAAGCTCCTTTGCAAGGCGTGTGGGGTTTTTGGGTGGGTCGCTTAGAAGCTTATGTAGCCTGTCGCGGGTTTTTTCAAGGCAACCGCCCTTGTCGGCCTTATGCGAGGCAAAGGCGTGAAGTGGGTGGAAATCGGGCAATATATTGCCAAGAATAAATGCGGCGTGGTTGAGCGGCAGGTTTCGACTGTCAACAAACTTACAGCCGATTTTACCCATTAGTATGTGCGAGATAGGATTCATTGAGTAGCAAAGCCCCCTTAATTTTACGTTGTCCTACACCTGAGCACGCAATCATTATAAGGTAAAAAGAAATAGAATGCAACCATAAATTGGAAAATTTTACATAAAAAAGTGTTAAATTAGTGGGAAATATCTGTTGCCATGTTGTAAAGTTAAATCTTAAAAGGGAAAAATTAACAATTTGTGCAAAAGCGGTGGGCAATGGATAAAAAAATAACATTAAATTTATGTTTTTGTAGGCTTTTAGTATAGCTTTTTTTTGCGCTTTCGTGTATGCTATGAACAGTGTGTGCCAAGCGGTACTAACTAATATTAAGAGGATAGGCGGAGGGGAATGGCTTTGGAGATAAAGGTGATAGCAATTGATCTGGACGGAACACTTCTCGACGATAAAAATAATATATCAAAGAAGGATATACAGGCCATAAAAGAAGCCCAAGCGCAGGGCTTTGAGGTTGTGCCCTGTACAGGACGTCTTTTTCAGGAATCTGAGTTTGTGTTGGACGAGCTAAAGGACTGCCGCTATTCCATGCACTGCAACGGTGCCATGATTTGCGATCATAAGACAGGGGAGTATGTGTCGCTGCAAACTGCCGATGACCAACAGATAAAAAGTTGTATTGACCTGCTTGAAAGCTACGATACATTTTACCAGGTATACACCGCCCAGGGGGCCTGTTGCCCCAAAAGGCTGCACCACAAGCTAAACAGTGAAATATTCAGTGTTGGGTATGTAGAGCGGTTTTACGATCAGCAGATATTGCTGGAGAACCCGGTGGCCGACATCAAAAACCGTGGACTTGATGTAATAAAATACTACATGTCCACCACCGATAACCCACTGCTAAAAATGGTTAGTGCGGCGGTAAATGATCTGCCTGGAATGACCTCGGCATTTTCCAGTGATGTTGGGCTTGAAATTTTCAGCACCGATATTGGCAAACAGTTTGGCCTGCAAAAACTACTTAGTCATTTAAGCTTGGGTTTTGAAAATTTGATGATGATAGGGGACAGCCAAAATGATGTGCTGGCCATACAGCAGGCGGCGTTTGGTGTTTGCATGAGTGGTGGCGCCAAGGTGGCCATGGAGGTTGCCGACTTTATAACGGGTGATAACAACAATTCCGGGGTTGCCACCGCTATATATAAAATGTTAGAGGATCAAAAAGTGGTATAACAACAATAAAACAAATATGGCGAGCCTAAACAATAGGCTCGCCATATGGCATTTATAAGTAGTTTTTAGGTCGAGGCTCAGCCCTTCACAAGCTCCTCAAGCAGGCTTTTTACCTGCGCATCCATCACTGCGTCGTCAAATTGGCAGGTGCCCACGGCCTTATGACCGCCGCCGCCGTACTTTAACATCAAACTGCCTACATCCACATTTGATGTGCGGTTCATGACCGAGTAGCCCACGGCACAGCTACATCCCTTACCACCTCTGCCGCTTACAATCCAGGCCGAGATGTTCTGCTCGGGATACAGGCTGTACACCAAGAAGCGGTTGCCGGAATAGATGGGGTCAACCCCACGAAGGTCGCTTATTATTACATCGCCCTCGGTGCGGGTATGCTTTTTAACCATATCAATAAATTTTTCGTTTTGTTCCCAGTAAATCTCAACACGCTCTTTAACGTCGGGGAGCTCCATCATGTCCTCAATCGACATAGTAAGACAGCAGTCGATAAGTTTCTCCATAAGTGCGTAGTTTGAAATGGTGAAGTTTCGCCAACGTCCAAGGCCGGTACGAGGATCCATAAGGTAGCCCATCAAAATCCAGCCGGTGGGGTTTTGCACCTCGTCGATGGTCAAATCGGCCGAGTCAACCTTGTCCACCGCCCACATCATTTGATCCAGGTCGGGGAAGGTGTTTTCGCCGCCGTAGTACTCGTATATTATTCGTGCACATGAGGGGGCAAGACGACTCTCGCCCTTATATTTTCCGGCAAGTGCAAGTCTTTCGTGCTCGCTGGAGTGGTGATCAAACCACAATCCACAGCCCTCAACATAGGGCACATTTGCAAGACAGTCGTTTTCGGTTATCTCTACAAGGCCATCCTGCAAATCCTTGGGATGCGCAAAGGTCCAGTGGTCAATAATGCCGGCTTTTTTCAGCAGTGCGGCACAGGCCAGTCCATCAAAATCTGATCTTGTTACAAGTCTCATATTAACCTCCTATTAAAGAGAACAGATACAATATTTATTTACATTGTATCATGAGATGTGTAAATAATCAATAGAATTACCTATACCTAATACCCAAAAATAGGTAATTTTTTCAAGTTGCAGTCATACAAATGATAAAAAACTGCCATATATCTCCCAGGCAATAAACAAATGTTTATTTATATCCCACTTCCTCGATAACATCTGTGTGCAAACCCAATAGTGTGAGTATTAACTATCAATTGTTCTTGCTATGCACTGCACATGAGTGGTGCAAAATTAAAAGTTTTACGTTTTTTTCAAAAAATGTGGTTTCGGGGAGGCAATGCCGTCTAAGTGGTGCGGTCACGCACGGAGTGTAGGGCTACCGCCTTGATGTGCCTGCTCCAAGCATCCACCATATGGGCAGCGAGAAAAGATTTCGCCCCCGGCCAAAGGTCGGGGGCGTGCATAAGTTTTGGGTCAAACTTTTTTAAAAAATTTGTGGGGTTTGGGGCAAAGATCTATGGTCTTTTGTAGCCAGGTTATGGCTGATACTCGGTGTCGATATCATCATTATCGCTGTTATCTTTTTTACGCTTTGAAATATAAACCGTTACTACAGACAATACCACACTCAGGCCAAATATGATGCTAAACCTATCGAATATTGTCATGGGCAGTGTAAAGTCCTGTGTTATAAACAGTAAAATTATCAGGATTACAGCCTCAAGCAGCAGGGCAATAATCTTGTGTCTGCGGGTTCTTTTTGCCTGGACAATTTCACGTTCGGTCAGTTCATTTTCATCCGTTACAAGGGCCTGCTCAGACATATCTTGCTGTATGGTTTCTTCCTCAGGGGCAAACTCATCTGCCTCAAGCTCATTGGCAAAGTTATCCTCCTGTGGGTCGTCCTCAGAGCGCCTGCGCCCCAAAACTATGAACCCAATGGCCAGAACTGCGGCGGCAATGGTCGAGAGTAGGTCAAATAAGCTCCAAGACCCTGCCCTTTCCAGCACACAGCAACTTACAACAATACCGCCCTCAATCACTGCGGTGGTGCGGTAAACATCGCCGTTTTCGTCGGTATACTCCAGGACATACACCCCGTCTTTTAGAACGTCCAATACCTCCTGATCAACTATATAACCGCAGTCGGGCTTTAGTTCTACATCCTCTGAATCCACCTCAACCTTTGGCACCTCGTCGGCCTCAACATTCTCTTGATCTTCCACCCCTGATCCGCTGGAAGCAGGGTTGCCGGAGGCGGTTGAGGCACTGCCCGATGCGCCGGATCCCGAGGGATTGGAGGATTCAGCATCGGAGGAGTCAGGATCTGGGTTTGGGTCTTGAGGGTCGGTAGGGGCGGTGGAGGAGGCTGTGATGGTTATTATTGCGGTGTAGGCATTTGTTTTGTCGGTGGTCGAGCTACCCGATTCTCCTTCTGCCAACAGCTTAAACTGCACGGTGTGTGTGCCCACATTGGGATCTGTTATATGGGTATCGTCCGAGAAACTTTTGGTTTCATCGTTCCAAAACATTAACTTTAATTCCTTGGTGTCACCCATGTTTTGCATAGTTTTTGTTATACTGCTGATATAACCCGAAAGATGTTCCATCATATCATGGCTTGTCAGGGTATAGCCCTTACCATCATATAATTTGCTGTCGGTAAAATCGCCTAATGGCAGTACGGTCATGGCGTTAAAATTAGCTCGCACTGCATAGTTATTAAGCTCTAAATCGCCGTAGTTTAGGTGCATGTCGCCATGTTGTCCCTCGCTTAGGGTGTATATGGTTTGCTCACCTACACTGCGTGGCAGAAGTTTTATATCCTTGTGGGCATACCAGCCGTCACCCACAACGGTGTAGTCGGACAAAGCCAGTATGGGGGTGCTTGGGAGATAACTTTTGTTGTTGGCCGAGTACCACTCGGCAAGACTTGAGCTGAGATAACCAACCCAGTTGCCCGGCACCTGATTCATAAGGTAGCCATGCCCAAGATAGGCCGACTGGGTAAAGATGTGATTTGAGCCATGAATGCTCATGGCACTGCCGGCCGTCACATGGATAAGACGGGGGTAAATTTTAACCTTTACAGTTCCCGACTCTACCGTGCCGTCCACTGTACGGGTGTAATTTACAGATTGAGAGCCAATTTGGCTGTCGGTAATAACCCCACTGAACTGTGAGGACTTATCGGCCCAGGTAACATTAATTATATCGGAAAAATCCTCGACCGACACGTTGTGCAAGGCCCATGTGCCACTGCCGTTTTTACTCTCGTAAGCTTCTTTTATTATTTCTTGGGTGATGGGGCTTTGGTCGTAAACCTTCTTTGCCACTATCTCCATGGGGTCCGGAAGCTGGGCCTCTACTGCCGTAAAGGTCATAGCGCCGTCAAATGAGCTGTTTGCAAAGTCGTCGGTCGTCCAAATATCTCCGTTTGGAGCTCTCCAGTTGTAAGTTTTTGTTTTGTCGGGGTGTGTTGGTATTTCGTTTGTATTTATGGTAGCAATATTAGTGCCTGATATAGCGGTAGTGAGTATTGTAGGTGACCCACCCTCCACCGAAAAGGTTATATTGTGCTTAAAATACGGATAGAATTGAAATCCATCAAGTGATGCAGAGGTTGGCATGGCATTTGATGGCACCACCATATAATTTCTTGTTGTGCCAATAATTAGTAGCCAACCGTTAAATGATGAGCCGCTGGGTGCGGGCAGGGTGGGCAAAATAGTATTTACATTAACATTCCCCACAAAAACTGTAACGCTCTCACTTAGTGCGGAGTTGGTATAGTATTTTACAGGATACACCGATACATAATCCGAGGCTATGGGGGAGCCGCTTTCCAACACATAAATTCTATATGCGTAATAATCCTCGGTGGGTTTTAGGGTGGCATTACCGCTCGAATCAAAGGAAACACTTTGGATATCGGTAAAGGTATTAGACCCCACAAGCACACCCTGAACCATGTTGTCACTACTTAAATTTGCAAGGTTTTTATAGGTGAAGTTAAGTGTCTGATTTTCACTGTCAAAAGATGTGCTCAATAGGGCCGGGCGTGGAACAATTTGATCAGAAATTGTAAATCGCGCCCCGACGTTGTAGTAGTCATACTGCGAGATGCCGTTTAGGGTGTACTCAAGCGGGATGTTTTTTGAGCCACTGGCCTTGCTGTTAAACACATATGTTGCGGTGTAGCCGCCAAAGCCATTTTCCACAACGGTGGCGCTCTCCACCCCTGTCCAGGTTATCTCAGGAAGTTTTTTTATAATAATCCCCGAAACCCCGGGATTTGGTTTTACGTCAATAGTAACAGTCGAGGTATATCTGTCGGCGCTTAGTGTTTGATCCACAGTAAAGATTAGATTACCGCTTGTCGTGGAGGCCGACGCATTTAGCAGTAGCTTTACCGTGCCGATTTGCAGTATAAAAATCAGGGATGAAAGCAGTATAACACTTCGTCTTAGCATAATAAAATTTTTATTCATAGCATACATTTCCTCTTTCTGCAGCTTTTGGTAATTAAGACTTAACCTGCGGCTAATTCTCGCATCATAAAACATGGCAATACTTATCATGTCCAAAAGAGGATAATAAAACTAACTATATATAATCCAAAAACTGATAATAGAACACAAATTTTCCTTATGATTTATTTATAAGCAAGGCAAAAAGTTTGCAAAAAAATGCAAACAAAAGAAGATGTGAGCGCAATTAAACAGCCCCAATTTGCACTGTGTGTACAAATTGGGGCTGTTTTTAAATTTTGGAATATTATTGGTCTTATGCGGACATTGTAGAAAAGGGTGCCCTCATCGCTTTGTCATTGCAAATCAAAGCAATTACAGGGCAGATATGCGATATAAATAATCTGTTATACAGATTATTTATGGTATCCACACTTGGGACATGCACCATCTTTATTCAGTGCGATTCCACACAGGGGACAGCGCTCAATATCATTTTTTGTGGTAAAGTCTGCGCTGGCGGCATTTACTCCGCTTGTAAAGGTGATTTTTGCAATGTTAAGCTTGTCCTTTAATAGCTCGTAGACAATTTTTATCATGCCCTCAACCGTCATGGTTTCCTTGGTAACAACCAGGCGACAATCAGGATAAGCTGTGGCAAGCTCGGTTTTAAATGCTTCGCCCTTCATTGTGTTTTGTGGGGTTCCGTTTTTTACACCTGTGTCCTCATACACCTTAAGAATTGCAGGAAGCAGGGGATCATCCTCACGCAAAACAAGCGCATGATCAAAATTTTGCAGTACATTCCAGGCAGTTTTTTGGATTTCGTTGCAAGGAAAAACCATATTAACGCCACTGTTTACTGAATCTTCAACCTCAATGGTAAGTACGCCTGTGTGACCATGCAGATACTGAGCCTCACCCTTAAAACCATAAAACCTATGTGCATACTGTAAATCTAACTTGGTAATACTTCTCATAACGTAACCCTCCATTTTCATTATTTTGACTACTATTATCCAATTAAAACACAAATAAAAAATAATTTAGTTATTAACAACAAAAATTATAAACTAAAACTGAATTTTATATTTTAATTGTAATATTCATTATAGACTTAATAAAATGGTTTGTCAACCAAATTGGTATAAAAAATGCGTATAC
>CAYJGQ010000053.1:0-8875 GCA_964369885.1 uncultured Oscillospiraceae bacterium
TGGGGAGTTTTGGGTCAAACTTTTTTCAAAAAGTTTGTGGGGTGTGGGGCAAAGCTCCACGGTCTATTTGAGTAAGTCGGGGAACAGGTGCTCAATGGCGTAGGTTAGTGGGGAATTATTATTATCGCAGGTGATGAAGTCGGCCAGGGCCTTTGCGCCCTCTGTTCCGCCCTCGGGCACCACAGCCACACCACAGGTTTTTAGCATATCAAGATCGTTAAAATTATCCCCCATAGCCAGGGTATTCTCGGGCGAAAAACCTATGTATTCCGCCAAAAACTTCACACCATCACCCTTGTTTGTGCCGGCGGAATTTACATCCAGCACACCCACTTCGGAGATCACACAGTTCAGTGCGCCATCGCTGTTCATATCGGCCTTGAACTTTGCCTCCTGTTTTTCATCTATATAAGCCAAGAGAAATTTTATTATGGTGGAGTTTTCAAGGTCAACGTCATCATCACACATAAATGACATCTTCACCTTATTCCCCTCACAGACCTTATTGTTCTCCCTCGCCCAGTGGACATACCTATCCATTTTATCGTCCCTAAAAATCACCTGATCGGTTGTATAAATAATGTAGGGGATGTCCTGTTCCACAAGGTAGTTTAGCACCCTCATGGCCAAAGCCTTATCTATGGGGCGGCTGTACAGGGTTTCATTGGTGGCAGGATTAAGCACATGTCCACCATTACAGCAACATATAGGTAGATCCTTGCCCACCTGTCCAACGGCATCTTTTGTGAAGTGATAGGCCCTGCCTGTACATATAAACACAGGTATCCCCATGCTCTTTAGCTTGGATATGGTAATAAGATCCATGGGGCTGACTTTTCTACTACTATTATATAAGCTACCGTCCAGATCACAGGCCACGGCCTCCAGCCTTTGGGGAATTTTCCTCATAATAATTCTCCTTTTTTACTCAAACTACATCCTATGTCAAATCTGTGCCAACCCTCAGTACAGTTCGGCTATGGTAACACCGTGCTCACCCTCGCCGTATGTGCCGGGACGGGCGGATTTTACAACCTTTTTGCGCTGTTTCAGATGGGCATTTACGGCACTGCGCAGCACCCCTGTGCCCTTGCCGTGAATTATTGTCACCACCGAAAGTCCCGACATAACCGCATTGCTTAAAAATCTATCAAGTTCGGTTATGGCCTCTGCCGAGTCCATACCACGCAGATCAAGCTCGGCCGACGCACTGCGCACCGCCGCCTGTCCCCCACTTTTCCGTGGGGTTAGAGGGGCCTTTTTTTTCTGGGAAGTGGGCTGTACAAGGCGCAGTCCCTCGGGGGGAACTTTGGTCTTTATTATACCGGCCTGAATCATGTAGTTACCCTCGGCATCAGGTCCCGATATCACCGCACCCTTTGCCCCTATCTCGGATATTATTACAGCATCACCGGTCTTTAGCTTACGTGGTAGTACATAGTTATCCTCACTATTTTTACGAATGGGATCTGCACTATCACGCAGGTTTTGTATTCGCCCACGGTACTCCGCCCCCATTTGAGCGGTCTTTTGGGAGAAATTTTGCTTATCTTTTTGCTTTTTTAACTCTTCCAGCTCATTTAGCAAGAGATCGGTCTGCATCTTTGTGCGCTCAACAAGTCCCTGTGCCTGGTTGCGTGCAGCCTCCAACTCCTTTTCGGCTGTGGCTCTGGCCTTTTGTAGCTCCTGCTCGGCCATCATTTGCAGTTCCTGTGACTGCCGTGCCACCAAGGCGGCCTGCTCCTTCTCTCGCTCCATATCTCGTCTGGTGTCCTCAAGGGTGCTCACCACATCCTCAAAGCGTGTGTCCTCGCTTGAAATAAGCTCCTTGGCACGCTCAATAATATGATCCTCAAGCCCCAGTCGGCCACTTATGGCAAAGGCATTCGAGCGACCCGGCACACCTATTAACAGCCGGTATGTTGGGCTTAGGGTTTCAATGTCAAACTCACAACACCCATTTTCCACCCCGTCGGTTTGCAGTGCGTACATTTTTATTTCGGCATAGTGGGTGGTGGCCGCCACACGGGAGCCACGTCTACGCAGTTCCTCGATTATTGGCACAGCCAGAGCCGCACCCTCAACAGGATCGGTTCCTGCACCAAGCTCGTCAAGCAGTACCAAACTGTTTTCATCGGCATAGGAAAGTATGTCTATGATATTTGATATATGTCCCGAAAATGTCGAAAGGCTCTGCTCTATCGACTGCTCATCCCCTATATCGGCCAAGACGGTGTGGTATACCGACACATGGCTTCCCTCGTCAACAGGTAGCATTAGCCCGCAGGCCGCCATGATGGTCATAAGCCCGAGGGTTTTAAGGGCAACAGTTTTACCGCCTGTGTTGGGGCCTGTTATCACCAACGTGTCAAAATCCACCCCAAGGCTTATATCCACCGGCACAATCATATCATCAGCTATAAGAGGATGACGCGCCTTTTTAAGCAAAATACTGCCATCTTGCGCAAGACGTGGCAGTGTGGCGCGCATTCTGCGGGCAAGCCTTGCCTTGGCAAAATAAAAATCCAGCTCAACCGCCGCTTCATAGCCCTCGGTCATGGGGCGTGCAAATGCCCCAACCCCGCCCGAAAGCTCCAGCAATATGCGATCAATTTCATCTCTTTCGGCCGCCTGCAGCTCACGTATCTCGTTGTTGGCCTCAACCACAGCCATAGGCTCTATAAAGTATGTAGCCCCCGACCCCGATGTGTCGTGCACAAGTCCCTTTACCTCATTTTTGTGCTCGGCCTTTACCGGCACAACATATCGCCCATCACGCTGGGTAATAAGCTGTTCCTGCAGAAATTTTTGGTAATGGCTGGAGCGTATCATCTTATCCAGTTGTTCACGAATGCTCTGTCCTGCACGCACCATCTTGCGGCGAATGTCATACAGCGCAGGGCTTGCCCTATCGGCTATCTCCTCCTCGGACAGTATGGCCCCGGTTATTTCCTCCTCCAAAGGGTGGTTGGGTGTTAGGGTTTCAAACAAATCATCCAACACCGTTTGTTTATCGGGGGCCTGACTGCGCCACTCCTGTAGTAGGCGAATGGCTCTAAGTGTGCGCGCCACATCAAGCAGTTCCCCGGGTGAGAGACGCGCTCCAACTGCGGCCTTGGCCGACAAATCTTTGCAGTCACACAACCCCGACACCGAGGGGCTGCCATACTGCATAGCCAGGCCAAAGGCATCGGAGGTTTTGGCCATGTCGGCCACCACACTGTCATAGTTTGTAGAGGGGCCAAGATTTGCGGCCATGCTTTTGCTATCTTCACAGCCACATAGCTCGGTTAGTTTTTCAAGTATTTTATTTAGTTCAAGCGCCGTTTGGCGTCCTGTATTTTTCATATATAGATAGCTCCATTTCCAAGGGCCACACCCCACCACAAAAGACCAAAAAACCCAATGGGAAACCCTTAGTTTTATTTTATATTTTATTCTCGGGTGGCATGAGCGGCATTTTTACCGATTCATAAAACCCAAGCGCCGGAAACTGCTTGTGCACCTGACACAGCAGGTAATGCTGTGAAATAATGCCAAGTTGGCGCAACCCTTCCTTTGGAAGAGAGAAGGAGAACAGCTTTTCAAAATCGCTGTATACTATGTATCGCATGGCCGACAACACACCCGGCGCCACCGCCATTGCCCCTGATTTTTCCTGATCGCTCAGGCAGTTGCTACAACAAATTTGGCCTGCTGTGGGCAAAAAATACATATTTTCGCTCTCGTAGCAGGCACAGCCCCTACAGGCCACAAGGTCGGGCATAAAGCCACTCATGGCCAAAAGGCGCAGCTCGCAGGTTGGCTTTATAAAATCTGGGGTGCGTTTTTTTTGGTCGAGCAGGTGTAGGCAGTTTAGCATCAGTCGCAGGCTTTGGGGGTCATGCTCCCCCTCGGGTAACACCTCAACACAAAGCTGCGCCAGATAGGTGGAGAGCGACAGCAATTCCACGTCCCGACGCAGTTCAAAAAACATATCATTTACCGATGCACTGTTTACAGATATACGCCCCTTGTTTTCAAACAGCACAAAGTTTGCGTAGGTAAGTAGTTCGGTCGAGCCGGCCAGGGAACTTCGGGGGCCTCTGGCCGACCACGCATTTGCAGAAATCATGCCTCTATCACGGGTTAGTATAGTGATAAAACGGTCTTTATCCCCTGTGTTCTTCTGTTTTACCACCAGACCATCGGTCGTTATTTGCATCCAGTTCATCCCCGTCGTTAAAAAAATCGGCCTCGCCCTGACCTTTATCCACTCGGGACATCCACTGCCTGTAGGCAATATAATCATCCACCGAGCCGGTCTCGCAAAAATGACGCCAAAAGCCCTCTTGCTCAGGATTTGTCATAGAAAATAAGCCTCCATATTTTGAATATTGCGGTCTTATCCGCTATATTTAGGCTTTGCCAAACGCCCATTACTATTACAGGTAATGGTTTCTTGCATTGGCACATTTTTTCACTTGACAAATAAAGTATCGCTACTTTTAAGATTAATTATAGCCAAAACTACGCATAATCTGTTCGCGGTTGCGCCAGTCTTCCTTGACCTTAACCCAACACTTTAGATTTACCTTTATTTGGAAAAACTTCTCAAGATCACTGCGTGCCGAGGTGGCAATGCGCTTTAACATTACGCCATTTTTACCAATTATCATGCCCTTGTGGTTCTCGCGCTCACAGTATATGTAGCAGTCAAGCTCAAGGATGTCCTCCCCCTCACGGGTTTGGCGCTCGGATAAGCTCTCAACCACCACGGCCGTACCGTGGGGAATTTCATCATGAAGATTGCGCAGAAGCTTTTCTCTGACCATCTCGGACACCAGAACCTTTTCGGGCTGATCGGTTATGGAGTCATCATCGAAGTAGTGGGGGCCGGGGCTTGCAAAACTGTATAACAGTCCCAGCAGATCCTGCACACCCTCACCTGTCTTGGCCGACAGCGGGAATATGTGCTCAAAGGCATAGGCCACAGACAGTTCGGAAATTTGTCCCAACAGTTGGGATTTATCCCCCAGTGTATCCACTTTATTAATTACGGCGATGGCAGGTATTTTGCGCTGGGCAAAGGTTTTTATGAGTTCAAACTCGGGTGGGCCCAGCTTTTTGCCTGCCTCCACCATTAGTATGGCCACATCTACATCCCCAACAGATTCCTTCACCTGTTTTACCATGTAATGAGAAAGCTGTGTTTTTGGCTTATGAAAACCCGGGGTGTCGGCAAATACCAACTGAATTTCATCCTTTGTTAGCACCCCTGTTATGCGGGTGCGGGTGGTTTGCGGCTTTTCCGACACAATGGCTATTTTTTCGCCAATCATGGCGTTTAGCAGGGAGCTTTTCCCCACATTTGGACGCCCCACAAGCGCTATAAATCCCGAGGAGGTCTCGTTTTGATTATTCATATACTTCCCTTTCATTTTTGGGTGGTTATTAATTATTTGTCTGCACTGCGGCCCAAAGTGTCGTGGATTTTTAAGCTGTATTACCCACAAACAGCCGCCTAAAGTCCGGCGGCTGGATGTTTTTTATTTGTGTATCGGGGCCAGTAAAAGATGAATATAAGCCCCAGTATTATTATAATGGCAGGCGCAAGTATGGTTACAGGGTTGGTAATAAACCCCTCAAGTATTGATATAAGTACATCGGGACGCCACAACACAGCCACACCAATGCAGACACTGGTGATGGCACTGAGCAGTACCCCTGCAGCCGCAACATCCTTGGCCACACGTGCCAGGGCATGGTAGCTCTTGGTATGCAAATCCACAAGCACCTCAACGGCTGTATTTGTTATTTCAGCCACAAGCACCATACCCATTGCAAAAAACAGCACTGCATACTCGGTCGAGTGCAGATCATAGTGGGTTATAAGCCACAGCATAAGCCCCACCGCTGTTAAGTGTATGCGCAGGTTACGCTCCCCTTTAATACAAAACCACAGTCCTCTAAAGGCGTAACGAAAGCTATCGCCCAACCGACGAAGTTTTCTTACTATGCCACCTACCCCCTACTGTTCCAATACGTAGCTTGAGTCACGGGTCAGGCCAAGATTTGCCAGCACCGATTCCTCTTTCTCCCTCATGCGCACCGTTTCCAGCCCTTCTTGGTGGTCGTAGCCAAGCAGGTGCAACATGGAGTGAACCGTGAGGAATGCTATTTCACGGCGCAAACTGTGGCCGTAGGTTTCGGCCTGGGTTTGAGCCTGCTCAAGGGATATCACTATATCCCCCAGCATCTTTGCTCCACTCTCGGGGTTTACGTCGTACTCTCCGTCCATACCCAATGGGAATGACAGCACGTCTGTTGGGGAGTCAATGTTTCGATGTTCAGCATTTAGCTGGCGTATTTGTGGGTTATCCAAGAAGCTCACACTCACCTCAGCTGCACCGCTGAATTTTTCAGCAATCAATACCGCTGTACAGCAACGACGAATGAGCAGTCGTGTGCCGGTGGGCACCTTGGATGTGCGTTGCCTGTCTGAAATAATTACCTTAACCTTTTCCATAGCCGCCCTTCCTTTTTTTCTCCTCGCTATAATTTTCGTATGCTCTCACTATCTCCTGAACAAGGCGGTGGCGCACAACATCCTTGTCCGAAAAACGAACAATGGCTATGTCCTGCACCTGCCGCAGTACTCTTGAGGCCTCCACAAGCCCTGATTTACGCTCATCCGGCAAATCTATTTGGGTTATGTCGCCCGTTATAACCGCCCGAGAACCAAATCCCAGACGGGTTAAAAACATCTTCATTTGCTCGGGGGTGGTGTTTTGCGCCTCGTCCAGTATTATAAACGAGTCATCAAGTGTTCGTCCCCTCATGTAAGCCAAGGGCGCCACCTCAATGTTCCCCCGCTCAAGGTAGCGTTGGTAGTTCTCGGCACCCAGCATGTCAAACAGTGCATCGTAAAGCGGGCGCAAATAAGGGTCCACCTTATGTTGCAAATCACCCGGCAAAAACCCAAGTTTTTCACCTGCCTCCACGGCCGGTCGGGTGAGTATAATGCGGTTTACCTCCTGTGCTCTGAAGGCACGCACAGCCATGGCCACCGCCAAATAGGTCTTGCCCGTACCGGCAGGCCCTATTCCAAATGTTATTGTATTTTGCTTTATGCTGTCTATATACTTTCCCTGCCCCACCGTTTTACTCTTTACCGGCTTTCCTCGGGAGGTTATACAGATAACGTCGCTACCCACATCTCGTAGTGCCTGCTCCTGCCCATCACTTACAAGGCTTATGGCGTAGCGCACAAGGTGCTCGGTTATCTCCTCGCCCTTTTCAATACAGCGCAGTAGTTCCTGCACAGTCCTTGCCGCAGTAGGCACATTCTCGGGTTGGCCGCTAATCTTAATCTCGGTGCCACGACAAATTATTGACACCCCAAAGTGCCCCTCCACCAGACGAATATTTTCATCATAATTGCCAAACAGTGAGAGGGCGTGTTCCATTCGGTCTATGTTTAGGATCTGTTCTATCATAGGTTGACTTTTTTCCTCTTTTTATATTAATTGTCCCTTGTAGGGTAAAAAATACCCGCCAATATATTTTGCACTAAAAATAACTACATTGATATTATACCACATTTTGGTGATTTGTATATTATCAATCTGTAAATATTTCTTGCTGTAAAGCTATATTTTCTTCCAGTTTGTACAGGATTTTTAGTGAATATATACCGTTTTTAACTTCAGCGCCCTCTTTTCTCTCCAAAACAACCGCCTGACTTAATAGTTCCTTTTCCAGTGATTGTATTTTTTCATCGGCCTGCTCCTCAAGCTCTGACGGGGTAAGGGTTACTGTTTTTTCACCGGTCAGTATGTACTGTCGCTTTACAACTCCAATTGGGGCGCTCTGTCCAAAAAGGGTGAGTGGGCTGTACATTTTCTCAAGCTTAAAGCTACCCTGTGGCTCCCTCCCTATCCAAAGCGGTATCTCTATTCCCCAAAAGCTCAGGCTGTATCTACGCATCACCCCTACATACTCACTTGCGGTTTGCTCCATTGCCACCTGCACCTCAAGTTCCCTTGTGGTGTGGGCGGTCACACTCCCCCTTGCCGCCACAAGGTGCATATCACGATTTTTATCCTCCACCACACCGCTTAGTAGCACATCGCCCTGCGCCACGGCGTCCCCCACCGCCACCATGGGCTGCCCCACATACACCTGCATGGCCACAATTTGCCCCGCACGCAGTGCCACCACATTGCAGGGTGTGTCGCTGTCAAAGCGTTGGGGTGGCATAACCCGCTCCTGCACCCTTACCTCCACCTGTGTGCCCCTTATGTTTACCGCCACCCAGCCAATTTCATCAAAGCTCATCATGAGCCTGCGCTCAACACTCCGCACATCTACCGAGTCCCGCAGTGCACCTTGGTACACACCAAGCTCCAAAAGCTCGGCCATTATATCAGCGGATTGCAGGGTGCTAAGCCCGATAATAGATATATCCCACAAAAATAAATTTGACAGTAGCAGTAGGGCAACGCAAACCACGCCACCCACCACAGCACCCCATCTTTTTTTGTGATGCCCCAACAAAAAAGGAAGTCCCTTTTTACTTGTTATTCTAAGTACCACCCCCGCCTTTTTTGCACAGGGGCGCAGTTTTTTATATTGCCCTGCCCAGGCAGAAAATTCGTACCCCTGCTCTGTGCGTGTGGCATCCCATAGGGTATACCCCCTTGTGGCGCAGAGATTCATAAATCGCTCGGGGAATTTCCCCTTTACCGAAAACCTTACCCTGCCCCTTAAAAATCTTATGCGCCCCGGCATGGCCAGTCCCCCCCTTATCAAGCCTGCTGGTTGGCTGGGATTTGCCCAGGACGCACCGCCGGGCACGGCCCCAGCCCCCGAAAATCAAGGGGATCGCCAGTAA
>CAYJGQ010000053.1:8885-14699 GCA_964369885.1 uncultured Oscillospiraceae bacterium
TTATGAGCCCCCTCATGTCCAGTCCCCCGTTATCTATCGAACTGTATGGATGTTATTTGCCCTGTAACCACGGCGGTGGAGACCGACAAACACCTAATTTCAAGGTTTTGGCCACTAAAGGATACCGTGCGCCCACCACAGCCAAGCCGTATAAATTCATTGCTGTAGGACAACACCCCTTTGCACCCCTCCACCACTGCCTGATTGCTATCGCTTACCTCTATGTGAACCCCCGGCAAAAACGCACTTTTTTGTTCCTCTAAAAAGCGACCAAGGCCGGCCGTCATGCCCTTTGGGCGTTTTGGCGGCTTAAAATACCCCTTTTTACCTGTCGACACGCCGTTTCCTCCCCCATAAATCAGCTTTGGTCTTGGCAATAATCAAGTCAGGGCTTGTGCCCTCTACATATGTTATGCAGTATGTACTTTGTCCTAAAACCTCATTATTCTCCCCGCATTATGTTTTGGCAACTGGCATATACTTGCCATGGGTGTGTTATTGCAGTTTTAGGCCAGTCTTTTGTCGGTTAAATAGCCCAAATCCTGCCCCCTGCAACCCTGTTACTATTTTATAATGGGAGGTCATCATGTCCCCACGCCTACGGCCACTGATACTTACGCTTTTAACCCTAATATTTTCAGCCTTTTTGCTCATATTTCCCCATGCCTCGATGTATGGCATGGGTCGCGGGCTTGATATCTGCGCACAAACCCTAATACCCTCCCTCTTCCCCTTTATGGTGATATCGGGATTTGTGGCCACAAGCGCTGTGGGGGGACTGCTGTCAAGATTTTTATCCCCCATTACCTGCCGCTGGCTACGCCTGCCACCCTGCATGGGTGCGGTTGTGCTAATGAGCTGGATAGGTGGATACCCCATAGCGGCACGGATGCTGTCGGGACTGCTGTCCGAGGGCCACATAACCTCGGAGCAGGCCGAGCGTTGCCTTAAGTTTTGTGTAAATCCCTCTCCGTCATTTGCTGTGCTGGCCGTAGGTGTAGGGCTTATGGGAAGCGCGACCGCCGGGGGGATAATTTATGCCTGCCACATATTTGTAGGACTGCTTATGGGAGGGTGGTATGCCAGAAAATCCAAGGCAGCTACCCCAAGTGCCCAAACCGCCCTGCCAAATCCCCTACCGGCAGGGGTAGCACTGGTAGACAGTGTGGCCATGGGCATTCAGGGTATGCTTGCAATATGCGGTTTTGCACTTTTATTCTCCACCATCATGGCGCTGCTCGGCGAACTTGGTTTTTTGGCTTTGGCCGATAACACCCTGTCGGCTATGCTACCCAAACTGCTACCATCGGGAAGCACCATCGCCCTGCTTTCGGGCGGACTGGACATAAGCTCCGGTGTTTTTGCCTGCCAAAACCTCCAATACTCCTCCCTTGTAATAATTCTGCCCTTTATCGTGTCGTTTGGCTCGCTGTCGGTATTCATGCAAATTTCGGCATTTTTAGTTGGCAACACCCTGCACATGCCAAGTTTTGTAACCGCTCGCCTTGTGCAGGCCACCCTAACCACCATAATGTCGGCCCCTTTGCTGCTAAACATCGCCCCTGCCGCCTGGGTGTCGGTAAATATGGCACAGCCGCTGTCGGCTCCTCAAACAGTTATGTCAACAGTGGGTCTACTTTGTATGTCGGCCATGCTGCTTGAAAGCCTGTGGGCCTCGCCACTTACCTTAAAACATAAAAAATGATGCTTAATATGATAAAAATTGACATGGTTTGTCGTTAAAATATATGTTATACTTAAATGGTATGTACATATCTTGATATTTGCTGTAATTTTTAGCCCTAAGCTCAGCAATTTAATTTTTTTTCGTGAGGATGTAAAAATGGCAAGTCAAAAACTATTTGGCAACCGAATAGACCCTGCCTGCTCCCACTGCCTTCATAGCAATGCTGTGGACGGCTTTCACATGCTTACCTGTCCTCTTGTTGGAATTGTGGAACCGTTTTTTTTCTGCGAGCGCTATGAGTATGACCCTATTAAACGGCGCCCCTCACCCTTGATGAACCTGCCCGACTTTAGCCCTGATGATTTTAAAGTTTAGGTGTTTTTGCGCCGATTAGGAGGATTATGTAATGGCAACCTTGATAAAAATTTTGCTACCTATCGTCTGCGCCCTTGTGGTAGTAATAGGCATAGCGTTATCTATAAACTACCTAATAACTCAGGATGGTTTTTTTGGCGCAGAACAGGGCGATGCCCCCACCCCTGCATTTATTGAACAGGAGTACTGCAAGGGTTTTATAATAACCACCGGAATAAACTCCGACTTTCCCCCTGCACAGGGACTTAGCACCGCCGAGCAACAGGCGGCTATTGATGAAATACTAAACGATGCAGTTTCCTTTGGCTACACCACTGTGTTTTTTGAGGCCACCGACGGCATGTCGGCCTTTTATAGCTCAAATATTCTTCCCTCAAGTGCCGCATACCTTGAAAACGAGGGGGATTTTTCCTTTTTTGACCCCCTTGCCTACCTCTGCGAACAGGCCTACGAGCATGAATTGGAGGTTTACGCCCTTGTAAACCCCTATGATGGCGGCTTTAGCGGTACGACCATGCATGAGGACAACCCTGTAAACAGCCTGGGGCAGTCGATAGTCAAGGTGGAGAATAAAATCTACCTTTCCCCCTCCTCGGAGGAGGTTTTGAGCCTTTCGGCCGAGATCTTTACCGAACTGTCAGCCTATCCACTGTCGGGCGTGGTGGTGGACGGACTTGACCGGCTACCGTCCGAGCTCACCTCCTCGGGAGAGTTGTCGGGCTGGGTGGAAAAACTTCTCTCCTCAATTGGCACAGCCATGGGAGACAGCCGCAGTATCGGACTGGTTGTTAATGGCGCCCCCTCGGCAGATGGGTTTACCATCTCCCCTGAGCAGACAACGCAGTTTGTGTCTGACGGTTCTCTTGATCTTGTGATACCCTCATTTAGCCTTATTGCGCAGGAGGGTGCCCCCACCTACGAGGAACTGCTTGGAATGTGGTCGGACACCCTTTCAGAGAGCGACGCTCGACTGCTAAGCTTGACTGCCATAGAGGATTTTTCACAGTATAGCGCCACTGTCGACTACAACATGCTCATTACCTCGCTTAATTCTACGCTCAGCGGTGCAGTTTTTGACGATTACAGTCGAATAAAGAGCCATCCCGACCAAAGCGAGCGAATGATGAGCTTCCTTGCCAAGACCACCCTTCCCCCCTCACATGATCTGGCTATCTCCACCACACTGGCAGTGGGCAATCCGGCAGATTCCAGTGTCACCCTCGATAATAGCTATACCCAGTACTACATCACCGGCACCTCCGACCCTACACAGGAGCTGTATATGAACGGAAACCTCCTGACAAGGTACACCGTAAACGGCGGCTGGGGTGTTCAGGTGTCGCTTTCGGTGGGACAAAATACCTTTACCTTCTCCCAAGGGGACAACAGCAGATCGGTCACTTTGGTGCGCAGTGCCGCCCCCACAACGGGCAGCATAACAAATATAACCCAAAACAGCATCGTTCCCACCCGTGCGCTCGCCTATAACGCAGGTGATAGCATCACCCTGTCCTGCACCGCCCCCTCGGGCGGCAGTGTGACGGTGGGCATAAACGGCCAAACCCTGCAAATGACCCAGGTGGCCGCCACCCAAACAAACGGCGTACCGGCCACATTTACCGCCACATATACAATACCTGCCGACGCCTCACCGGGCGAGGTCAGCAGCATAGGACGTGTAAACTATACCCTAAATTATGCAGGGGCCACCACACACTACACCTCAGCAGGGGAGATTCTGGTAGCCGGCAGTGGGGTGCCAATTATAGCCAAGGTTACCTACCAAATGGCGGGGGTATACAACTCCCCCACCACACTTAGCGGCTTTATAACCTCGCTTGTCACCGACACCACCCTTAGGCTTTCGGGCGAGTATGATGGCTCAAGAGCGGTAACCCCCGACGGCGGATTTGTTCCACTGGACTCGATAGCCATACTCACAGGACAAAATGACCCTGCCATTACCTACGATGGCATGAGCCTTGTTACGGGGGATGGTTTTGAGGAATTTGTGCTGGAGGGCGATGGGCTGAACCGCTACTCGGTGGAGCACACCGACACCGCCCTTATTGTCACACTTGAGGACAGCTACTTCTCCCAAACAGATTTTTCTGAGCTTGGCAGTGAAATATTTAGCTCAATATTCGTAGAAAATTTTTCGGATGGCTCGGCTCGTTTGACCCTTACACCTGCTACGGTTGGTGGGGTGTGGGGCTGGGACTTTACCATAAATGATGAGGGAAAAGGGTTGCTGTTTTGCAGTTCCACCCCAACACTTTCCTCCACCTATGCCCGCCCACTTGAGGGCATACATGTCATGGTAGATCCCGGTCATGGCGGCACCGACCCCGGCGCAATCGGCTCGGCAGGAGAGGGTGGCCCACACGAGCATACCCTCAACATGGCGGTGTCGGATGTGCTGCGTTACCGCCTTGAGCAGTTAGGGGCCAGCGTAACCATGACCCGTGCCGACGATGAGAGCTTTATAAATCTTGTGGGGCGGGTGGATTTAGCCGCCGCCTTGCGCCCCGATATATTTATATCGATACACCACAACAGCACCGCCCTGACCACCGATGCCACCAAAATTGACTACGCTACAACATTTTACTGCTTTGGAATAAGCGAGAAATTTGCCGATGCAACACTAAGCACCCTACAAGAGGCCACAGGGCGGGACATCAAGGTGGCCGAGCACGCCGCATATTATGTAACCCGAATAAGCTACGCCCCCTCGGTGCTTTTTGAAACGGGATTTCTCTCAAACCCTGCCCAGCAGGAGGAGTGCGCCGACCTACCCACAATTTACAAAACCGCAAATGCACTTGCCGACGCCGTGGTAATGGCTTTTGAGTGACATTAGTTGGGTATAGGGCAGGTACAAGCTACAAAACGCTGACCTTTCACATAGAATGTACCATCTATCATTCTATTTAAGGAGGTCATTATGCCTAAGATATACTTAAGCCCTTCCACGCAACAGGCCAACCTGTATGCAACAAGCGGAAGCGAGGAGTACCACATGAACAAACTTGCCGATGCAATGGAGCCGTATCTCTATGCAAACGGTATATCGTTCATGCGCAACACCCCCGATATGACGGCCGGCAGTGTAATTGACCAGGCCAATCGCCATGACTACGACCTGCATGTTGCACTGCACTCCAATGCCTCGTCCGAGAGTAAGTACGGCCAAAATAGCGGCACAGACATCTATTATTTCCCGGGAAGTGCCAAGGGCAAACGTGCGGCTGACATAATGGTAGAGCAGTTCAAAAAAATCTACCCTTACACCGACAAGGTAAGGGCACTGCCCACCACAAAACTGGGAGAGGTCGACAGGGTTCGTGCCCCCTCTGTATTTATAGAGGTCGCCTATCATGATAACCCCAAGGATGCCCAGTGGATTGTCCAGAACAACGAAAAAATTGCCAGAGCTATTGTAATGGGGCTTTCGCAGTATTTTGGCATACCATTTGTCGAGCCTGTTATGCCCTATACCGCAAAGGTTCAAACCATGAATGTACGCTCCCACCTAAACATGCGCGAAAAGCCCTCAATGGATGCAAAGGTTGAGGGACGAATACCAAACGGCGCTATGGTAACGGTTTATGGACTTTTGCCCTCCTGGGCCAGCGTGGAATACGAGGATATGCTGGGATTTGTAAACAGGCGTTTTTTGCGTTCGTAATGTATTTATAAATAATGCGTAGCATTATTTATTCGCACATCTGCCTTTGGCAGGTGCATCT
>CAYJGQ010000054.1:0-3144 GCA_964369885.1 uncultured Oscillospiraceae bacterium
ACGCCTATGGCGTCTTTTTGTTTTGCTGTAATGGCTGGGAATCGAAAGGCGGCTCTTAGCAGGGTGCCGGTGGCACGCTGCAACCGCCGTGGCTTTTTCGCAAAAAAGGATTCCCATCATCCGCTCCACCAGCCCTACGCTGGACACAATTCGCGCTCTAAGTTTTTACTTAGGGCGCGATTTTTTGTGCCCGCGCCAAATGACGTACTGTATTGTCAATATGCTAAAAAAACGCCTATGGCGTCTTTTTGTTTTGCTGTAATGGCTGGGAATCGAAAGGCGGCTCTTAGCAGGGTGCCGGTGGCACGCTGCAACCGCCGTGGCTACCGTTTTAGCGGGTAAATCTTACAGCACCTCAGAAAACTCGGATATCTTTTTTTTAGCCTCATCCAAAACAGCACTTCCCTTAGGGGTTATGCTGTAATATTTTCTGATTTTACCATTATGATGAACCTTCTCGGCAGTTAGTAGGCCATCTTTTTCAAGGCCGTGAAATATGGGGTACATTGTGCCGGCCGTCATGTCGTATCCGTGGCTTTGAAGTTCCTCAATCATCCAGGAGCCGTATATAGGCTCTTTTTTTGCATGGTAGAGTATGTGTACCTGTATAAAGGCCAAAAACAGCTTTCTCAGTATAGGTTCCTGCATTATTGTAATCTCCTTTTGGGTATTAAGAAGGACGTCGTCCATGCACCCTCGGACCGTGGGGCTTTGTCGCTGGCCCATTCATATTGGCAAAACTAATATGAATATACCATACATGTAAAAGTAAGTCAAAGGTAGGTGGGCATAAAAAAGCCCTCCACACCGAGGGCTTTTTTAGCGTCTATGGTTTAAATTATGCCCACAGCTCGATAAATTTCAAAGTCCTCGGGCAGGCCTTTTATGGCAAAATCATTGCCAAGATATTCAAACTCAACCCTGCCACTAAGGGCGGTTACCACCGATTTGCTGACATAGACCTCGCCCGATTTTGCACGGCCCTCAAGGCGTGAGGCGGTGTTTACGGTATCGCCAATTATGGTGTAGTCCATGCGTGTGGCCGAGCCAATGTTTCCAACAACGGCCGAGCCACAGTTAACCCCAATGCCACACCCCATGGGAAATCCATACTGCTCCTCCAGCTCATGGGAAAGCACATTTAGGCGCGATTGCAGCTCCAAAGCGGTTTTTACAGCGTTGAATATGTAGTCATCCTGTGGCAGTGGTGCGCCCCAAAATGCCATGGTGCAGTCACCAATGTACTTATCAAGGGTTCCATGGTTTTGCAGGATACATTCACTCGAGATGGACAAAATCTTGTTTATGAGCTCTACAACCGTTGTAGCGGGAAGTTTGGAGGAAAGGGTGGTAAAGCCGCGTATATCGGCAAACAGTACCGCAATATCCACCGTGCGGCCACCCAGCGAAAGATTTCGTGCATCATTTTTAAGTAGCTCTGTAACAATTTCCGGGGCAACATAGCGCTGAAATGTAAATGATATTCTTTGGCGTTCTTTTAACTCTCGTATATAGTTTTGTATGATGGAAATAACATAGGCCACCGTAGCGGCAATAAGGCCATACAAGATATGAAGAACCTCGCCCAACATAAACATGACCACACAGGTGCCCGCCCACAGCAGTCCACCTGAAAGCCAAAATAGGGTGGAAAATAGGAGTGTGCGGTCATACATAGCCCAAAAACAGAGAAAGGTAAGGAGATATATGATGACATATTGCGCCACCAAGGATTCTGACTTGGCTGTGCCCTGCAAAAGCGAGGCAAGGGTATTGGCCTGCCATTCCACGCCATACATACTCTCGGCAGGGGCAATGGGGGTTTTGTATTCGTCCTGAAGGCCGGTGGCATAGGGGCCTATAAGCACTATTTTGTCCTTGAAAAACTGGGGTGGAGTGGTGCCGTTTACAAGGTCTACCACCGAGATGCCGTCGCTGTACGAGCCGGGCAGGGATTGCTGCAGAACATACCAATTGCCACGAGCATCGGTGGGTGGCTTTTCGGGGAAGGGGGTGCCGGTACTGCGGGCGTACTCCTGGGCCAAAACGGTGTAAAATGCGGGAATTATCTCACCATTTGGGGTCTTGATTTCCCATATGGCATGGCGCAGTATGCTGTCACTGCTATCAAGCATGGCGTTTACATGCCCAACCATTGCACCCTCCTTTAGGGCCGCATAGGGCTCTTTATAATCCACAACAGCGTAGTCATCCACATAAAAACTGCCATCGGGATTTGTTACAATTTCGCTTCCAAAAACCGCAAATGCACCCACCACAACATTGCCACCCTCCTGCACCACCTGTGCAAGTTCGGCGTCGCTGGTGGGGTTGCTTGTGGCGTCAAATACAACATCTAATCCTATTACAGCAGGAGCATTTTGAGGATCGGAGTTTAGGTAGGCTATGGCCTGGGCAATCACACTGCGATCCCACGGCCAAGGGCCAAGCTCCTCTATTGAGCGGTTGTCAATTCCTATTACTACAATGCGCTCGTCCGGGGCCTGGGGGCGCTGGTAAACGGTGTCGTTTATTGCATTGGAGAAGGATAACAAAACGCCCGAAGCACAAACAGCGGTTATTATACCGGCTCCCAATAATGATAATAAAAGTCTTGTAATATGTTTTTTCAATTTAGTCCTGTCCTTTTAGCTTTTGTTGTATTTTGGGTGGGGAAAGTAATAAAAAAATTCACGGTGATAAGCGAGCGCTCTGCCAAAAATGATTATTATGTGCGCAATTATTTACAATACATAGGCTTTACAGGGTGCAGTAAAACCCAATAGAGTTTTGCTACACCCTGCTTTAAGTTAATTTGCTGTATTAGTCGTTATCATCATCGCTATCACGGTCATTATCGCTATCACGGTCATTGTCGCTATCACTGTCATTGTCACTATCACTGTCATTGTCACTATCACTGTCACTGTCATTGTCACTATCGTTGTCACTATCGTTGTCACTGCTACCTGCGCCACCGGCATTACCACTCGGTACATCAGCTGTGCCGGCTCCGGCACTATCGTCGGCATTATCGGTGGCATCATCGGAATCACCGCTGTTTGTCAAACCGGCATCAATACCGTCGTCGCTGTCAGTGCCATTGGTATCATCACCGTCGTTATCGCCGTCGTTATCGCCGTC
>CAYJGQ010000054.1:3244-14665 GCA_964369885.1 uncultured Oscillospiraceae bacterium
CCGTCATTATCGCCGTCATTATCGCCGTCATTGTCGGTTAGACCATTGGCAACTGACTGGAACTGTTGGGCCTGCTCTGCCTCCAAAATAGCAGCTGTATTCTTTAAGATGTCCTCTATTGCAAGGCTTGTATTCTGGGCAATTTCCTGCTTAAGAGATTCATCATTTTTGATATAGTCCAGCACATATCCCGATAGATCATCAGAATTTATATCATTAAGCACAACCTTCTCCTGTTCACTGGTGGCAGAGGGGTTAAATGTAAGCTTTTGGCCTGCGCTGACCATTACAACGTGTTCTTCTGAGGTTTGTGGGTCGGTCAGGGTGACCTCCACACGGCCGTCTACCAGTATAAGAGATGATGTGCCGTTTTTGTCATACACAACCTCACCGGCAGTGCCGCGTATACTGGCCACCATGGTGGCGGTTTGAATGTCCATAACCTCATCATCTGCAAGTGGGGCGGTTACATTAAAAAACAGTTTGCCATGGGTAAGATCAAGGCGCAAATACTTATCATCCTTATTAAAGGTACAGGATGAGAGCGCATCAAGCTTTGCGGATTTTGTGTCATCAAGGCTTATGTATGCATAGCTTGCCGACTGGGTTGCAAGGGAATTGCCACTGCCCAGTCGCATACCTTGAACCGTTTCAAGGGACAAATTGGTACTGTCGGTAAGCTCAACTAAACCGTCAATACGCTCCAAGCGCATTACCGATGCGGTGACAGTGGAGGCGCCGGAAATATATATTGCAACCATAACGATTATGGCAACAAGTATAGCACCTGCAAATATTATATTTTGTTTTGTTGCAAATTTTTTTATAGTAGTAAGCATTTTAATTCATCTCCCACACTTTACTTTGTACAAACAAATCGAGAATTGTGCCGTCAATCTTACCTTCCTCGACCATATTGTTCATTATACTTAAAACTTTTTCTACCTTCATGGCAGGTTTATAGGGGCGGTCTTTGGCCGAAAGGCCGTCAAAGACATCTAATATGGTAAGTATGCGAGTTTCCTTGCATAGCTCATCACCTTTAAGTTTATGGGGGTAACCGGTACCATTTAGGAATTCATGGTGTTCTCCTGCCCATTTGGCCACCATTATGTATTTACTTCCAAAGCTTATCTGTTTTAAGATGCGTTCGGTCATGACAACGTGGCTTTGCATAATTTCACGCTCTTTTTGGGTTAGTGTTCCCGTGGGTATGCACAGCGAGGTGGTTTCTTCGGGGGTAAGCCAGTTTTGCACCTCTCCGTTTGAGTCAACATAGGTAAGTTTTGCAATTTCCTTTATCTGCTGTGCAATGCCGTCGGGGAGTCGACCGATTTCATTTGCATTTTCAATAAGCTGGGAGGCATATATTAGTTTTTCTTTTATGGGGGCAAAGGGCACACCGTTTGTAAGCTCATTAAGCCTTGCGGTCAGCTCAATTATTTCAAATCTTGTGGCAATGCGCTCAAGTGCATCGCCCAGTCGGCTATCCTTGTTCATAACCTCAAGAGGAACAGTAAGCTTGCCAACATCGTGTAGCCACACGCTCATAATAAACTGCTTTTTATCGTCCGGGGTAAAGCCAAGATGGGGATGATGGGTATTGAGCCAATCTATAAAGCGCTGTGCATAAAGCACCATGTTTTGGGTGTGGGTTACATTGTAGGGGGTGCGCTCATAAATGGCGGTGGACATTACCTTTACAAGCGAGTCCAAGAGTCCGCTAATTTCCTGTGCCTGCTCCATTTTAACAAGGCTCGAGGCCGCAAGTGAGGTCAGCGCCGACACATATATTTCCTGATCGACCGAAAATGGCACAATTTTTTGGTCCTTATCAAGGGCATTTATAAGCTGTAAAACACCAATTTGATTATTTTCCTTGTCTACCATGGGCACCACAAGCATGGAAACTGTGCGGTAGCCTGTTATGGCATCATACTTTTTAGAGCCTGTGTTTACTTCGGAACGGCCTTTATTTGCATCCGAAATATTAATAATTTTGTGTTCCAGCAAAGACTTGGCACACAGATTTTGTGGGGTAATTTCAACGGGGGGCAGACCACTGGGCGAAAGCCGCCCACCCATAGATTTTGTTATCATTATCTTAAAATGAAGCAGATTATCTTTTTTTATATAGAGGGTTCCGGCATCGCAGGAGGTTATATCCATAGCCGCGTTTAGTATAAGCTCCAACAGCACCTCGTCGTCCTTTTCGGCGCTAAGTGCAAGACTGACATCGAGTATCTTTTTTGAAATTACGTCAATCACAGGCTTATTTCCCCCTTAATTCGGGTGAAAAATCCCCCCGGAAAAATGGTTTGCATTTTTAGCTGCATTTTATCTAAGTCTTCATCTGTGCGAAAAGGGGAGTGATGAATTATTCCAAGCTTTTTTGCTCCACAGCTCATCCCAAGCCGTGCCATATCCTCCCAGCTTGAGTGGCCATATCCCGTGCGGGACTTTATCTCGGATGATGTGTACTGTCCATCGCCAAGCAGGAGGGTGCAGTCCTTGGCAAATTCCTCAAGGTAGCTAAAGTTTTGCTCTGTCAGCTCGTGGTCGGTGGCGTATACAAGGCTTTTATCAAGGTAATCAAGGCGATAAATGGTGCAGCTTCCGGGATGGTTGCCGGATTCGCACCTAACCCTTACATCGCCTATAAAAAATTCATCATCACAGGTAATGTAATTTATATCGGCCAAAAATGAATGGGTGTTAATTGGCCAAATAGGAAGTGTCATTACACAGTCAATTTGCTCTCTGGCCGACAAGCCCTCGTGTAGCTTTGAATAAATATCTATTTTTATATTTGGGTTAAACATAACCGGACAGGATAAAAGGCCTATTATGTGGTCAATGTGGGGGTGGGATAGTATCAAACTGATGTGTTTGCAGTCGCCGATAAATTCAGGCAACATCATAAGCCCACTGCCTGCATCAAGCAGTATGGTTTGATCTGCGGCGCGGACATAAATGCAGGAGGTAGCCCCACCGTAAACGCTGTATAGGTCTCCCTCGATGGGGGCAGACCCCCTTGATCCGAGAACTGTTATTTGAAAGTCGGCCAAAGTATATTTCTCCTTTTCAGGTTGTGTGCATAATACGTCAGTATTTTAACATTTTTCGGAAAAAATGTAAACATATACAGCCCATATCATCTCTTAAAATGCACAGAAATAACACATTATTATACAAAGTAAAGCTTTTAATGGTTTATTTATGCATTTGACCTGCAAAACAGTTTACAGGCTGGCTAAAAATAAAGCAAAAATATAACTCTTACCCCATGCTTAGCATACAGGAGCCTATGGTGCTTGTCATGCTAATAAAGACTATCAAACCCATTTTACCATTTATTTACAAAAAATCAATATTTTCCTCAACTTTTGATGAAATATTATACTGAAAAATTAGGAAAGTCCCAAAAGTGTTTGCCAAAGTAGAGGTTTAAATAATCCTACTGATTATTTTTGGTGCTAAACAAGGCAGACGGCGCAGCTGCGGCAACACGTGGCCAGAGGGACAAGATAATTTTGTGATTACAGTGCTTAGCCTGAGGGAGCAGTTGAGGTGAATTATGCGTAACAAAAAGGGGTATTTGCAATAGAAATCTCCCTGCCACCTATTAAAAATGGGTGCAAAAAAACTATGCCACAGGCGACTGCTCGGGACATAGTTTTCCGGTATAGGTCAATTATAACCACATCTTTTTTGGAGGGGAAAGCGGCAACCACTACTCCAAAAAAGTAACGGCCCAATCCCAATTGGTCACAACAGGCAGGATAAAAAATATAAACAACTGCTGCTACTGACTTAGTTTTTGCTTTTTTTCTTTATCCTGGTCAATCAGACGGTTTGCCACTATGTCAAGTTGACCCGTAAGCTCGTAGCCGTCGACCAGTGGGCTTTGAGAAAGCCCTTGGTAGGCATTCTCTCCACGGAAGGCAAGCTTTAGCAGTATGGGGGTAAATACGGCACAGCAAACCACCATCACTATAATGGGGCCAAAAAATTCCTGAGGCACCAACCCGGTGGACAACCCCTTGTTGGCTACAATCAGTGCAACCTCGCCACGGCAGGCCATGCCAAAACCTATCTGGACAGCCTCACGACGGCTGTAACCGCAGGCCTTTGCACCTATACCACAGCCAATAAGCTTTGATAGAATACCCACCGCCACAAACAAAACGGTAAATAGTATAATTTGACTGCTCATTGGGGGCAGTTCAATTGAAAGCCCTATATTGGCAAAGAAAATCGGGGTTAGCAGTAGGTATGACATTGGGGCAAATTTGCTGGAGATATAGCTTCCCTTGGGGGAATTTGCCACGGCCAGTCCCACAAAAAACGCACCGATGATGTCGGCCACACCAAACCAAACCTCGGCGGCCCAGGCCATGAATAGGCACAGGGCAAAGGCGAGAATTGGAAAACGGTGAAGATTGCGCTCGTGGACGATGGTTTCGTACCAAACCATGATCTTTTTGTAAATTAGCCCCACAACAAGTGCAAATACAAAGAAGAGCAGTATTTTTAGCAGTACCGCAAGGATATTTACATCATCTCCGCCAAGGCCGGTAACAACGGTTAAACAGACAAGGCCGAGTATGTCATCAAGCAGTGCGGCACCGAGTATGGTGTTGCCCACCTTGGTGGAGAGCTTGCCCATTTCCTTTAGGGTTTCCACCGTAATGCTAACCGAGGTAGCGGTGAGTATTGTGCCGATAAATATGTTGTGAAGAATGTTGCCACCCGGGTTAAAAAATGTCATGAGCAGGGTGCCAAGACCAAGCGGCACAATAACACCTAAAATTGCCACAACTGCACTGGCCCTACCCGACTGTTTTAGTTCTTTTAGGTTTGTTTCCATTCCGGCGCTAAACATGATTACAATTACGCCAAGCTCGGCCAATTGTTCAAGCAGGTCGCTTGAGTGAACCATGTCAAATCCGGCAGGGCCTAAAATAAGGCCGGCCACCAGTGCACCCACAACCTGCGGAAGATGCATTTTGCCTGTAAAAATTCCAAAAACCTTTGTAGAAATTAGTATGATGCAGATAATTAACAGATACTGATACGACATCTCATCCTCTTTCCGATGGCTCACAAGGGCGGAAGTTATGGGTCATCACAGTATTAAAATTTTAATAGAACTGCCGTGCTATTGCACAAAAAATAAATACATTATTGTACAAATAATAACATGATTATCACTTATTTGTCAATTGGTAGACCTAATATATACCCATTATTTACAAACCTCTACCATTTATTTTGCATAGTGCACCGTTTAATATTTACATTAGGGGTGAAAAGGTGCGCAGTATACCAAGTAGCACAAACTGAACAAATTTTAGTTTGCCTTGGTAAGGGTGATTTTCAAGGGTAATCTCCCTGCATTTTTGCTGAGTAAGGAGAATATCCTGCTTGATTTTTGCAACGGCCGAGGAGTTGTACATAAAGGCGCCGCACTCATAATGTAGGGCAAGGCTGCGATAATCAAGGTTTATTGTGCCCACAACGGCGGTTTTATCATCACAAACAAACATTTTGGAGTGAACAAATCCCGGCGTGTACTCATAAATTTTAACCCCTGCCCGTAGTAGCTCTTTATAATAGGAGCGAGAGAGAAAAAATATTGATTTTTTATCGGGCACACCCGGGAGTATCAGGCGAACATCGATGCCGGATTTTGCGGCCGCCATGAGGGATACCATCATCTCACGGCTTATTATTAGGTATGGGGTGGTTATGTAAACATACTCCCTTGCGCAGTTTAGCATACTCATATACACATTTTCACCCACGGCGTCGTGGTCAAGAGGGGTGTCACAGAATGGCTGTACAATTCCATCGGCCTTGTAGGATTTTGTGGGTGCAAACCTTGAGTAGTCCTCAATTTTTTCGGTCAAGGAGCTCCACATAGATAAAAACATGACGGTGAGATTATAAACCGCCTCGCCCTTAAACATAACGGCGGTGTCCTTCCAGTGGCCGAGCTTATTGGTGTGGTTTATATACTCATCGGCCAGATTAACGCCGCCGGTAAAGCCCACGTTGCCATCGATAACACAAATTTTCCTGTGGTCACGGCTATTAAAGTTGGAACTGAAAAGATTGCTGAACTTATTAAAGGCACGGCAGTCAATGTTATGCTTATTTAACCTTTTTGCAAAGCCGAGTGGCAGGGTCATAAGACAGCCCAAATCATCATACATCAGCCGTACATCAACACCTTGTGCGGCTTTCTCGATGAGTATTTTTTCAATCTCTCCCCACATAAGCCCCTCCTCGATAATAAAATACTCAAGGAAAATAAATTTTTCGGCCAGTTTGAGCTCGCAAAGCAAGGCCTCCCACTTTTCCTCACCAAGCGAGAAGTATTCCACCGAGGTGTTTGTGTAGGCGGGGCAGCTTGCCACCCTGCGTATATACTCGGATTGACGCACTATTGCGGGGTTTTCGCAGAAAAATTCCGGATGGGGTGTGTTTACATGATCAATACCTTTTTTCTGCTCCGACTCTATTTGCGCCAAAACAGCCCTGCGCTTTTTGCTCTGCACCTGTTTTCCGTATACAAGGTAGATAATCGCTCCTATAATAGGTAGTGCGTTGAGGGTTATTATCCAGGGGATTTTTGTTTCAGGATAGGTGTCGCTGATGATTATTTTTATGGTGACAAACATGTTTATAAAGAGCAAAACCACCACAAGTAAATCCACGTAATTGCCCAGTACAAATATTAACATAAACCAAAATAATATCTGAATAACAAGGGTAGAAAAAATTAGCGCGGCGCGCAGTAGCACTCCAAATTTCATAAAAAATCCCTCCAAGCCGGTTAATAAGACAATCTTACTATAAATCGACGTTTTTTTCAAATGATGCAACAGGAGCAATATGGTAAATTAAAAGTGCCAAGGGGGATATCCCTTGGCACTTTTACGCAGGCTGTAAAAAGTATGCTACTAAAAATATTGTGAGAAAAAGGCCGTCAGGCCGCCGCCGATTGCTCGTATTCGCTCAATACTTCGAGGGTTTGGCCATCTGTGCGAACAACTATGTTTCCCTGCAAATCGGTGCGGTAGATGGGAATGTTATACTGCTCCAGCGCAGTTGTCACCTCTCGGTGGGGGTGGCCGTACTCGTTGTCCGCACCGCAACTTATCATGGAAATAGAGGGGTTTACAAGGCGCAGTAGCAGATCATCGGTTGAGGTGTAACTGCCGTGGTGCCCAACCTGAAGCACCTCGGCCGATATATCGGCTCCGTCCCGTGCAAGGTCGGTCACCATATCCACCGAGGCATCCCCCATAAAGAGAAAATCAGCACTGCCAAAATCAAGACGGCAAATTATCGAGCTATCGTTAAAATCCTCCACCGGGTTTGTAGGGCCAAGCATGGTCAAAACTGCACCGTCGCCAAGGTTGTACTGCGCCCCTGCCTGCACCACCGACAGCTCTGCACCCATCTCGCCAACCGAGGTCAAGAACTGCTCCCAGGAGCGGGTTTGTGGCGTAACATCCTGCGGCAAATTGGTTATTATAACCTTCTCTACGCTATCCATATGGGGCATAATCTTGTAAAAACCACCCAGATGGTCGGCGTGTGGATGGGTGTTTATGACATAATCAAGGTTTTGTACCCCAAGGCTGTCAAGGTAATCTATGACCTCGGCCGAGGAGGACACCGTGCCACCGTCGATTAGTACATTTGAGGTCGAGGTCATTATAAGGGTGCAGGAGGCCTGATCTACATCGATCATATGCACCTCGATATTGCCCGTGGCCATGGCGGTGACGGGTTGGGTGGGATAAATAAGATGCTCCAGCTCGTCAAAATTTGTAACAGCCATTGTCATGAGGGAGGAAAGTATGAGCAGTATGGCGGTAAACAGCATCTTGCTACCGACAGTCTTTTTCTTTTTTGGCATATATACACATCCTAAGTGTTAGAGTTAATGCCCACAAAAATCCTACCGCCTACCCCTGTGACGGGGTTGCTCTTTGCCACGCTGTGGTCTGGCGGGCTTTTGTATAGGCCGTGCCCCCTTTGGAGGAGCAACAAGACAGCGAGGGTCGGTGCCGACAAGGTCGGTGCGGCCCGCCGATTTTAGTATAGATAGGATTTCCCGCTGATTTTCAGGCTTGTAGTACTGAAGCAGTGTGCGCTGACACCGCTTTTCGGCGGGGGTGCGGGGCACATATATGGGCTTTAGGGTATAGGGGTCAAGCCCTGTATAAAACATAGCGGTAGATATGGTGCCGGGGGTGGGGTAGAAGTCCTGCACCTGCTCGGGGCGTATGCGGTTGCGCTTTAGGAAAAGTGCAAGCTCTATGGCATCCTTTAGGCGGCTGCCCGGGTGGGAGGACATGAGGTAGGGCACAAGGTACTGCTCCTTGCCTGCTCGCTTTGTGGCGGCATAAAATTCCTTTTGAAACTTTTCATATGCGGCAATTGAGGGCTTGCCCATGGCCGACAGTACGGCGGCTGCACAGTGCTCGGGGGCCACCTTTAGTTGTCCGCTGACATGGTGGGCCACAAGCTCGTTTAGAAACTCGGCCCGCTTTTCAAGGTTAAGAAAATCAAAACGAATGCCGGAACGCACAAATACACGTTTGACCTTGGGTATTGCTCGTAGGCTACGCAGCAAGGTAAGGTAATCGGTGTGGTCGGCCTTTATGTTTGGGCAGGGGGAGGGGGCAAGGCATTTGCGGCGCATACACACCCCTTTTTTGTCCTGATTATCACAGGAGGAGTGGCGAAAGTTGGCTGTTGGGCCGCCAACATCATGTATGTAGCCCTTAAACCGTGAATTTTTGGTAAAGGAAATGGCTTCGTTTATAATCGATTCATGACTGCGCACCGATACTTGGCGTCCTTGGTGCATGGCGATGGAACAAAAGTTACATCCACCAAAACAGCCACGGTTGTGCATTATCGAAAACTCGACCTCCTCTATGGCTGCAACGCCCCCCAGGGCTTCGTAGCTTGGGTGGTACATACGCACAAACGGCAGTGAGAATACAGTGTCAAGCTCCCCTGTGGTGAGGGGCAGGGCAGGCGGATTTTGCACCAAAAATTTGTCGCCGTGTTTTTGCACTATTGGGCGGCCGTAGACGCTGTCCTGTTGGTCCTGCTGTATGACGGCGGCCTTTGCATAGGCTGTTTTGTCGTCACGCACCTTGTCAAAGGAGGCGCAGGACACCTGCCCCTGTGGTAGGGCAAAACCCTCGTCGGTGGGTGAGGCAAGGTAGCACACCCCACGTATATCACGAAGCTCAGTACAGGTTTTGCCCATGGCAAGGCCTTGGGCTATCTGCTTTGTTTGGTGCTCTCCCATGCCGTATATCAGCAAATCGGCTCCCGAATCGGCCAAAATGGAGGGGCGCACGGCATCATCCCAGTAGTCATAGTGGGCAAAACGGCGAAGCGATGCCTCAATTCCACCCAAAATTACGGGGCAGTCGGGGTAGGCCTTCTTTGCAAGGGCTGCATATACCGTGGCCGCCCTATCGGGGCGAGCACCAGCCTTGCCACCTGCGGTGTAGGAATCCTCACTGCGCAGACGTTTGGCGGCGGTGTAGTGAGCCACCATGGAGTCGATATTGCCTGCCGTGATAAAAAATCCCAAACGAGGGCGGCCAAAGCGTGTAAAGTCCACGGGGGAGGAGAATTTGGGTTGAGGTAGCACCGCTACCCTAAAACCCAGCGACTCAAGCAGGCGTGCAACTATGCTTATCCCAAAGCTTGGGTGATCGACATAGGAATCTCCTGTGACACAGACAAAGTCCACGCTGTCCCAGCCGAGTTTTGTGATTTCATCTTTAGATATGGGCAAAAATTTATTCATTGTAAGCCTTTCGTAGGGGGAGTTTTACTCCTCCGCATTTAACTTCATCTCATACCAACGTTCCTTGCTTATTAGCACTGTGCGGGGTTTACTGCCCTCAAATGGGCCAACAATTCCACGGCTTTCAAGCTCGTCCACCACCCGGGCGGCACGGGCATATCCCAGCTTTAATTTGCGTTGTAGGTAGGATGTAGAGGCCTGTCCTGCCTCCACCACCGCCTCAATGGCGGCCTGTATTACGCCCTCGTCCTCGTCACTATCTCCGCCCGAGGAGGCCGATGCCCCACCACCTTTTTTGCCACCTGTGGTGGCGGCTTGGCGGTCGATCTCCTCCATAATATTTGAGTCATACTCATTGGTTTCGCCCTCTTTTATAAAGGCAACAACACGCTCAACCTCCTTGTCGGTTACAAAACAGCCCTGCACACGGGTGGGTTTTGAGCTGCCAACGGGGTAGTAAAGCATGTCGCCGCGGCCAAGTAGTTTTTCGGCGCCGCCGCCGTCCAGGATGGTGCGGCTGTCGACCTGAGAGGAAACCGCAAAGGCCACACGTGAGGGAATATTGGCCTTTATGATGCCTGTAATTACATCAACCGAGGGTCGCTGTGTTGCTATGACCAGATGCATACCGGCCGCGCGGGCCATCTGGGCAAGGCGGCATATGTAGTCCTCAACATCGTTTGGGCAAACCATCATAAGATCGGCAAGCTCATCTATTATTATAACAATCTGGGGGAGTGGTGCCATGTTGTCCTGGGTTTTTGCCATACGGTTATAGCCGGTTATGTCACGCACTCCACGCTCGCTAAACAGTTTGTAGCGGTTCATCATTTCGCCCACCGCCCAGCACAGTGCACCTGCGGCCTTGCGTGGGTCGGTAACAACCGGCACCAATAGGTGCGGTATGCCATTGTAACTGCCAAGCTCCACCACCTTGGGGTCAATCATCATGATCTTTACTTCCTCGGGGTTTGCCTTGTACAGCAAACTTATGATAAAGGAGTTTATGCAGACTGATTTGCCCGAGCCTGTTGAGCCTGCTATGAGCAGATGGGGCATCTTGGCAAGGTCGGCCACGGCAAGATTGCCTGTGATGTCCTTGCCAAGCGCCACCGACACCCTGCTGTCGGCCCCTGAAAATGCCGAGGAATCTATGACCTCGCGGATGGTTACGGCCGATATACTCTTGTTTGGCACCTCAATGCCCACGGCCGCCTTGCCGGGTATGGGGGCCTCTATGCGCACTCCTGCCGCCGCCAGATTAAGGGCTATGTCGTCGGCAAGATTTGTGATGCGGCTTATCTTAACTCCGGCCGAGGGCTGGAGTTCATAGCGGGTTACGGCAGGCCCACGGGAGATATCTACAACACGGGTCTGCACCCCAAAGCTCTTGAGGGTGTCGACCAGAAGTTCGGCATTTTTGCGAAGTTCCTCGGTCATGTCGCCACCTTTTGGTGCACTGCCCTCCTCAAGCAAATTGATGGGGGGGTAGGAGTATCTTGGGGGGGATTGCTCGGTGGTTTGGGCGGTGGGTGGCGCTGTTACAGTTGCCGCGGGGGTGGGTGGTG
>CAYJGQ010000055.1:0-14290 GCA_964369885.1 uncultured Oscillospiraceae bacterium
GTCCGCCCCTCTGTGGGGCGGACTTATGTTGTTTATACCTATCATTTATATGTGGCTCAAATCAGAAAGGTATTGCCCCCTACCACAAAACCCTGCCCATACAAATCCACATAACCAAAAGCCCCACAAAAGCTTTGCAGCCAAAAAAATCCCACCCAAAAGTATCGGGTGGGATTTTTTGTGGTTAGGTTATAAAGTGCAGATTAAAGTGTGATGCAGGCATCACGATCAGGGCCGACCGAAATGTACTTAACAGGTACGCCCACAGCCTTTTCAAGATACTCGATATATTCTCTTGCGGCGGTGGGAAGATCTTCAAGCTTGCGGCAGGCCGAAACATCACAGCCAAAACCGGGAAGATACTCATAAACAGGCTTTGCACGGTCAAGACGATCACCTGTGCAGAACTCGGTGGTAATTTCGCCGTCGATTTCATAGGCAACGCAGACGGGGATTTTCTCCATATAGGACATTACATCCAGCTTTGTAATTGCAAGATGGGTTACACCCTGCACCCTACAACCGTAGGCCGAGGCAGGGATGTCAAAGCCACCAACCCTACGAGGGCGACCGGTGGCGGCGCCATACTCGTTGCCTGCGGCACGCAGAGCCTCGGCCTCGTCGCCAAACATTTCAGCGGTGAAAGGACCCTCACCAACACAGGTGGAGTAGGCCTTCATTATGCCAACAACGGTGTCAAGCTTGTGTCCGGGAATGCCGGAGCCTATGGGTGCATAGGCAGCAATGGTGGAGGAAGACGAGGTGTAAGGATAAATACCAAAGTCGATGTCACGCAGTGCGCCGAGCTGGGCCTCAAACATCAGGTTTTTGCCCTCGGATGTTGATTTTTCAAGGTAGGTGGAAACGTCGCAAATATGAGGGATGATGGGGCGACCGTACTTCTCAAGCCAGGCCATCATATCATCTACGGTTACGGCATCAGCCTTGTAGCCGTCACGAATAAATAGGTTTTTCCAGTCCAGTAGGCGCTCAAGTTTGCCACGCAGGCTGTCAAAATCCAAAAGATCGCTCATACGTAGCGACTTTTTCATATACTTATCGCCATAAACAGGACCAATACCACGACGGGTAGAACCAAACTTTGCATCACCCAAACGATCCTCTTCAAGGATATCCAGTTGCTTGTGATATGGCATACATATTGTGGCACGATCACTTATTTTAAGATTATCAGGGGAAATAGCGATACCCTTTTCCTTCAGACGACCCATTTCGCCCTCAAGATGTTCAAGATCCACAACCATACCGCCACCCATAATATTTACAGTGGTTGGGCGCAGGATACCCGAAGGCAATAGATTGAGAATAAACTTACCCCGATCATTTATAACGGTATGTCCTGCGTTATTTCCGCCCTGATAGCGGATGATCACATCGTAGCTCTGGGAGAGAAGATCCACCATACGGCCCTTACCCTCGTCACCCCAGTTTACGCCTACAATTGCAGTCAGCATAGCTATTCCTCCTGTGCGTGTCGGCCGAATATTACGACCGTTACTTGTTGTTTGATTAGCCACTCGATTATGAGCGTGCTTTCTTAACCAATACAGTATAACTGATTTTTACCCAAAATGCCATAATTTTTATTAAGTATTTATCTTTTTCTTTTAGATACACTTCCACAATAACCAATATATCTGAGTAATACGGCATACTTACAAGTTCATGAAAGCCCACGCTGAGTCCTAAAAATTTGCCATGCCCATAGGGTGACATATAAATTAGATGCACACCATCTAATCTCACTACTATTACTACAATCAAACAGATTGCATTCAAAAATCAAATGTTTTCTGCTATAATAATACAGTGCTTTTAATTTTATTTTACAGGTAAGAGGAATGAATAATGAATAATACTATTAAAACAATAGCGGCCGAAATTCAGGATGAGCTTGTAAAGATACGCAGAGATTTACACAGTCACCCCGAGCTTGGACTGCAAGAAAACCGCACATCGGACATTGTTGCAGCTAAACTAAAGGAAATAGGCCTTGAGGTGGATCGTGACTGTTATGCAACCGGTGTTGTGGGGCTGCTGCGAGGAGCAGGGGAGGGCAAAACCGTGCTTATCCGCGCCGACATGGATGCACTACCACTTTGTGAGCTAAATGACCATGGGTATGTTTCTAAGTATGAGGGGAAAATGCATGCCTGTGGTCATGACGCACATACCACCTGGCTACTCGGTACCGCCATGATACTCTCACGCATAAGGGACAAGATAAACGGCAATGTGAAATTTATGTTTCAACCGGCCGAGGAGGCACCGGGAGGAGCCGAACACATGGTGGCCAACGCAGTTCTTGAAAATCCTAAGGTTGACATATCTTTTGGTGCCCATGTCCTCCCCGATATAGATGCCGGCGTATACCTTATGCAGGATGGGCCTGTGACCTCAAACCCTGATTTTTTTGACATTGTAATACAGGGTAAGGGGGCACATGGCTCGACCCCTCACGACAGCATTGACCCAATTGCCATGGGGGTATCGGTGTATGATGAACTACAAAAATTCATTTCCCGCAAGGTGGACATATACAACCCAATGGTATTATCAGTTTGTATTTTTAATGCAGGAACAGCACGGGGCATTATTCCTGATAGCTGTCGCATAGCGGGTACTGTGCGAAGTTTTCTACCCCAGCAGCGCGTCATGGCCAAGAAGTATATTGAGGACTGTGTACGCCACACGACCGAACTTTATGGTGGCAGCTACACATTTGAATATATTGATAATGCATTTCCCGTAGTAAATAACCCCGACCTTACCGAAAAGGTGAGGGGATATACAGTGAAGTTCCTGGGAAAAGATAGCGTGATATCGGATTATCGCAAGTTTATGGGGGGCGAGGATTACTGCTTTGTGGCCCGAGAGGTGCCCTCAACCTTTATGTTTGTTGGGTGCAAAAATGAAGATAAATTCAAGAGCTACCCCCTACACAACCCAAGATTTGATATTGATGAGGATATACTAAGCACAACAGCTGCGGTGTTTTCAAATGCAGTTGTGAGCTACCTAAACGAAAAATAAAGCAAAACTTTATTCTTAAATGTGACCATATTCACAAATCCGGGCATACTTGACAATGTGGTGTCTTGTGGTAAAATGTATTGTGCACTATTTTGCGTAATGTGTACGATATTATTGCTTAGGCACTACCGTGTGGCTTGCTTTTCCGCTTATGCGAGGCGTGCGCTCGCAGTGCACCAGCCCCCAGGGCAAAAACCGCCCACGGGCATTAGCACAGCTCGCACCCTCCCCACCTAAACAAAAAATCAAGCCACAGTACAAATAGCCAAAGGATGGTGATATACTTGTCAGGAACAACCGAAAAAAGCATCAAGAATATTGCCACCAACCGCAAGGCACGCTTTGAGTACTTTGTTGAGGACTCCTACGAGGCCGGTGTTGAGCTGTTTGGCACCGAGGTAAAGAGTCTTAGACAGGGTGGGGTTAGCCTTAAGGAGGCCTGGTGCGACATTGAAAATGGGGAAGTGTATGTAAAGCAGCTTCACATAAGCCCGTATGAGAAGGGGAATATATTTAATAAAGATCCGCTTCGGGCACGCAAGCTGCTGCTGCACAAGGCCGAGATACGCAGGCTAATAGGCCTATTAAAGCAGCAGGGCTACACCTTGATACCACTTTCGATATATTTTAAGAATTCGAGGGTTAAAATTCAGGTGGGGCTGTGCAGGGGCAAAAAGGTGCATGACAAGCGTCAGGATATAGCAAAGCGTGACGCAGGGCGTGAGATACAGCGTGCCCTAAAGGAGCGCAGCAGATAGCCATATAAACAAGGCCACATCCGCCTATGGCGGCTTATATAAGGGGGCGTAAAGGTTTCGACGGGGATTTTGAAGTACGGTAAGCGAGTAGAGGCGCTCGACCTCTATAAAACGGGTAAAAATTAAATTAAACGCTAACGAAAATTACGCGTACGCAGCCTAAATAGGCTGCCGTTTCTACCGAGAGTACCACGGCTTGGATAGAAGCGTCGATTAGTGGTGAACGTCACAGGCCTGCTCCCCGAAGCTTGTGATGAATTTGGGGATACTAAACGCCATTGCCTGTCTGTCGGCGGCGGCGGGAGGGAATGTTAAGGACAGACTACACTCGAAGAAAGCCGTATGAATTGGTTCTCGGACGGGGGTTCGATTCCCCCCGCCTCCACCAAATGTCCTGCTGATGTTTTTGGGTACAACACCCTTAAACATCAGCTTTTTTTATTCTCATAACCCCTTGTAAACACAAGTGGTTATGAGAATATTTGCGGAATTTGACAGCCCAAAAGAATTTGTGCAATATAATTGCCACTGTTGAAATAACAATAAAACCATGATAAAATACAGAGAAAGTGTGTAGTGTTTTTTTCGCTTATGCTTTATAAGTATTTGATAAAATATTAGGGTATCAAATATAGTCTTTGCACACACTTCATGAACAAATTTTTGACTATATTAAGGTAACAGCAACTGAACAATGGAGGTGCAAAATGGTTGATATATTAAAATCAAAAAATGAGCTTATAAAGCTGTTTATTGATAACACACCAATTGCGTATGTTATTTTGGATAATCAATATCGCATTCACTATATAAATGAAAGTTTTGCTAAACTTAGAAATCTTGACATAAATAAAGTATACGGAGATAAATGCTATAATTTATCTAATGGAGGAAAGCGTTGTGCCAAGTGCGCAGTAGCAAAATCTCTTGAAAGTGGAGAGAAAGCATTTATTTCACGAAAGGACTTTCTTCCAAACGGAGCTGTCCGATATATTGATGATTACGCTATTCCTTTGCAATTAGATGAGAATGGAAATGTACTTTATGTTCTTGAGATAATGATTGATAGAACAAAAGAGATGCTTGTTTTGGAACAGCGTAATAAGGAGTATGACGAGATACTGCAAATTTTTTCAACCCTATTAGAAGCAAAGGACAGCTACACCGCTTGTCATTCGGACAATGTACGAAAGCTTTCTCTAAATCTTGCTCGTGCTTTAGAGTTAACGCCGGACGAGGTATTTGAAATTTCTGTGGCGGCAAGTTTGCACGATATTGGTAAAGTTAGAATTCCGGATTCCATTATCAACAAAAACGGCAAGCTTACAGATGAGGAATATGGTATTATAAAAAGCCATCCTGTTGAATCATACAACATACTTGAAGGTCTTGAGAGCTTTGGCAATATCAGAAGTATAGCAAGACATCACCATGAAAGATACGACGGCTACGGATACCCCGACAAACTCTCCAAAGATCAAATTTCAATAGGTTCTAAAATTGTTGCAGGCGCAGATACTTATGACGCAATCACTACAACTCGTTCTTACAGAAAAGCGCACACACACGAATATGCCCTAAAAGAAATATCAAATGTTATGGGAACACAGTTAGATAAAACCGTTGCCACAGCCTTTATTAATATGGATTTTAATAATATGGTTGACGGTTTATATGCTGCACGTAATTCTAATCATCTTGAAAGAGTTATTACTTTTGGTAATCTGGATATTGCTGATGAAGCTGAAATGTCAAAATTATCAAGCATTGATTTATCTGCTTTGTTTGAAAAAATATTTCAAGCCACTCCATGTGGTTATATTTTGATGGATAAAAATCGAAAGGTTTTGTATGTCAGCAATTATTTGCATGACTATCTTGAGATACCTAAAGATGATGCAATAAGCAAAATATGCTTTGAGGTTATGGGTATTGGAACGGAATCATGTACCGATTGTGCGATTTTAAGATGTCTTGAAAGCCATAAAGTTGAGTATATGCAACAAGAAATTCTTGAGCGTAGCAGGAGTAAGATTTTTGATGTTTTTGCAGTGCCACTTATACAAAATGATGGTGCTGTGGAAAATATTATTGAGGTCATTATTGACCGCACAGATGAAATTTTAGCACAGCGAGCACGCAAAAGCGACTTTGAAAAACTCATCTCAACGCTTGGGAAAATCTTTGAAAGTAAAAAAGAACAAGTGGATAGCGATAACCTTTCAGATGTTATCATTAATTTGCAAAATCGCTTATACGACTTAATGAAAAAACATTAGTTTGGTTTAATCGTCTGCCCGTGTATTTCAAGATTTCCAAATAGGAGTTCATTTTTAAATGACGGGGCAGGATTTTTGGAGTACCACACTAATAACCTGCCCTTTGCTATGCCATAAAATATTGATTTTTGCAGTGCGCTTTGGCACCTTTATTCTTAAAATAGATCAGATTTTATTTAGAAAACATGTTAGGTTAAACTGTGTGTCTTTATAGCTGTGAAAACAAGCCGGGAAATTATCATATTTACTTTACACATGACACAAATATATATATACTGTAATTATAAATAAAATTTTGGCACTGTAAGGTAGCAACACAAACCATCGTGATACCGGTACTGAGAAGTATTGAAAGGGAGTTATAAAATGAAAAATGTAAAATTTATGAGTCTTTCAACAAAAATTGCCATTTATCTTGCTACTTCATTAGTTGTGGTATTCACGATATTTTTAGTATCATCAACTGCCATCTTACAATCTATGTTTAATTCCAAAACCACTCAGGAATTATTTGTTATTGCGCAGTCTAATGCAAAATCTGCTCAGTCAATTATTGATGGAGCACTATCCACTAACGCAAACGCAACAGATTACACAATCTCGCATTATGAAGATTTTTTTGAAGAATCTGAAGAAGGTGATGTGACCTTCTCAAGCCAAATTTTTAGAAATTATGAATTTAACCTGGCTCTTTATAATACCGAAAATTATCTTTTTGAAACATTTTCTGCGGCTACTAAAAATAATGATGCAATAGTTGGCATGGGTGTGCTTTTTGCACCGGGTGCTTTTGGTGAATTTGAAAATTACGCCATTTTTGTGGCGGAAGATGCAGCACAAAAAGGAAGCTTTGATGTTGCTTATACTGAAGATTATTTTGAAGCCGAATATTATTCTGTTCCTATGCAAACAAAAGAAATATATATAACAGAACCATATGTTTCCACTGCAAATGCAGGAAAAATCATTGTTACTGTCTGCACCCCTATTGTAGTTGGAGATGAGAGTATTGGTGTTATGGTTACAGATGTTGTGACCTCTGCATTTACTCAACAAATCAGCGATAATTCAGAGTTTGATACTACATTTTCCAGCATATTTGCTCAAAGTGGAGTATTGGTTAATGATACAACCACCGATGATTATTTGGGTAAATCACATTTTGATAATGCCGAAAATCCATCACAACTACAAGAATTACAATCTCAAATATTATCAAATACACCATTTACTCTGTCAATCGGTGATAACACAAACTTCTATTATCCACTGCAATTAATGGAAACTACTTGGTGGTCTGTAAGTGGAATTTCCACAGCCGAAATGAATTCCGATACTGTAACCATGGCTACAATACTTATTCTTTCTTCACTTGGTTGTATGGTAATTATTTTAATTGTATCGATAATTGTTATAAGACGTTCACTTGCTCCACTTGCACAGCTTAATACAATGGCAAATAGTATTGCAGGTGGTAACTTTGATACCAGAACGGACATTACAGCAAATAATGAAATCGGAAATCTTCAAGATAGTTTTAATGTTATGTCAGATATGCTTTCAAAAATTGTTAGTGAAATAGAAAGCTTATTGTTTGCTATGAGTAATGGAGATTTTGATTTGGATGTTTCAGGAAACGATCTATATGTAGGTAACCTTAATAGTATTAGGGTTAGCTTTGAAAAAATCATAGTGCAAATTGGCAATACAATGTCAGGTATTAAATCCTCTGCTACTCAAATGTCAGATGTTTCTGTAAGCATGTCAACCGCTGCTTCTACAATTGCTCTTGGGAATGAGCAGCAAGCAAGTTCGGTAGAAGAATTATTGGCTTCTATGAACGAAATTTCAGGGTTTATTAATACTACTGCTCGAAATGGTGCTACTGCAGGTTCTATGGCTACTAAAATTGCTCATGGTATTGATGCAAATAATCATCAAATGAATGAGCTTATGGTAGCTATGAACGAAATCGCAGAAAAATCAAATGAAATCAGCAAAATTATTCAAACAATTGAAGATATTGCATTCCAAACTAATATTTTAGCCTTAAATGCTGCTGTTGAGGCTGCTCGTGCCGGTGTAGCGGGTAAAGGTTTTGCTGTTGTAGCTGATGAGGTTGGTAACCTTGCAAATAAATCTTCTATTGCAGCTAAAGATACTGCAAATCTAATTACTTCTTCTATGCTGTCAATTCAAAAGGGTGTTACTCTTGCAAAACAAACCGGAGAAGGTCTGGGCAAAACTGTTCTTGAAGTTCAAGATTGCGCGGCTTTAATAACAAATATAGCAGATAGCACCCACCAACAATCTCGTACCATAGAACAAATTAAAGACAGTGTTACTCAAATTTCTGATGTTACTCAATCTAATGCTATTTTAAGCCAAGAAAGCGCGTCTACAGGTAGACAACTTTCTGACCAAGCAAGCGAGCTTTCTAATCTTGTATCTATATTTAAGCATTCCGAAAATAGTCAACAATAGCTTTGAAAAACTTATTTTGATGCACCACTTAAAGGCTAAAACTAAATCACTGTGAACAGATTTGTTCACAGTGATTTTTTATGCCATGCTAATAAATGATTTTATATTAAAATGGTTCAAATGTGTCGAAGATTTAGTTTTTATTGTCAAAATATGATATAATTTAGTTTAGAATATATTGTGCGCAAATTAGTATATTACAATAAGAATGGGAGGGAAGGCGATGAATAAAGTAAAAACTAAGTCTGTATTTTGGGTCATCGGCTTTGCCCTTCTTTTGTTTTTTGCCACAAGCTTAAGCATATTATTTAAGCGCTTACCGAGCGAATATGCACCGCTTTATTCATTTGCCTATGTAATGTCCATCGGTATACACATAGCCCTATTTTCTGCCTGGACTGTGAGCATATACAATCGGATTATGCAAAGCCGTGTGCGCACATACCTTATGTTTATAGGTGTGAATATTCTACTTTGGGTAGGCATAAGAGCTGTCAAATGGGGTGCTCTTGGCAAGATGATTTTGGGTGACAGAATAGCTTGGTATATGTTCTATATCCCCATGATAATGATACCGCTACTGTTTTTCTTTACAGCATTATGTGTGGGAGAAGATGAAAATTATCGCCCAAATAAAAAGTGGAACCTGCTGTTTATTCCTGCGGTTTTGCTAATAGTCCTTGTACTTACCAACGATTTTCACTTGCTTGTTTTCGATGGTTTTAATTTAAACATTCACATGTATGAGCGAGCTTATGATCATAGAATAGGGTACTTTGTCGTTGCAATTTTTTTGCTGGGATTAATACTGCTCTCCACCACTATGATTGTGAAAAAGTTCCACTACTCTGTGCGCACAAGAAGGGCTTCAAGGCTACCGATGTTAGTGGTTGGTTGCGTGATTTTATACACCGCACTGCTGGTGTCAGGCCCCATTTACGGCGTAGAATATTATTTTATGGATGTGACAATATTCTTATGTGTGGCATGTGTTGCATTTTGGGAGGCCTGTATTCGCACAGGGCTTGTCCACTCCAACAATCGCCACAAAGAGTTTTTTGAAATGGCCACCACCAAAGCACAAATACTTACACATACAGGAAAGGTAGTGTATACCGCTAAAAACGTATTGCCACTTACACACCAGAATTTTAAAAAGCTAAAGAAACATAAGAGCGCCGACTACGATGAAAACACACTACTTCATATCTCACCCATAAAGGGTGGGTATGTGTCTTGGCTTAGCGATGTTTCGGGGATAAAGAATGCAATAGTTGAGCTTGAAAAATTCAACGAGGGCCTGTATGAAGAAATTAACATATTAACTCTTGAAAATGAGCAAAAGAAAGAAAAAATAAGGATTAAAAAACTAAGCGAACTGCAAAGTGTCCTGCTCACCGAAACACTACCACACAGTGAAAAAATCAAAAACACAGTTATGGCAAATGAAAACACAACGCTTGAGGGAATGAAGCAACTGCTGTTTGAGGCAAGCATGGTATCAACCTACCTAAAACGCAAAATAAACCTAATATTAACCGCACAAACCGAAAATCATATATCCACAGATGAACTGCGCAGAGCATTTATGGAATCATTTCAGCTGCTTGACTTTTTGGGCAGAAATTGCGGCATACATATTGCGGACGACTACGAACTGGACCTTGGCATTACGCTATTGTGTTATGATTTTTACCATGCAGTAATCGAAAAGGTAGACTATAATTTTGAGTCGATATTTTTAAGCTATAACCAAAGAGAAAAGGGTATCGTATTTTCTCTTGAAATAGAGGGGGATGCTAAAATTCAGCCCTCAGACTTTGAGGATTTTGAGAGAGAAAAAATATCACAGCTTGGTGCAATGCTAAACTTTGCCGTCCACGAGGACAGCTATTATCTATCAATCAGCATACCAAAATAAGAGTGAAAGGAGATGTGGCTTTGAATTTTTCATCATTAACCATCAACGGACAAGGCGGCATAGCGGCGATTGTTACCATAGGATTTATTGCGATGACCTTGGCGCTTATAATAAATATTTTAGCTAAGAGCTGCAAAAAAAACATCTTTGCCATATCCTTGTTGCTCTTGGTAACTATGGTAGATCTATGGGCACTTATAGCCTTTATAGATTTTTCAAGACCCAGCTATGAGGTTGTGCTATCCACAGTGGCAATTGTTGTAAATTATATTCCATATCCTATTCATATAATTTTAGGATTAGCTTCAGTGGGGACTGCGGCGTATAGCATATATAAAGTATACAAAGCCGAAAAGGACAGCATAAACGATTTTTCGATAAAAGAAGCGCTTGAAAGTTTACCTACCGGTATTGCCTTTACATCAAGTGACAATAATATTTATCTGTCTAACAATATTATGCACCACCTGTGTAAGGAGCTTACGGGCAAGGATTTAATTAGCGGTATCGATATTTGGGAAGAATTACGTAAACTAAGGGGTAGCGATAAATGTGTGATAAATGAGGATAATCCTGCGTTTATGTCCGAGAGAGGCAAGGTATGGCAGTTTTCAAGAAATTTTTGCAAATGGCATACAGGCGATTACATGGAGATAAAAGCCACCGACATAACCGAGCTTTACAAGCTGGGAGAGAGCACTAAGCAATTTAGTGAAACACTGGCACTGAGGCAGGAGCGCACCAAAGCGCTTACAAATATCATTGAAAAAAGCACCGCGGAGGAAATAGCAGTTAATATGAAGGTGGGTTTTCACGACAACTTTGGAAATTTACTCACCCTTACAAAAGAAGCGCTAAGAGAATCGCCCGAAAACGAGGATGTAAAGGTAATTGCAGGATACTTTGCCGAAATTACTGATATAATAACCGATCTTGCAAGTGAGAAAAATCAGGGCTTATCGCTTGACCAAATAATATCCTTTAGCAAAAAACTGGGATGTGAAGTTGTGATAAACGGAGACTTACCGGCAGATGATGAAAACAATGCAACGATATTACTCTGCATAAATGAGGCGCTTAAAAACGCATACTGCCACGCCAATGCTGATAAAGTTGTGGTAAACCTCACTCAAACCAAAGACGAAGTGAATGTTATCATACATAATGAAACAAAAGATACCCAACCCGAAATAACCGAAGGTGGGGGGCTGACAGGACTTCGCCAAAGGGTTGAAAAATCAGGCGGAAGATTTAGTATAAAGGCTGATGGGGGAGTGACAATGGAGATCACACTGAATAAACCTATGACGAGCACACCGTTACCTACAACCCTATAACCACAGGATGGGTGGAGCTATGTAGTAGAAAGAAAGTGAGGAGAAAAATGAAAACATGTATTATTACCGGCGGTGCCGGCGGCCTTGGGTTTGATATGGCCGAGCAATTTGCAAAAAAAGGGTACAGGGTGGTGGTGCTTGATATTCTTGAGAATAATGAGGAGTATGTTGACTACATAAAAACCGATTTGTCCGACCCCACTTCGATTGAAAGCGCCTTTGAGAAGATAAAGGAAAAATACGGCAAGGCACATGTTTTAATCAATAATGGCGCAGTTGCAATGTTTGTGAAAAATATAGTAGATGTCTCACTTGAAGAGTACAATAAAATTTTGGACACAAATTTGCGGGGTGCATTTCTTTGTGCCCAAAAATTCATATCCCTAAATGAGGGCGAGAGCTATGGCCGAATTATAAATATTGCCTCCACCAGATGGCATCAAAATATGGAGGATTGGGAGCTTTACGGTATGAGCAAGGGGGGCATTGTATCCCTTACAAATTCACTTTGCGTATCGCTAAGAGGGACGCCGATTACCGTAAATGCCATAAGTCCCGGCTTTATTCATGTGGGCTACTGGAAGGACCTAGAGCCAAGAGACCACGAAATACATCCATCAAACAGGGTTGGAAAACCCCGTGATATTTCAAACATGTGCTTGTTTTTAGCCGATGAAGAAAACGATTTTATCAACGGTGCAAATATTGTAATTGATGGCGGTATGACCAAAAGAATGATATATTAGGCGAAAAACAGCGGTTGGCCCGAGCTACAATAAAGTGGCGCTCACTTTTCGACCAATGGTCTGCTGTGCATGTAAAATAATAAAAGGCAGTGGTAGGATAGATGTCCAAAACCATTGCCTTTTATTCATACTATCTTTTATCGGCATCGTCATCCACAGTCAAGGGCAGGGGAGTGGCCTAAAATTATTTGCTTTTTTCCACCACCTCATTTGCAGACACCACACCATTTTGGGCGTCTGAGGCATTTTGCATTGTAACCTTTGCTATGGTTATCAGTGCGGTATCGGTTAAAAATCCCTGGTGGGAGGTCAAAATTACATTGGGGAATGATAGCAGCCTTGCCACGGTGGTGGTATTTAGGATATTGTTTGAGTGATCATCAAACACAAAAGACGACTCCTCCTCGTAAACATCCAGCGCAACCGCATGGAATTTTTGCGATTTTATACCCTCAATTAGATCATTAGTGTTTATAAGCCCGCCCCGTGAGGTGTTAACCAAAATTACGCCATCCTTCATTTGGGCTATGGAGTCTGCATTTATTATATACCTTGTATTCTCAAACAAAGGGCAGTGTAGTGAAATTAGGTCGGATTTGCTCAGTAGCTCATTCAGCTCCACATACCTAACATCAAGATCCTTGTTGGGGTATAAATCGTAGGCTATGACCTCCATGCCAAAACCCTTGCAGATATTTATCATGGCGGCGCCAATTTTACCCGTGCCAATAATGCCGGCGGTTTTGCCGTGTAAAACAAGCCCCACAAGGCCCTGAAGACTAAAATCATTCTCACGCACACGATTGTAGGCCTTGTGCGCACGCCTGTTGGCCGCCATTGCAAGGGTGATGGCGTGCTCGGCAACTGCCTGGGGTGAGTATTCAGGAACGCGCATTACCCTTATGCCAAGCCTTGCGGCGGCCCCTAAATCCACATTGTTATATCCGGCGCACCTTAATAAAAGCAGATTTACATCATGCTGTTTTAGGATGCTTAGAACCTTTTCATCAATATTTGCATTAACAAAGGCGCAAACTGCATCATACCCGGCGGCAAGCTTTGCGGTTTGGGCAGTTAGCTTGGACTCTAAAAATGTAATCTCGTGCCGGTACTCCTTGGCGTACTGCTCAAAATACTGCAGGTCATAGGTTTTGGTGTCAAAAAATACAATTTTCATGTTTTACCTCCTCGGTTTTGTTTATATTAGCTCCGCTAATATAAATTCGCCATGCCTACGCAAAGCCAAATGTCGGACAAACAACAGGTGTAAAGGTCTATGCCATGACACATGCAAAATGGGGTTTCAGTGGGGTGTATGCCGAAAAACCGTATACTTAATATAACATTTGCGCTTATTACCTTTGTCAAGCTTAGCCTATATATGTCTTGGTACATTCATATCGTTCTCGGAGTAATAACCATTTTTGTTTTAGGGCCACCATAGCCACAGGGTTTATTCGAGCCGTCATTAGGCACAAAACACCATCAGCGCAAAGCTTTTACGAAGTAGATAAAATTAATACAAATATTATACCATAATAAAAAAGTAAGTTTCAATAAAAATATATATAAATCTATGAATAACCATTATCCATCCCACCAAACAAAAAATGCTTGAGGTAGCGCCTGCGCCGTCTTAGGCTTGCACACCTGCTATTACAGCTGTAAGACTTTTAATCCAAGGTAAACGCACCGCTTTATATAAATAATG
>CAYJGQ010000056.1:0-14208 GCA_964369885.1 uncultured Oscillospiraceae bacterium
GGGGGGCCCCCCCCCCCCCCCCGGTCTTGGTTTTGACCCTTCGCGTAAGCGACAAAGGCAAAGCCCCACGGTCTTGGGCAGGGGTGTGGTGCTTTGACTTAGGCAGCCTGTTCCGCAGCCGAGAGGCGGGGCAGTACCAGGCGTGCCACCACTACGGCAGCCACGGTGGTTAGGATAATTTCGGGGATCATGTAGGAGCTATTGTAGGTCAGGGAGTAGAGCCAAACCGGCATTTCGGAGGGAGCATATGCGCCCCAGATAAGCATACCTGACAAAAAGCTGCAAACAAGACGCATGAGCCCTACCACAACACAGCTAACAGCAATACCAACGTTTTGATTCTTAAACATACGCTTAAACAGATCGGCCGAACCAAGAGCGGTATATGCCAGAATATAATCCAGTGCAATGCATCCTGCCATTGTAAGTATGGTGGTACAGTACATAACATTTTCAATACCCATCATCATTTGCAGTACGCCGTGTACAAACCCTGTAAACAGACCCCACTTCAGACCGTGTCGCCAGCTTGCCATCATAATTGGTAGCATACTGCACAGGGTAATTGAGCCACCCTGTGGCATTTCAAATATGGGGATGTAGGACAACAGTGTGGCCAGGGCTATCATCAGCGCGCACTCCACCATAATACGAACCTTACTTCTTGACTGTGACATAGTACATTCCTCCGAAGAATAAAATCAATCAAACGACACCCGACGCAAAAAAAGCCGCAGGGAATAACCCTACGGCGGAATTTCGCATACAATTTCCTACGCTGGCATTATCCAGATCAGGTGCGAAGAAGTGGCATAGCCATCATCTTCAAGGGTTTAGGGCTTACACGCCCTCTCTCAGCCAAGTATACTCAGCACCCCACTATTCGATTGTCAAAAACATTATAAATTTTTACAGCCTGTTTGTCAAGAGCGTTTGGACAAAATTTCCTGTAAAGCCCTGCCGGTTCCCTCCAAAATATCCACTACTGCAAATCCCATGCGGTATGATGACCCTGTAGAAAGCTCGTGTATATCTTGGCTTTTTGGGTCGGGTGGCAGGGTTTCAAGCTCCTCACTTTCGGGTTTTTGCGCGGCCGGCAGACAAAGTGGGGGGTACATCACACACCACCAATTTTCCCCATCCCCACTACCTATCACCACACGCAGTGCATCATACACCCCGGCAGGCATGGTAACACCGTCATAGATGCGGGTATCAAAGTACATCCTCACCACCTCTGCCTCCACGTCCAGATAACAACCTCTGCTCCTTAGTGTTTCGGTGGCAATTTGCTCAATTTCGGATAACTTTTGCGACACCTCCTCTATGGCATCGCCCAGGCTATCAACCTCACTTGGGAAGAGCAGATCGCTCTGCTGTAGCAGTGCATTGCGCACCGCCAATTTATGTTGCTGATCAATGTCCCGGTTGGACTCGGCCAAAATATGTAGACGCAGCACCTCACCTCTAATCTCCAATGCATCCCCGGCAAAGGCCGCCGCAGGTGAGATTATTACGGCTAAAAGCAGTCCTACCAATAGTGATAATTCAAGTTTGCGCACAAAAAAACCGTCCTTTCATGTTGTCATTCTCAACAGAAGTCTGGACGGTTTATTTGTCATTTATTCATTGCTATTACTTTTTTATTGTGACTATTCATTCTCGCTGTCGTTGTCATTATCATCGTCAAACAATACCTTGGGAATAAACCTGCCTGCAAATTTGCCCTTGCCACGACTTTTTACATACAAAAATCCAAATGGCGCAAACACCACGGCCCCCACAAAGTTAACAATCATGTCCTTCATGGTGTCATAAATGCCTATATCAAGATACCCGCCAACACCAAGGGGAATTTCCTTACCGTCGGCCACCACAATAACATCGGTGATATTCTTTATAATCACCACACTGTTTTCTCCGTCGGGGTTTAGCGTTACGGTAGAAATTTGATTTAATACGGTGTCTTTTTGGGTGTCCATAAGAAAGAAATAATCCATGGAAAACTCAAAAAATTCCCAGAGCACACCAATTGTCATGGAAAAACAAAAGGCAACCACCGCCATAAAAAACGGAGATAATCTAAGCGAAAAGCGCTCCTGCCTGTTTAGCATATCCACAAGCGAAAAACCTATTGCCGCACACAAAAAGCCATTGGCCGTGTGCAGTGCCGTGTCCCAATGCGGTACATTGAGGTAATAGGCCTGAATTTCGCCCAATATTTCGGCCGCAAATATGAAAAATAGCACCACCATCTCAAGGGTATCGGGCAGATCTATTTTCATACGCCGTTCAAACAAGCTTGGCAGGGTAAAAAGCACGAGTGTTAGTACGCACAAAAATACATTTTCGTAGTTACGATTGAAAAATTGAGCAATCATAACCGCTACTACAAACAATCTCAGCACCACATACACAGTAGCCATATGGCGTGATCTTACCAATTTTGATTCGCTACGTCCTTCTCTCTTTGCCATAAGCCCTCCACATCATACCATGTAATTTTTATGGTTTGTTGACACAATCGCCTAAATGCTCTGTAAAAAAAGCTCTATGCGGCGCAGTGCCTCTACTATATGTTCTACCGAATACGAGTAAGATATTCGCACAAATCCTTCGCCACTTTGACCAAAGGCATTTCCCGGAACCACCGCCACCTTTTGGGATAGCAGTAATTGTTCGCAAAACTCCTCTGAACTAAGCCCTGTTGATTTTATTGACGGGAATGCGTAAAATGCACCCTGCGGATCAAAGCAGGTAAGCCCCATGCGGTTTAGGCTATCCACAATCAGCCCACGGCGCATGTTGTACTGCACCGTCATGCGTGATATCTCCTCATCACATTCGGGCGACAATGCCTCAATGGCAGCATACTGACTGGTGGTAGGGGCCGACATTATGGCATACTGATGCACCTTGGTCATCTGTGCAATTATGGGCGCCGGCCCTGCGGCATATCCAAGGCGCCACCCTGTCATGGCATAGGCCTTGGAAAAACCGTTAACCGTAATTGTGCGCTCCCACATATCCTCAATACCCGCAAAGGCCACATGTTTACTTCCGTATGTAAGCTCGGCATAAATTTCATCCGACAACACCATAACATTTGTGCCCCGAAGCACCTTTGCAATCTCCTCAAGGTCTGCCCTACTCATAACAGCCCCGGTGGGGTTATTGGGAAACGGCAGTATGAGAAGCTTTGTTTTTGGGGTTATGGCCTCGCGCACGGCCTGTGCTGTTAGGCGAAATTTGTCCTCACCACGGGTGGTAAGCGGCACCGGAACTCCACCCACCAGCCTTGTAATGGGGGTGTAGCAAACAAACGATGGCTCGGGAATAAGCACCTCATCACCGGGATTAACAAGTGTTCGTATACATAGATCTATGGCCTCAGAGCCACCCACCGTAACCACAATTTCATCTGCGGCCTTGTAGGAAACCTCAAATCGTCTATCAAGATAGGCCGATATGGCCTCACGCAGTGGGGCAAGTCCACTGTTGGCGGTGTACCATGTGCGCCCCTTTTCCAGTGACATTATGCCGGCACGGCGTATGTTGTAAGGGGTTTTAAAGTCGGGTTCACCCACGCCAAGCGATATTACCCCCTTCATTGTGGCCGACAGATCAAAAAACCTGCGTATGCCCGAGGGTTTTAGGTCGGTGACCGACCTTGCCATTAGGGAATTATAATCAATCACAGGTTTGTGACCTCCCTCCCGTCGCCCTCATTCTCCATGAGCACAAGACCGCGTTCTTTATATTTGCGCAGTACAAAGTGGGTGGCCGTAGAGCGCACCGACTCTATGGGCGAAAGGCGATGTGCAACAAAAAGCGCTACATCCTTGAAGGTCTTGCCCGAGATTGTAAGGGCCAAATCATAGCCACCGCTCATTAGATATACCGTTTCCACCTCGTCAAACTGGCATATACGGGCGGCAATTTCCTCAAATCCCATACCACTTTGAGGGGCCACCTTTACCTCAATTCGTGCAATGCAAAGATCAAGGTCGGTTTTATCCCAATCAACAATTGTTTTATATCCCACAATTGTACCCTCTTTTTCAAGCTGGGCTATGGCCTGCGCCACCTCTGTCGGCGTGGTGCTTAGCATCGACGCTATTTGCTCGTTTGAGAGCTTGGCGTTGTTTTCAAGTATTTTGAGTAGTTGTTCTTTCATGGCAAGGCCTCCTCAAGATTTATTTAAGGCGCATTAAACACGAAACAATCCGCCCATTTTAGCTTTTTAGTCCAGGGCTATCAAATTTGGTTTGCGGTTTAGGTAGTATGCATAGTGGGTAAATCCAGCACCTTTTAATATCTGCATGGCCACGCCGCATCCTGCACCCACATCTTCGGCAAAGTGTGCATCACTGCCAATGGTTACATACTTACCGCCAAGCTCCCTAAAACGCTTTAGTATGGGTAGATCGGGCATGGTTTGCCCCATACCGGTGCGAAGCCCCGAGGTATTTATCTCAAGCCCCTTGTCGGCCTGCACAAGCGCCTTTAGCACAGCATCTATTTCCTCACGATAATCGGCAAAATCAATAGGTATGCGGTAGCGCCCCCACACATAGCGCACAAGGTAGTTAAAATGCCCTATGGCATCAAAATTACCCCATTTTACTATGTCAAGCAGCTCCTTAAAATAAGCCCGTACCGAGTCGGCTATAACTATATCGGGAGAGGCAAAATTCCAGTAATAAAAATCCTCTTTATCAAGCAGGGCATGAAGCGAGCAAAGCACAAAGTCAAAGTCATATGTATCCAGTATTTTGTGGGCAAGTTTTGGGTCGTAGGCAGGTTGGCCAAGTTCCACACCCATTGCTATGGTAAGATCCTTACCAAGTACCGCCTGTGCTTTTTGTATATCAAACACCGACTGCTCTATTCGGGCCATATAGCCGTAGAGTTTTAGGTCATTAAGATCAAAATGGTCGGTTATTGCAACCCCCTGCATTCCAAGCTCTGCAGCTCTTTCGCATATACACATAACGGAGTGATTACCATCGGGGGAGTTTTCGGAGTGAATATGACTGTCAAACAGTTTGTGGTACATGTAGATTCCTCCTGTTATTATGGCATATAAGTAATTCAAGTTATACCTTTATTATGATATCACAAAAACTTCTTTAAGTATAGCCGATATTGTGATATCACACACAAATTTACTCTATTTCACCGCCCTGTTCCCCTACCTAAGGCTTTGCGCAAACAGTTTTTTTGCAGTTTTAGGGGTCAATTTACCCTCTGCAAAAAATCTAAATAAAAAATCCATGCTGATGTGCAATATCGAAGCGGTGAAGGTGTCGTTTCCTGCAATGTGTGGTGCGTGATATGGTGTTATACTCGTGCCAACTTCACCTGCGCCGCCTCCCCCGAGGGGGGGGAAACACGGCAGAGCCGTGTGGGTGGGGGGAGAGTTCCGCCGCCTCCCCCGAGGGGGGGAAACACGGCAGAGCCGTGTGGGTGGGGGGAGAGTTCCGCCGCGACCACGCGGCCGCCGCAAAAAACTGCTGTGCCCCATTCTCTTTATTTTTCATAGAATACAGGGAAAGGAGTTGATAAATTTGCTTTTAATCCCACTTATTTTGGGTCTTAGCATAGATGCGCTGGCGGTGGGTTTGTCGTTGGGGCTTGGACGTATACGCATAACCCCTGCGGCCGGATGCGCAATACTGTTTCTTTCCTCAGCAGTGAGTGGGGTATCGTTGCTGCTTGGTGGCGTGTTAACCCTACTTTTCCCCACAAGTATTGCGCAGGTGCTTGGTGCCTGCATCCTGCTTATTATGGGGGTATGGATGTTTTTATCGGCCCTGGTGGAGGAGTGCGCCAGATATCGCACTGCCCACGGCAAATCGGCCACCCTTTTGCGCCTTGCGGTACCCTCGCTGGGGGTTACCCTCTGTGTGCTACATGATCCAGTCACGGGGGATCGCAACCGCTCGGGTGACATCGATCTGCTTGAGAGCATACCCATAGCCACCGCACTCTGCCTTGATGTGGTGGGGGCAGGTGTTGGCATGGGGGCGCTTGGGGTGTCCTGGTGGTTGCTTCCACTTTGCATTGGCCCCTGTCAACTTGCACTGCTACTGCTTGGGAATTTTATGGGGCATAGGGGGCGCTCGGGTGGGATGCTCGGTCGCATTGGAGGATTTTTTGCCGGCACGGTTTTGATGGTGCTTGCCATACTAAGGCTCATTTGAGCCAAGGCTGTTGCACTGCGCTGTATAGGGCAAAAAAATAGGGTGCGTAGTCAAAGACTACACACCCACGGGTTGTATTTACTGTTTATTCGGCAAATCCGGATTCGATGAGCTTGATCAGGGAATCTACAGCCTGCTGTTCGTCGGCACCGTCAGCAATAATCTTGATAAAAGTGCCACCTACAATACCCAATGACAAAACCCCAAGAAGGCTCTTGGCATTTACTCTACGCTCTTCTTTTTCCACCCAGATGGATGCCTTGAACTCGTTTGCTTTCTGAATGAAAAATGTAGCGGGACGGGCATGCAGACCCACGTGATTTTGAACGGTAACTTCTTTTACGTACATATAAAACTCTCCCTGTATTTGAAATTTTTGTGATAGCTCTTTGTTTTTTCCACTTTAAGGTCATGCTAATTATAGCACACTACCCTACACCGTCAATGCAAAATTGAGCATTGAATTATGTTTGTGAAAATTTTCTAACCCTTTCCCAATACTGTGCCAAAACCCTCGGTGCCTATTGTTAAAATTCACCATATAGTTTTCAACATAAAGTGCATCTTAGCTATAAGTATGTGCATTCTTTTACCAAAAAACCTACAAAAGTGAATTTATCGCCTGCCACGCAATCGGAACTAACAGTGCCGGTAGCAGGTTTGCAACCCTAATTTTGCCAACATCCAAAAAGTTAAGCCCAATGGCTACTACAATGGCATAACCCACGGTGCATATCTCGGACAGGAGCTGATCCGATATCAGTGGTGCAAGCACTCCGGCAAGCAGGCTTATGCCACCCTGATACAGCAGCACGGGCAGTGCCGAAAACATAACCCCAAAGCCCAATGTGGTGGTCATAATTATTGCGCTAATTCCATCCAGACTGCTTTTTATAAACAGCACACTGCTGTCTCCCCTAAGACCATCGTTAAGCGAGCCTATTATGGCCATGGCCCCCACACAGTAAATTATGGACGAGGTGATAAATCCCTTGGAAAACCCATCCGATTTTGTTTTTTTCTCTATAAGCTTTCCTATAAACTCCAATCGGCCATCTATGTTTATAAGCTCCCCCACAATTGCGCCTATTGTAAGGCTTGCAAACATCAGCAGTTCCCCCGAGGAGGAAAGCTTGCCATCGCTGATGGTAAACACCGAAGATATTAGGCCGTTTACGCCTATAATGGCGACCGATAAGCCCATGATCTTCATCACGGTTTGTTCTACGCGCTCGGGCAGGCCTCTTTTTATTAAAAGTCCCAGTAACGACCCTGCCACAATGGCCACCGCATTTACAATAGTCCCTGTCATACAGTTTATTCCTCCGGGGCGATTTTGCCACATTTAGACCCCTCGCCCGTCTTCACTAAGATTATTTTGCAGTCTTTTTGGCCTTTATCTCGGCCTTTATTCGCTCAACATATTCCCTCTCGGATTTTGTGAGTTTTGCCTTTGCCCTGCGCACAAGGTCGGGGCGCTTTAGCTGAGTGGTTTCAAGGGATTTCTCCCGTCGCCAGGCCTCAATTTTGGCATGATGTCCGCTTTGCAGCACCTCGGGCACGGCCCGCTGGCGCCACACAGGCGGACGGGTGTAGTGGGGATGCTCCAGCAGGCCATTCCAGTGGCTATCATTGGTGTAACATTCCTCCTCGGGCAGCACGCCCGGGCAGAGCCTACACACAGCATCGGCCACAACAAGGGCGGCCAGCTCCCCTCCGGTCATCACGTAATCTCCAATCGACAATTCCTCGTCTACAATTTCATCTATGACACGTTGGTCAACCCCCTCATAATGTCCGCAAAGCAGGAGTATGTGGGGGGTTTTCGCAAGCTTTATTGCCTTCTTTTGGTCAAACACCTTGCCCTGTGGGGATAGGTATATTACATGTGGTTTGCTACCTGTTTTGGCACATATATCCTCATAGCAGGCAAAAATGGGGGGGGCCTGCATTAGCATACCCTTGCCACCGCCATAGGGCGAATCATCCACACGGTTGTGCTTATTGTTGCTGTAATCACGAATGTTGTGACACTCAATCTCTATGAGCCCTCCCTCCAAGGCGCGCCCCACTATGCTCTCATTTAGCACGGTGCGGCACATCTCGGGAAAGAGTGTGGCGATATCAATTCTCATCTGTACCCTCCTCAAACAGTCCGGGTAGGGGGCGTATTTCCATGCGCCCACCCTCAATGTCAATGCCAAGCACCACCTGCGGTATTTTTGGCACCAGGCCTATTTTGCCATCCTCAAAGCGGATGTGATAGACATCATTTGCCCCCGTTTGAGACACCTCTACAAGCCGGCCGTAAAGGCGGCCGTCATCGGCATCGTAGACCGAAAGACCGATTAAGTCCTGTACAAAATACTCACCCTCCTCAAGACTTACCTTGGAGCGGTCGATAAACAGCATTTTACCCCTGAGCGCCATCCCCTGCTCGGGGGTATCCACGCCGCATAGCTTTAGCAGAACCATGGTTTTGTGTACCCTTGCGCCCTCCACCTGCATTTCTTTTTGTTCCTTGCCAACATAAAAAGCGTCAAAGTCCAGCAAAAAGTCCGGGCTGTCACACCAAGGCTCCACCTTTACCTCACCGCGCACCCCGTGGGTAGACACTATTCTTCCACATTCTAAATACTGTTTTTTCATGTTTGTAACCATTCCTTATATCAAAGTTGTTTGTATTTTAAGACTCATATCCCCTGTGATTTACAGGGTGCCAATTTGCTACTAAAAATAAAATATCATAATTCCCACCGTGTTCATGGCAAAGTTTGCAAAGGCATGGCAAAACCACGAGGGATAAATGCTGTTGTTTTTTTCATTGAGGTAGTTAAAAATTGTTCCGCCCAAAAACAGCCCCAAAAGCGTGAGTAGGAGCAGTGGCAGGCTAAACATACCATCCATTATTGCTATGTGATATATGCTAAAACTCAGCGAGCTTATCACATAGGCTGTGGGGCGTGAGCTTTTTCTTAGTTGCCCAAAAACAAAGCCCCTAAAAAACCATTCCTCCAAAAAGGAGTTGACCACCGCCACATAAAGCCCAATGGCAATAAAATTATCTTTATTTATGCCAAGGTTTGCCTCAAGCGAGGTTTTTATGCCGCTAAGGTCGGCAAGGGAGTTTGCCACAAGATAAAAACCCACCACCGCGGTGTAGATTGCCACCCCAAGTGCCAGCGCAGTTTTTAGGCCACTACTGCTACTGCGCAGTGAGCTAAATGGGTTGTACTCCCCACAAAATTTTGAGTAAATTATTGGTACAAGAAAAAATATAGGGGCCTTGACCGCTGTTTTTATGATGTACCCCGGCCGTATTATCATATCGGTGTATGCAATTACCAGTATGCAAAGCGCCACCAAAATTAGGAGCATTATATTTCTTTTTTGCATGTCGGCTCCTCTCTTTTTGGGTCGCACAAAAATCCTCCACCCCGCCACACTTCTAATGGGGTGGAGATAATTTTGGAAAAATTACAGTTCGGCTCCCTCGCCACTTCCTGCAAACACCATGCCATCATGTGCACGGTACAGCGATTTGTATGTACCCTCCATGGCCAGCAGTTCCTCGTGGGTGCCCTGCTGTTCAATGGATTGTCCCACCACTATAATGCGGTCAGCCCTTTTAACAGTGCTCATTCTGTGGGTTACAACTATGGTGGTCTTGTCCTTACAAAGGCTCTCAAGCTCTTTGTGAATTTGGCTCTCTGTGGCATTGTCAATAGAGCTTGTGGCCTCGTCCAAAAGTATTATTGCAGGATTTTTAAGGAACATTCTGGCAAGGCTTATGCGCTGCTTTTGCCCCACCGAAAGCTTTATACCACCCTCACCAATGTCGGTGTTGTACCCCTCTTTAAGGCTTAGGATATAGTCGTGTATATTGGCCTGTTTTGCGGCGGCCACCACTTCATCATAAGTAGCACCTGGTCGACCGTAGAGTATATTGTCCATTATGCTTGCCCCAAACAAAAAGGCGTCCTGTTCCACCATGCCCACATGGCGCCGCAGTGAGGACAGGGTAACCCCGGCAATGTCCCTGCCGTCTATTAACACCCTGCCGCTTTGTGGCTCATAAAAACGCATTAGCAGGCTCAAAATGGTGGTTTTACCGCTACCCGATGCACCAACAACCGCAAGGGTTTGCCCCGCAGGCACGCTGAGGTTAAGCCCCGAGAATATCTCTTTATCCTCCTCATACCCAAATGCAACATCACAAAACTCAACACTGCCTTTTACCTCGGTTAAATCAACCGCTCCGGGTAGGTCCTGTTCCTCGGGTTGTTCCATCAAATCCTCAAACCGTCTAAAGCCTGTCATACCCCGCTGATACAACTCAACCACCAACACAAGGGTATTTATGGGGGTGATAAACAAATTTTTTGACAGCACAAAAACCGAAAAGTCGCCAAATGAAATACTGCCATTATAAAGCGACAGCCCACCTGCCACAAGTACAGCAACATTGAAAAGGTCGATAAGAAAATTTGAACTACTTATATATTTTGCCAGCACAACATAGGCCTTTTTATGGGTCTTCATGAGATTTTCGCTGCCTATAACAAATTTCTCACGCTCTACCTTGCGGTTATTATAAGCCTTTGTTACACGCAGGCCGGTAACACTGCTTTGGGTCAGGGCGTTTACCCGTCCCACACAAACTCTTGACTCTAAAAACGCTTCATACATTTTCTTTTTATAACTGAACAGCACAAAGGCCAACAGCGGCAGACAGGCAAATATAACAAGGGTGAGGTAGACATCCACCGTAAGCAGGTAGAGAAATGTTCCTATGAGTATAAGCACCGAGCTTAGCATGTCTGTGGGTATGTGGTGGGCAAACTCCACTATGGAATCAATAGAATTTACCATGCCCGTAAGCACCGAGGTGGTCTGGTTTTTATCAAGGTAGGAGCAGGGCAACTTTTGCACCTTATCAAAAAGATTCATGCGCATGTCATACTGTATTTTTGCCCCAATCATATGGCCTGTGTACTGCATGAACAAATCAAGCCCCAGCCTTATAACATAGGCTCCAAGCAGTATGCCACCCAGTAAAAATATCATATCAATATCATGGTTTGGTATGTACACATCTATCATGGCTCTGCTTAAAACAGGGTAACAAAGCCACAGGGCCGACACCCCAATGGCCGCCAGCAGATCAAGTAGCAACATTTTTTTGTAGGGTTTGTAGTAGCTAAGAAATTTAAGCAACATTGGTATCCCCTCTTATACCGCAAGGTTGGCATTTCTATCCGCATCGCCCTTGGTATTAAACAGTAAATATATACGTAATGTATTTAATCTTGATTTAAGATTGTTCCACCGCCAAGCACATCATCCCCGTCATAAAACACTGCCGCCTGGCCCGGTGTTAGGGCTCTTTGTGGGCTTTGGAACACCACCCTTACCTCACCGCCCGACAGTGGGTAAAGCGTGGCCGGCACCTCTTTTTGGCTGTACCTTGCCTTGACCTGCGCTGGGGCAGGGCCATCTATGCCCTCGATGGCAATCCAATTTACATCCCCAACTAAACAGGTATCGGAGTGTAGGTCGGCCTCATCCCCAAGTGTGACCAGACCGCTGTCGGCCCGCTTTTGGGTTACAAACATCCTGCGCCCAAAGCCTATGCCCAGTCCACGCCGTTGGCCTATGGTGTAGTGTATCACTCCCTTATGCCGTCCAAGCACATTGCCCTCTTTATCCACAAAATCACCAGGTGCGCAGTCTATTCCCATTTCGCGGCTTAAAAACTCGCCATAGTTGCCATCCGGCACAAAGCATATATCCTGACTGTCGGGTTTTTGGGCGTTTACAAGTCCTGCCTCGCCTGCTATCCTTCGGATTTCGATTTTGCTCATTGCGCCCAGCGGAAACAGGGTGTGGGCCAGCTGCTGCTGCGTGAGGGTGTAGAGCACATAGGTTTGATCCTTGGTTTGGTCGGCCGCTTTACTCAGTATCCAGCGCCCTCGCTCCTGGTCAAATCTCACCACCGCATAGTGTCCTGTGGCAATCTTATCAAGCCCCATCTCTCGGGCCTGTTCAAGCAGTTTGCCAAATTTTATAGCTCTGTTGCAAAGTATGCAGGGGTTGGGGGTTTGTCCCTCGCCGTAGGCCTGTGCAAATGGGGTCATAACGCTTTGGTGAAAAAGCTCGCCAAAATCAAATATGTGGTGTTTTATACCCAGGCTGTCTGACACCTCACGGGCATCCATGGCGTCGCTGGCCGAGCCGCAGGAGTTGCTGTCATGCAGTTTTAGTGTGGCCCCCTGCACATTGTATCCATCGGCCAAAAGCAGCAATGCGGTGACCGAGCTATCCACTCCGCCACTCATTCCAACCAACACACCCTTTGACATACACTCAACCCCCAAGACCAAAAAAGTTTACCGCCACGACAATCAGTAGCTACTGCATGCCGGTTTATATTCCGTGCTACGCACATCTGCCTTTTGCATCTGCATCAAAATACGATGTGGTACCACATTTATGCCAATCTCCCCTGCGTCGCCTACCCCGGGTGGAAGCAAGCACGGCAAAACCGTGTGGGTGGGGGCAGGTTCTGCGGCTACCACGCTGCCCACCCTACCGGCATGGCAAATTTATACGCTACTTCTTATTATACAACACACCGCCCCTAAAAAAAAGGGGCGGTGTGCAATATATTGACCCATTACCGGGCTTAACATAGAATTTTGTGTCGTGAAAATACCCATCCCTGCTGTGCACGATAACTCACAAAGGAGAGCAAAAGGTCAATTACAATTTTTATAATAACCGTGCTAATGGTTAAAAACAACCCAAATAGATTTACAAGCCCGGTCGAACATCCCAATATAAAAAGCCAAAGAAGGGCATATCTAATAGCTGAACCACTCGCCTTTTGTTCTCCGGCAAAGATTTTTTTGTTTATAATATAGTTGCAAATCGAGGATATGACCCTTGAAATTACTGCCGCTACAGTGATGGCCATGGCCGGCGAAAGGTTTGTCCCAATTAAAAACAGTATAAGCGCAAAACCACCTATATCTACACCTGCACAAAACGCCGCACTGCCCGCAAAAAAAGCAATGCCACGCATCATGACACGGCTTATGCGAAACGCATCCTTGACGGTGCTAAAATGACTGCCGGCATTATTATCAAAATACACCGTGCTAATTGTAATGGTATCTATGGCTATTCCCTGCTTTTTGGACTCTATGAGCATACTCAGTTCGTACTCGTAACGTTCCCCACGCAGTGTAAGTAGCCAATCAAAATTATCACGGCCTATGCCCCTGAGCCCTGTTTGGGTGTCATCAAGGTCTATACCATGCAGTATTCGTAGCAGTTTAGAGGATATAAGGTTGCCACGCCTACTGCGTTTGGGGGTGTTTTCATCAAACACTCGCACCCCAAGCAGTAACACATCGGGAGATGTTTTCAATCGTTGTGCCATTCGCTCCACATCCTCAAGGGTGTGTTGACCGTCGGCATCGGCCGTTACTATGCCCATTATCCTTGGCATATTGCTTTTTATATGCGCCACCGCTGTCTTTAACGCCGCACCTTTACCTCTATTTTGTGGGTGTGTAAGTACCACGCACCTCAAATTTTTTGCAATTTCTGCAAAAATCGGCCTACATCCCTCACTACTACCATCATCCACCACCACAACCTCGCCAATGTCATTATCTATTATAGATTGCACATACCCAACAAGATCTTCATTAGGCTCTAATGATGGTATAACCACCGCAATTTTCATGCTCATACATTACCCTCCCTCATTATTAGATCCATTAACACTCAAAATATTTTAACAACAAAATAAAAATTTTTTCTTAATTTTTATTAAACAATTAAAACATATTCTTTTGTCATATTATGCCGTTATTATTGTTTTTATTTTTAATTATAAAATATACCACCACTGTGTGGCCGCGTGATCGCGGCGGAACTCGCCCCCCTCCCGTGCTGTGGGGCGCACTGTCCTCCCCCTCTGGGGGAGGCGGCG
>CAYJGQ010000057.1:0-14190 GCA_964369885.1 uncultured Oscillospiraceae bacterium
TACGGCAATATCGGCCACCACATGTGTGCTCTGAGTGCCCACCGAGGCATTGGCAATACTTATTGTGGCCATTTCACTTAGCATTTCGTTAACCGCATATGTGGAGGTGTTGAGGTTTGTGTCAAGATCAGACAGGCTCTGGGATGGTGTGGTAACGGCCGCACCAAGACCACTAAGGGCTTGTAGTACCTCCTCGGAATCGTCGGCATATAGCCTGCTGCGAGAGGAGCTTTGGGTGCTGTCCTGAGCGCCCTCATCACTTTGGGTTTCTTCCTCGGTGGCAATTGCCTGTTCAGGCAGGGCGGCGTCGCCGGTCGACTCAAACTGTCCGCCAAGCCACACATCACGATTTACAAACATAACTATGATGACCAGTAGCACAATCATGGTGGCCACAAGGCTTCCGTAACGTTGCCAAACTGCAAAATTCGGACGGCCTATTGTCTCAAAGCGCTGTACCTCACTTGGTGGAATTTTGCCTCTAAGATTTTCGGGAAGAAGCGAGGGAGGCATGGTTATGGATTTGTCGAGCTCACACAGACGGTTTTGCAGATATTCATAATCGTTATGATCTATACCTGTATCATGATTTTGTTTCACCTGCGCTCCCTCCTTTCTATGGTTTTTATAGCTGCCTTGTAAATGTGTAAAACCTACTTTGTTATGTTAGCTTAGCATACCGCGCATCTTGCGCAGACTGCGGTGAAGTTTGGAGCTAACCGTGCCCTGTGGGCAGGACAGGATAGAGGCGATTTCTTTGCTTGTGTAGCCCTGCACTACCGACAAAATAACTATCATGCGTTCATCGGTGGATAAGCTGGCCAGTGCCGATGTAACCTCGGCCGCTGCGGACATATCCATATCCTTGCTTGCAAGGTTTAACACCTCGTCCACGTCAACGGTGTTTTTCTCCTTTATATAGCCCTTGATTTTTTGCTTACAGCGTATGGACAAAATCTTCATTATCCATGGCCTAAAGCTGTTTTCATCACGAAGATTTTTTATCCCCTTATAGGCCTCTAAAAATGTTTCGCTCACGGCGTCCTCGGCATCGTGGGCATTGCCTAAAAGGTAAACAGCCATGCGGAATAAATCGGGGGCAACCTGAGCGTACACAAGCTCAAAGCTTTCGGCGTTTCCCTCTTTTGCGCGTCTGACGGCGCCTATGTCTACGTTCATGTCACACCACCTTTGGGCGGCTTCACTTAAGATGTGCCGCTTTTTTCATGATTTGTTGCAGGGCAAAATAAAAATTTTTTATCCACCGCATCTCATCCTATTATAGCGCAAAAATTATGCTCTGAACAGTCCAAAAGATCAAAATATAAACTTTTGGGGCAATTAGGGTGGGCAAAGTTGCAAAAGAACAAATCCACCTGTGCAAAACCAATAGAACATCAGCCCATGTGGGAGCGGATTAAAGAGTGGCTATAAGGTTTATTATAGGGCAAGCTTATAGCTGTTTTTATTTGAGAAAATATTTATTTGATTTTTATTATGAGAAATGATATCATTATATAGAACTTCAATATAGCGATACATAGTGAAAAACTGTTGTGACGCAAGGAGGAAATATGTCACTATTTGCAACAAGAAATTTAAAATATCTTGATATACTATCATATCCAGATATAGAGCTTGGCCAAGGAATATTTACATTCATCACAGGCCCCAGCGGTTGCGGAAAAAGCACCCTACTGCGAATACTTAATGCAACGGCGCTTCCCACACAGGGCAGTGTGTTGTACTGCGATGCGGATATAGACACACTAGATGTTTTGGAACACCGCAAAAAGGTTTTGCTGGCAGCGCAGGAATTTTTCCTGTTTGATGCAAGTATAAAGGAGAACTTTATGCAGTACTACAAGGCTCGGGGCACACAGCTTGCGGCCGAGGAGCATATGAAAAAAATGTTGGCGGTATGTTGTGTGGAGTTTGGGCTGGACACACAGTGTCATACACTGTCGGGTGGGGAACGTCAGCGTGTGTTTTTGGCCATATGCCTTTCCTTTTCTCCCGAGGTAATACTGCTGGATGAGCCGACCTCGGCACTGGACCGGGACACAGCATTTATGCTGATGCAAAACCTTGCAAACCACTGCAAGGGGCAGGGTATCACCCCTGTGGCCATCTGCCACAGCCCGGAGCTGGTGGAGCGCTTTGCCGATGAGGTTGTAGATCTTTCAAAGGGGGTGAGGGTGTGAACGAGGTTGTAAATATAGAGCTTTGGAAGTTTGCCATAGCCTACATTTTACTGCTAATTGTGGGTGGGGTTATGAAATCCTGTGGCATAAACCAGACAAAACTGCTTTTGGTGGGTAGTATTCGCATGACGGTGCAGCTCATGCTGGCAGGCTTTGTGCTAACCTATATATTTCAAAATCCAAACCCACTTGTAACCATCCTGTACCTTGGAGGCATGATTGCATTTTCCATACACCGAGTGCTGTCAAAAAACAAATGGCTTAACAAAAGTTTTAAAACTCGGGTGGCCCTGTCGGTGGGGGTTTCGGGGGTTGGCGTTGTAGTATTCTTTATAACTGTGGTGGTAGGGGAGAGCTTGTTTAACCCACAGTACACCATACCAATTGCCGGAATGATAATGGGCAATGCTATGACAGGGGTACTGCTGGGGCTTAAAACCCTGCACGAACTCATGGAGAGCCAGCGTGTGCGCATAAACAGTATGCTGTGCATAGGCGCCCCTCCCAAGAGAATACTGCTACCCTTTGTGCGGCAATCTCTGGAGACCGCCATGCTACCCACCTTTAACTCTATGGTGGGCATGGGGATAGTGTCACTGCCCGGCATGATGACCGGTCAAATACTGTCAGGAACACTACCCACCACCGCAATTTTATACCAGATTACAATAATAATTGCCATAACGGCTGTGGTTTGCATGTCCTGTTTTGGCTCGCTTTATCTTGGGTACAAAACTCTTTACAATCAAAAACATCAAATTATTAAGGTTTAACATATCTTCAAATCTTCCACCGTCAAAACGAGAGTCACTCTCTTTTGGCGGTGGATTTTTATTTTAGAGTATTAAAAATTGATATGACTCATAAAAATATCATATCAGAGAACTATAATGTAAATGGTGCGTGAAATCGGTTAAGTGAAGAGTTGAAGATGTAAAATAAAAGATTTGTATAATAAATATTTACTTTTGATTTTTCACTATATTTTATGTCGATGTGTTCTTATTTATATGCCGTGCTATGGGTGTATTCATAATTATATATGGCAGGTAAGGTCATGACATTGTAATTGTAGCCTAAATTTAATATTTTATGGAGGGCGAGTATTTATGCCTAAGTGCTTAACGGCCAATCAGCTCAAGATTATAGCCATTACCGCCATGTTTTTTGATCACTTTGCAACAATATTTTTGTCCTACGATACCCCGCTTGGTATAGCAATGAAAACCGTGGGGAGAATTGTTGCCCCAACAATGTGCTATTTTATTGCAGAGGGCTATTACTACACCTCCAACCTACGGCGGTATATTTTTAGGCTGCTCTGCTTTGCGGTGATCTCGCACATACCTTACGTGCTGGCCTTTGGGTATGACTTTTTTCAGGCCACCAGCGTTATGTGGCCACTTGCCATGGGTCTTATTGCACTAAGTGGGCTTAAAAGTGAAAAAATTCCAACAATTGTAAAGCCTGTAATTGTTTGGATTTGTTGTTTCATATCTTTAACAGCAGACTGGAATTATGTAGTGGTTTTGTGGATAGTAGTTTTTGGTATATTTAGCGGGAATTTCAAGTTTCAGATGGTGGGGTTTGGCTTAGTGGGCATTATATTCCATCTAATTCCCACATTTCTTAGGTTTGGGGTGGCACATGGTACAACTCCCCACTGGTTTGAGCTTGGAATAGTCCTTGCTATACCGCTTTTGTATATGTATAATGGGAAACTGGGCCGAAAATCAAAGCTCATGACCTGGAGTTTTTATCTATTCTATCCGGCTCATCTACTGCTGTTTTATCTGCTCGAGCGGTTTTCAGATTTTGGAAGGCTATTCGAGCGGTTTATTTGATTTTTAGCCTTGTCAGCATTTGGAGGTAATTTAATTTGATTAAAAAGTTTTCACTGATTATTGCAGTTGTTTTAGCAGGAATTTGGATTGCGGGTTGTGCCTCAAGGGTGGCACTTGAAAGCGAAAGCTCAAATAGTGCCCTGTCGCAGTCAAGTTCCGATACACAGCGGCCACAAAGTTCCATGAATGAGCCAACCCAAGAACCTGAGCCGTCGCTCCCACCACAGCCCGAGGAGCCCCCGATTGTGAACACCGATGGATATATTGATAACATAGCATCGGGTGAGCTGTTTGAACTTCCCATAGAGGGTGCCACGGGCTACGCTGCTGTTGACATAGGGGTTTATGCTCAGTCAAACACAGAAAGCTCCCCCGTGGCCTACATAATGGCCGGTACAGGATTTACAATTCTGAAGGAGGAGGGCGAAATGTGGTATGTCAGCTCCGAGAAAAATGAAGGCTGGGTACTGAGCGCACACTGCATGATAAATCTACCCGATATAATTCCCTCTATAATTTATGACAACACCAACACCTACTCCTCGCGTCTCAAGTCCTCGGGGGTTGATATCCCCAATGTAACGGGGCAGGCGCTGTATGAAATGGCCGACTATAACGACCGTTTGGGACGAGAGGAGTTTATTATGCCGGTGCTGTACGGCATGGCTCCTAAAATTGCGGCGGCACAAAAGGCGGCATTGGCTCAGGGCGACACCCTTATAATATACGAGGCTTTTAGACCCTCGATGGCACACAACGTGGTTTATGAAAACTTTTTAGAGCTTTTTGAGGAAAATGAAGAGGTGCAAAATGGGATTCTTTTACAGTCCTTTACGGCCAACTTCTTTTTGGCACCGGCGCCATATACCCATCAAAGGGGAACAGCAATTGATGCAAGCCTTGCCAAGGTAAACCAAACAACACGGGAGGTGTGCGGCGAATATGTTTACACAGCCGTAAGTGATTACACCGAATATGAGATGCAGACCGAACTGCACGAACTTAGCGTGGCTTCGGCCGTATTTAGCTATCCCGTGCTGTCAAACTCCCAAACAGCCTGGGAGGAGGCTACACTTATGGAGAGTGTGACCGAGGGGTCAATATTGCTACAAAAATACTGCACAGATGCAGGCATGACACCGCTGGCCTCGGAATGGTGGCATTTTAACGATCTACCCAGCACCGAGCTTGCAGTCGAGATTGCCTCGATGGGGTATTACTGGATTAATGCCTCCCATAGCAAGCCTCCCGTGGCATAGCGGTGGGTATTTGGCGGGCAAGCTACAACAAACCGGCCCGAGTCATTTTGGCTCGGGCCGGTTTGTTTCCACCCAAAATCACAAAGATCTGCATGTAATATAGTTAACTGCTGCATTAAATACGGTAGTATTTGGGTGTTTGCTACGTTTTTTAATTACATGTTGCAAGAAAACTAAGGAAATCTTGCAAAATAGAGGCTGTTTTTGCTTTAATGGCTTGCATTTTTAGTCTCAATAGCGTAAAATTAAAGTGGAGAATAATAATAACTTTATTTTTATAACGTATTGCAAACTCGGGAGGATCATTTAGATGAGCGGAGATTTGTTGAGCCATATCAATACAGAGATGGCTAATTTTTCAAAGGGGCAAAAGCGCATAGCAAACTACCTTGTACGCCACTACGACAAGGCGGCCTTTATGACGGCGTCGCGCCTTGGAGAAACCGTTGGGGTGAGCGAGTCTACCGTGGTGCGCTTTGCCACCGAGCTTGGAATGGATGGGTACCCGCAACTTCAGCGTATGCTGCAAGAACTAATACGCAACCGCCTTACCGCGGTACAGCGCATGGAGGTAACAGGGGAGCAGATAGGCCGTGACGATGTGCTTAACAAGGTGCTAACCCTTGATATAGAAAAAATCAGACGTACACTCGACGAAGTTTCCCCCAAGCAGTTTTCGCAGGCTGTCAAGGCAATTTCACAGGCCAAACGCATATACATACTTGGGGTGCGTTCCTCGGCATCCTTAGCAGGATTTATGGGGTTTTATTTTAACCACATATTTGATAATGTTAGGGTAATAAACACCGTTTCGGCAGGCGAGCTGTTTGAGCAGATGATCCATATAGGTGAGGGTGATGTTTTTGTGGGCATCAGCTTTCCTCGTTATTCACAGCGCACCCTAAAGGCGGCAAGGTATGCCCGTTCAAGTGGGGCTACGGTGGTGGCCATAACCGACTCGCCAATGTCGCCCTTGGCCGAATTTGCCGACAATTTGTTGGTGGCCCGAAGTGACATGGCCTCGTTTGTGGACTCATTGGTGGCACCGCTGAGCCTTATAAACGCCATAATTGTGGCGGTTGGTATGCAAAACCATGACGAAGTGGCCAAAACATTTGACCGTCTTGAGTACATTTGGGATGAATATAATGTCTACCAAAAGCCCGCCGACCCAAAATAGAGGACAGACAAAAGGAGAAGGCTTTGAAACAGAGTGAGTTTGATGTCATTGTGGTTGGTGCAGGTGCTGCCGGCACAATATGTGCAGGTGTGGCGGCCCGACGTGGGCTGCGTGTACTGCTTTGCGAGCAGGGGGTAAAGCCCCTGCATAAGGTGCGCATTACCGGCAAGGGGCGCTGCAACGTTACAAATAACTGCACCACGGATGCTATGATGTCACAGGTTAGACGAAACCCACGATTTTTACATAGCGCACTTGATGCCCTGTCCCCCGTGGACACCATGGAGTTTTTTGAAAAACTCGGTGTTCCCCTCAAAACCGAGCGTGGTGGACGGGTATTTCCTGTGAGCGATTTAGCGGGAGATATAGCCCAGGCTCTACTAAACTGGGCTGTAGATGGTGGCGCAAAGCTGGTGAGAGAGACGGCCTGCCGTAGCCTTGTTTTGGAAAACGGCGTGCTTGAGGGAATTGTTTGCAAAAACGGCAAGCGCTACACGGCGAACAAGGTAGTTCTGGCCACAGGGGGGCTTAGTTACCCCAAAACCGGCTCCAATGGCAGTGGTTACATACTGGCAAGGCAGGTTGGGCACAATATTGTATCCACCAGACCATCACTCATACCAATGCAAACAGCCGAGAGCTGGTGCGGAGAAATCTCGGGTTTATCGTTGAGAAATGTAACCCTTAACCTGTGGCAGGAGGGAAAGAAAAAACCGATTTACAGCGAACTTGGTGAAATGCTGTTTACCCACTTTGGGGTATCGGGGCCTTTGGTGCTCACGGCATCATCCTATATGAAGGAGTGTAGTGGGTATAAAATAACAATAGATCTAAAGCCCGGGCTGTCGATGCAACAACTCGACGCACGGCTTCTGCGTGATTTTTCTGGGCAGGTAAATCGAGATTTTAAGAACACACTCGGCGAACTTCTTCCCCAAAGCCTCATACCCGTGATGGTGGAACTGTCGGGCATAGATGGTGAAACGAAAATTCACCAAATTACAAAGATACAACGCACCGCATTTTGTGAACTCATAAAGGCCCTGCCGCTTACCCCTGTGGCCTTCAGGCCAATAGATGAGGCCATTATTACGGCCGGCGGTGTGGACATAAAACAGGTAAACCCCAAAACCATGGAATCCAAACTCTGCGCGGGGCTGTTTTTTGCAGGGGAAATGCTGGATCTTGATGCAACAACAGGTGGGTACAATCTGCAAATAGCCTTTTCTACCGGTTGGCTTGCGGGGCAAAATGTATAGGCGATAGCCCCTACTGCCCACTCATTTTTCACGTCGATGCGGGGGATGGCTCGGGTCGGGCATCAGCCCGCCTCCCACCCCACCACCCCACAACCTCCACCACCCCACACCAACGGGCATCAGCCCGCCCCTTTCCAACCCCCACCTCCCCGCAAAATATGAGCGTGGGGATAACCACATACAAAAGGACGGAGTTCAATATGAGCGAAAAAAGAAGATGCGCCTGGGTTGATGACTCTGACATATACAAAAACTATCACGACCATGAATGGGGAGTGCCCACCCACGACGACCAAAAATTATTTGAAATGCTACTGCTTGAATCCTTTCAAGCCGGGTTGTCCTGGATAACAATACTTAAAAAGCGAGAGGCCTTTAGAGAGGCCTTTGACCAATTTGACCCCGAGAAGATAGCAAGATACGACCATGAAAAAGTAGAACAGTTGATGCAAAACCCCGGCATAGTGCGAAATCGCCTAAAAATCCTGGCCGCCATAAACAATGCCCAGTTGTTTCTTAAACTGCAAGGTCAAGAGGGCAGCTTTGACAAATGGCTTTGGAATTATGTTGAGGGCAGTCCCATTGTGGGGCACTGGGAGGCGGGCGACACCCTGCCGGCCACAAGCGAGCTGTCCGATAAACTTAGTGCCGATCTAAAAAAGCTTGGGTTTAAGTTTGTTGGGTCGACCATAATCTACTCATTTATGCAGGCCATAGGCATGATAGATGACCATATAAAAACCTGCTTTAGATACGCAGGTGAATAGCTGTGGTCAGACGGTTAATAATCAAGTCACAGAATGTGGGTTAAAACCCAATTTAACATAATTATACGACCGAGAAAGGCTAAGAACGGAAAACATTATGACGACAAACAACAAAAGTTATACAGCCATTGCCATAGATGGCCCTGCAGGGGCCGGAAAAAGCACCATAGCAAGGGCGATATCCAAAAAACTGGGTTATATTTATGTTGACACCGGTGCACTTTACCGTGCGGTGGGGCTTTACGGACTGCGCAGGGGGGCCGACACCACCTCACCCGAGGAAATGCTACCGCTACTGGATGAAATAGAGGTGGAACTTGCCTACGTGGGGGGGGAACAACGTGTACTACTCAGCGGCGAGGATGTCTCGACCGATATAAGGTTGGGTGAGGCCTCGATGGCGGCTTCTAATGTGTCGGCCATACAGGGTGTGCGCGACTTTTTGTTTGACCTACAGCAAAACATGGCCAAAACCCACAATGTGGTGATGGACGGACGTGACATAGGCACGGTGGTGCTACCAAATGCACAGGTGAAAATATTCCTGACGGCCGATCCGGGCGACCGTGCCCGTCGTCGCTACGAAGAGCTTGTGGCCAAGGGGCAGGATGTGGAGTACGACAGCCTGTACGAGGAAATTTTGCGCAGGGATTACAATGACTCAAACCGTGCGGCGGCCCCGCTTAAAAAAGCCGATGACGCTATACTGGTGGACACCAGCGGCCACACATTACAGCAGGCTATAGAGCGCATGGAAAAGCTTGTCTTGGAATGCCTTGAGAAGGTGGAGGACAACTGATGGGATTTTATCGTTTTGCAAGAGGACTTGTAAATTTTTTTATAAGGATAGTGTTTAGACTGGATTATATAGGCAGGGAGAATATTCCACAGCAGGGGGGATACATTGTTGTGTCCAACCATTGTTCGGGGTATGATCCTTTGTTTTTGGCCTGTGGTATGAAACCGCAAATTCACTTTATGGCCAAGGCCGAGCTACTGCGTATGCCTGTAGTTGGGTTTATTTTGCGCCATGCAGGGGTATTTGGTGTGGAACGTGGCAAGGGGGACACCACAGCGGTTGACAATGCCATAAACCATATAAAAAACGGTGGAGTGGTTGGCATGTTCCCCGAGGGAACCCGTGCCCCCACAGAACAACCGCTTCGTCCACGTTCGGGGGCGGCCCACATAGCCGGAGCCAGCAGGGCAGACATACTGCCATGTGCAGTTTACTTTAAGGGCAAAATGGGTCCGGGACGCAGGGTGGTAATAGCTTTTGGGCCGCTGATACCCCATGAGCAACTTGGCATGGAGGGCGTGAGTGGCAGTGCAGCACTGCGCAGTGCCATGGGCGAGATGTGGGGTGCGGTGATGAAACTAAGGGAGGACGCCATAAAGGCGCTGGGATAATAAAGGGGAAAATTTGATACTGTGCGCCGGGGCTTGAAATTACATCGAGCCCGGGGGTGCGGGGGATGGTGATGAAGAATGAAAGTAGAGGTTGCAAGATCTGCGGGGTTTTGCTTTGGTGTCAGGCGGGCGGTTGACACGGTTCACCGCATGGTGAAGGAAGGAAAAAGGGTTTGCACACTGGGGCCTATAGTTCACAACCGTGATGTGGTTGGAGAGCTTGAGGGTCTGGGTGTTGCGGTAATAGATAAACCACAGCAAAATACCGAGGGAAGAGCGGTGGTAATTAGGGCCCATGGGGTGCCGCCGCAAACCATGGCTGAACTTGAAAAGATGGGTTCCCAGGTGGAGGATGCCACCTGTACATTTGTAAAAAAAATCCATAAAATAGTATCCGAGGTGCCAAAAGATTCCATACTGCTTATTGCAGGCGATGATAAACATCCTGAGGTTTTGGGTATTGTTGGGCACTGCCAAGGGAGCTGCCATACTTTTTTAAAGTTACAAGATTTGGAAAGTTTGTTGAAAAAATTGGATAAAATTGAAAAAAATAGGGTAATTTTGGTAGCTCAAACAACTTTTAATCGTATTGAGTGGGAAAAAAGCGTAGATTATACAAAAAAAGTGTGTACAAATCCGGTAATATTTGATACAATATGTAAAGCTACAGTTGAGCGACAAAAAGAGGCCGAGCAGATGGCCCTGCGTTGTGAACGTATGATTGTAGTTGGAGGACGAAACAGTTCCAACACAGCAAAACTGTATGAGATATGTGCCGCCAAGTGTCCCACAGCACTTGTACAGAGCGCCCAGGAGCTTTCCCCTCAGGATTTTGTGGGATGTACGTGTATTGGCGTTACGGCGGGAGCATCCACACCCGCCGGCATAATTAAGGAGGTAGAACAAGTAATGAGCAACATTGAAAACAACGAAATGGAACTTAGCTTTGCGGAGATGCTTGACGCATCTTTTAAAAGTACATATAACGGGGAGAAGGTAACCGCCGTTGTGACAGGAATTCGACCTAACGAAATAATGGTCGATATTGGCACAAAGCACGCAGGATATGTACCGCTGCACGAGCTGTCGGACGACCCTTCGGCCAAAGCGGCCGACCTTGTTAAGGTAGGGGACGAGATCGAGCTGTTGGTTGTGCGCGTAAACGACGTTGAAGGCACCGCCATGCTCTCTAAGAAGCGTCTTGATGCCATTGCAGGTTTTGAAACCGTTATGGAGGCTTCGGGCACCGAGCAGGTGCTTGATGGCACTATTGTAGAGGTTGTGCGCGGCGGACTATTGGCCACAACAAACGGCGTTAGGGTATTTATTCCGGCTTCGCAGTCGGGTCTTCCCCGTGATGCCGACCTAACCCAGCTAATGCACAAGAATGTTTCTTTCCGCATCCTTGAAACCAACCGTCAGCGCCGCAGAGCTGTTGGCTCTATCTCGGCTGTACTGCGCGAGCAGCGCAAAGCCCTGGCCGACAAGTTCTGGAACGAGGTTGAAGAGGGTAAGGTATACAGCGGTCTTGTAAAGTCCATCACCAACTTTGGCGTGTTTGTTGATCTTGGTGGCGTGGACGGACGCATCAGCCTGACCGATCTATGCTGGCACCGCGTAAAGCACCCCTCCGAGATTGTAGAGGTTGGCCAGAGCGTTGAGGTTACTGTAAAGGACGTTGACCGCGAGAACCAGAGAGTTTCCCTCATCTACAAAAAGACCGAGGATAACCCCTGGGAGATCATCCGCGAGAAGTACAACGTTGGAGATGTAGTTCCCGTTAAGGTTATCTCCATCACCACCTTTGGTGCATTTGCTCAGATCCTTCCCGGTATCGATGGACTTATCCACATCTCTCAGATCGCTCGTGAGCGTGTTGAGAAGGTTGAGGATAAGTTGGCTGTTGGCAACCAGGTTGAGGCAAAGATCATCGAGCTTGATTTTGAGCGTCGCCGTGTGAGCCTTTCGATCCGTGCACTGCTTGCCCCCACCGAGGAGGAAGTAGCACAGGAGAATGCAGCTGATAGTGAATAAGTCGCTTTGATAGGCTGATTTGTGCACCAAAAAACAAGTAGTAATTATTTTGTAGCAGCCCCGAGGTCTGCTGTCTGGTAACGCAGACGGCCGATCTCGGTTTTTTTATATCAAAATTTTCCCTTGGTAGAGTTTTATATTTATATAAGCATGGTTAAAGGTCATGGGCATTGCAGCACGCAGGCAGGCCCTGCCAAATATAAAAAGAAACGAGGAAAACAAAACATGAGCAGGACAAAGGTTGCGATTTTGGGAACGGGGTTTATAGCAAACATCCACATTGAGAGTTATTTACGTTTTGTAAAGGACGCAGAGATTGTGGCGATATACGGAAGAAACATTGAAAAAGCGCGCGAGATGGCAAAAGAACACGGTATTGCAGCCGCTTATGACGACATAGATAAACTGCTAAGCGAGAGCGATGTGCAGGTGGTGGACATATGCCTGCCAAACTACCTGCATTATGAGGCCTGCATGAAGGCCGCACATGCCCAAAAACATATAATTATAGAAAAACCTTTGGCCATGACCTTGGAGCAGGCCGATGAAATGATAGCTATATGCAGGGAGAAAAATCTCCTGCTTATGTATGCCGAGGAGTTGTGCTTCGCTCCAAAATACGAGCGTGTGAGGGCGCTTGTGGAGCGTGGTGCGGTGGGCGAGGTCTATATGCTAAAGCAGGCCGAAAAACACAGCGGGCCACACAGTGACTGGTTCTATCAAAAGGAGACCGCCGGTGGTGGTGTTATGATGGACATGGGCTGTCATGCACTGGCCTGGTTTAGATGGATGACCGGCAATGCCAAAATAAAGAGCATATATGCCGACATGAAGACGGTTTACCACAACAAAATTACCGACTGCGAGGACAGCACCATAACCATAGTGGAGTTTGAAAATGGTGTGACGGCCATGGCCGAGGATAGTTGGGCAAAGCATGGCGGCATGGATGATCGAATAGAGGTATACGGAAGTGGTGGTGTATCCTATGCCGACCTGTTCCGTGGGAACTCGGCACTTACATACAGTACCGAAGGTTATGACTACGCCATGGAAAAGGCCGGAAGCACACAGGGGTGGACGTTTACGGTCTTTGAAGAGGCCTTTAATCAGGGGTATCCGCAGGAGCTTGCACACTTTATTGACTGCGTACGAACCGGCAAAACCCCCGTGGTTACAGGTGAGGACGGGCGTGCAGTGCTTGAGATGATATATGCAGCCTACGCAAGCGCTAAAGAGGGCAAAAAAATAACCCTGCCCTTTACAGCCAAGGTGGATTACCCAATACAACTGCTTTTGGGCAAATAATAGTTGAGGTGGTAGCTATGAAAAACATGATTTTTGACAGCCCCCAGCAGGGGGGAGCATACACAGCGGCGGCCATAGCCGAGATTGTGAGAGCAAACCCCACAGCACTGCTCTGCCTTGCAGCGGGACATTCCTCCCTGCCGGTGTTTGAGGGGCTTATTTGTGAGCAAAAAAATGGTGTGGATTTTTCACAGGTTAGATTTGTAGGGTTGGATGAGTGGGTGGGGGTATCGCCCGATAACATGGGATCCTGTGCCAACTTTTTGTGGCGTAGCATATTTACCCCACTGGGTATAAAACCCGAAAATGTGCGCCTGTTTGATGCACTGGCCACAAGTCCCGACGAGGAGTGCAGTGCAATTGAGGATCATATAAGGGACTGTGGTGGTATGGACTTTTTGTTGCTGGGCATGGGAATGAACGGTCATTTGGCGCTAAATGAGCCGGGCGACAGCTTTGAAAACAGAGCCCATGTGGTAGCACTTGACCAAAAGACCATCAGTGTGGCTCCAAAATATTTTTCGGGTGACATGCCACCCATTACCCACGGCATGACACTGGGAATAAAAAGCCTAATTATGGCAAGGGTGATACACCTTACGGTGTTTGGCGAGAAAAAAAGTGAGGTTGTAAAGGAACTTATGAGCTGTGATGTGGGTGAGGGGATGCCGGCATCGGCACTTAAAAACTGCCCCCACGCCACCCTTGTGCTGGACAAATCTGCGGCCTGTCAGGGTTAAAACAAAGAAAACACGCAAAAAACGCTCCCTGTTGCCTCTGCACAGGGAGCGTAAAGTTTATAAGGTTCTGACAACGCAATGCCTGCCGCGTGATCGCGGCGGAACACGCCCCCCACCCACACGGCTTCGTCGTGTTTCCTCCCCCTCGGGTGCGTGGCCGCACTGGACGTTCCCCCCCCCCCCAC
>CAYJGQ010000058.1:0-5339 GCA_964369885.1 uncultured Oscillospiraceae bacterium
AAAATATTTTCCGGCGCCCGGCTTGGGGGGGGGGGGTTGGGTTTTTTGGGTCCATTTTTTTAATATGTGGGGGGGGGGGTGGGTACTGGTCCGCCACGGTCTGTGGCAGGGGTGTGGTCTTGGCCCCAGTGTTACCTATAAATTTTAAGCAGACCTTCGCGGTGTAGGCGCAGTGCTACAAGGCATATAAGTGGTAGGCCAAGCATCCCTGCAATGCCAAAGGTTTGCAGTCCAAAGTACATAGCTGTTATGGTTATAAGTGGGTGCAAACCGATATTATCCCCCACAACCTTGGGCTCCAAAATACTGCGCACAAGCCCCACTATACCCCAAAGAAGTAACAACCCTGCCCCAAGCGCAACATTCCCACCTGCCATGGCCACCGCGCCCCAACTTACCAACACAACCCCACTACCCAACACCGGCAACAGATCTACTATGGCCACAAGCATTGCAATAAACAGTGCATTTTGCACCCCAAGTAGCCAAAGCCCTGCCGCCACCTCGGCCCATGTAATCACAGACAACAGGGCATATGCCCTGAGCATACGCAGTGCCGACCCCACAAAAATTTTTCTTCCACGCAGCAGCACCTGCCCTGCCTTGGGCGGTATTTGCCGAAGTATAAACTCCACCACCCTGCTGTAATCCCACGATATAAGCAGTGATGTCATGAGGGTAAACACCACTGTAATTGTAAAAAGCGGCAAATCCGAAACACGTTGCCCAAACCACACCAGCATGTCACTCGAAAGCGAGCGTACCGATTGCGCCACAGTCATACTGATTTGTCCACTCACGTCCGAGAAATGTTCAGATATTTCGGGGGAAAACTGCCCCATGAAGTCGGCAATTCTCTCCCCTGCGCCGTCCGATATAGGCATTATCGACTGCTCCCAAATACCGGGCAGACGGCGCAAAAGCCCTGCCCCCTGCAAAAAAATGAGTGCACCCACACCCCATAACAGCACCCCAATGAACAAATAAGCCACTACAATAGCACAAACTGCGGCGCCACGCTGGCGCAGTGGGGAATGTTGTGATAGCCATACCGCACTTGGATGTATTAACACCGCAAGCGAAAACCCCAATAAAAACGGTAGTAGTCGTGGCAACATAAAATATATACAAAACAAACATATTCCCACCACGGCCGCCAATCGAGCGGCCGACAACAACCATTCCTTTTTATATTCAAAGCTTATAATTATTCACCCTTTCTCCTTTGTACGCAAAGAATGTTTTTTTACTCCCTGTCGCATTTTGTAACAATAAGCTAAAAAATACACCCTGCAGTTAAAACAATACCGCCAAATGCCAAAATACGTCGCAAACTTACGTTAATCAAAGCAATTGTGATATAATCACTAATATCGGCCTAAATTCCTCCAAAGATATGCATTTTTGGCGAATTTAACGCTTGTTGTGTCTTCTTTGGGGTGGTATAGTGTTCTTGTTTGTGATACACTCGTTTTTGTACGGTGGAAAACATCACCTGCATTTTGTGATGTTTTATCTTGTAAAAATGCGTAAAATCACTAAAAAACCTAAATCACGAGGTGTCCTATGCATAGACAAGGAACATTGTTGCTTGTGGATACAAAGGTACTGCCCGAAGTGTTTGAAAAGGTGGTACAGGCCAAAAAGCTTATGGCCTCAGGCAAGGTTACAAACCTTTCGCAGGCTGCAAAGCTTGTAGGCATTTCACGCAGTGCGCTGTACAAGTACAAGGACTGCGTCCACAGCTATGATCAAAGTATGCGTGAGGATATGCTAACCCTGATTTCGGTGCTTGAGGACAAGCCCGGGGTGCTCTCACTTGTGATGAGCGAGTTATGCCATCACGACTGCAATATTCTCACGGTAAATCAAAATATTCCAAGTGATGGTGTGGCACATGTGTCAATATCCTTTAAGACAAACAGCAAGCTTGGCTCGCAGGAGCAGCTTTCGCTGTCACTACAAAAACTCGATGGTGTGGTCGAGGCCAAAATCATCTGCTCGAGTTAACATGCTTATATTGTATGCAAATACAGTTGATATCAAACATAGATAATAGGAGGAATTTCAGGTGTTTAATGTTGCAGTTTTGGGTCATGGTGTTGTAGGTTCGGGTGTTGTGGAGGTTCTTAGCAAAAACGAGGCTTCTCTTGCTCGCAAGGTTGGTGATACCATCGCGGTAAAACATATCCTTGATTTGCGTGAGTTTCCCGAGCTTTCCTACCACGACAAATTTACAAAAGATTTCAATAAAATCCTAAACGACCCCGAGGTATCGGTGGTGGTTGAGGTTATGGGCGGACTAAACCCCGCATATGACTTTGTAAAGGCCAGCCTTGAGGCCGGCAAGTCGGTTGTAACCTCCAACAAGGAGCTTGTGGCCGCCAAGGGTGCCGAGCTTTTGGATGTTGCCGCAAAGCATGGTCAAAACTTTTTGTTTGAGGCAAGCGTAGGCGGTGGCATTCCCATTATTCGCCCTCTGCACCAGTGCCTTGCTGCAAACGAAATAACCGAAATTGCAGGTATCCTAAACGGTACCACCAACTTTATTCTAACCAAAATGATTCGCGAGGGCAGCAACTTTGAGGATGTGCTAAAGCTTGCACAAGAGCTTGGCTACGCCGAGAGCAACCCCGCCGCCGACGTTGAGGGCACCGATGCTTGCCGTAAAATTTGTATACTTGCCTCCTTGGCCTTTGGCAAGCATGTATACCCCGACAATGTTCCCACAGTTGGCATAACCGCCATAACAAAAGAGGATGTGCAGTATGCCTCGGATTGGGGCGGTGTTATCAAGCTAATTGGCCACACCTCCCTTTGTGAGGATGGCAAGGTTCAGATTGGTGTTGCCCCCTGCTTTATTCCCGGCGACAGCCAGCTTGCAGGTGTAGACGATGTATTCAACGGCATTTTGGTGCGTGGCGATGCCACAGGCGACGTGGTATTCTACGGCAAGGGTGCAGGCAAACTGCCCACAGCCTCGGCCGTTGTGGCCGACATCATCGACGTAATAAAGGCCGAGGGCACCATTGGCACCCTTTGCTGGAAGGATAGCGACGGCAAAAATGTTGCCGACCCCGGCAAGAAGATATCGGCCGCCTACCTGCGTGTAGAGGGCAAGGACAGCGCCGCCGCAGTAGGCTCTATATTTGCACAGGCACAAACTCTGGCTCGTGCCGCTGCACCTGCCGATGAGTATGCCTGCATACTACCCGTTATGAGTGCCGCTGCTCGCGGTGACGGCCTTGCTCGCCTTGAGGCACAGGGTATAAAGGTACTGGCCTGCCTGGAAGTGGCCGACCTGTAAAACAAAGGGAAGCGGGTTTTCTTGATGATACGAATGCGCATTCCGGCCACCAGTGCAAACATGGGGGCAGGATTTGACTCAATGGGTATTGCAGTGTCCATGTACAACTATGTAAACATGGCCCCACACGATGGGGTTATGATTAAAACTCTTGATGATGTGGCAGTACCCACCGACAAAAGCAACCTAATATATAAAACGGCAAAATACCTGTTTGATCTGCACGGAAAACCACTGCCGGGACTATATATAGAGCAGAAGAACAGCATCCCCATGGCAAGGGGGCTTGGCAGTAGCTCGGCCTGTATTGTGGCAGGTCTTTTGGGTGCAAACCACCTGATGGGCGATCCGCTTGCTCAGGATGAGCTAATTGACATAGCCGCCGCCATGGAGGGACACCCCGACAACTCCACCCCTGCACTGCTGGGTGGACAGGTAACGGCAGTGCTTGATAACAAAAAGGTTTGGTATGTAAAACAAAACATAGGTCAGGATTTGCGCTTTGTGGCCATAATACCTGATTTTGAGCTTAAAACCTCTCATGCACGTCAGGCCCTGCCACAGGAGATTTCCCACAAACAGGGTGTGTTCAATCTATCCCGTGCGGCCCTTATGGCGGCCTCCTTGGCCGGTGGGAATTACAAAAACCTGCGTGTTGCCACCCAGGATAAGCTACACCAACCCTACCGCCTTTCCCTTATAAATGGCGGAACAGCGGTATTGGAGAGCTGTTATGTGCTGGGGGCATATGGCGCCTATATAAGCGGTGCAGGCTCCACACTGATGGCCATTGTGGACAGCGCCAATACCGACTTTGAGGGTCGCCTGCGTGACGTGCTGGACAGCTACGGGTTTGAACAGTGGGGGCTTTATACCCTCTGTGCCGACAACGAGGGCACCACCCTTACCGTAGACTAAAATTGTTAAGTAATAATGTTTTATAATATCGTAGTTTAGTAGCAAAGGAGCGAGAGCACATGAGTCTTATTGTACAGAAATTTGGCGGCACCTCGGTGGCCAATGCCGAGCGTGTAAAGCATGTCGCCAAAATTGTAACCGACGCCTATTCACAGGGCAACAGCGTGGTTGTGGTTGTGTCGGCGCAGGGCAAATACACAGATGAACTTATCGCCAAGGCCGAGGAAATACACCCCGGTGCCTCCAAGCGCGAGATGGACGTACTGCTTACCAGTGGCGAGCAAATCTCGGCCGCACTGCTGTCCATGGCCATCGAAAAACTTGGATTTCCCGCACGTTCGCTCACCGGTTGGCAGGCAGGTTTCCAGACCGATTCCAACTACAGCAATGCGCGCATTCGTCGCATAACCACCGAGCGCCTTGAAAGCGAGCTTGGCAAGGGCAATATATGCATTGTAACAGGATTTCAGGGCATAAACCGCTACGACGACATAACCACCCTTGGCCGTGGCGGCTCGGACACAAGCGCCGTGGCAATTGCGGCGGCACTAAAGGCCGACCTTTGCCAGATATTTACCGATGTTGACGGCGTTTACACCGCCGACCCCCGTATTGTAAAGGGTGCGCTAAAGCTTGACGAGATCTCATATGATGAGATGTTGGAGCTTGCCTCTTTGGGGGCAAATGTACTGCACAATCGTTCTGTTGAAATGGCTAAGAAATACAATGTCAATATGGAGGTGCTCTCCAGTATGGAGGACCTACCCGGCACCAAGATTAAGGAGGTTGTTGATGTGGAAAAGATGCTGATTAGGGGCGTGGCCCGTGATAATGATGTTGCAAGACTATCTATTGTAGGTGTGCCCGACCAACCCGGCGTGGCCTTCAAGGTTTTCTCAAGCCTTGCCGCCAAAAAAATCAATGTAGACATAATTCTTCAGTCCATCGGTCGCGATAACACAAAGGATATCTCCTTTACTGTTTCCCGCTCGCACAAGCAGGCCGCAGTGGATGCACTTGAGGAGCTTAAAAGTGTTATGGGCGCAAAACATGTGGTGTGCGATGACAACGTGTCCAAGGTTTCGGTGGTGGGTGCAGGTATGCAGATCGGAAG
>CAYJGQ010000058.1:5349-14127 GCA_964369885.1 uncultured Oscillospiraceae bacterium
CGTAAATATTCAGATGATCTCGACCAGCGAGATTAAAATTTCGGTGCTTATCGAGCTTAACGATTCTGAAAAGGCTGTAAACGCTATTCACGAGGCTTTTGCCGAATAATTTAGCTGTATACCTTGCTGTGGTGGCCTGTGATAATTATGTTTTATGGCATATTCATGCGCCACCACGGCTAAAAAACTAAATAAAACAAGGCCTTTAATCGGTTTTTTTGCGCCAAAGGAAAATAAACGCAATTTTTTTGTATTTTAGCCTTGCATTTTGTATTTCGGTGTGGTATCATATATGAGCGTCTAAAAGACGCACCCCATTATTAGATGTCCGGGTGTGGCGCAGATTGGTAGCGCGCTACCTTGGGGTGGTAGAGGCCGCAAGTTCAAATCTTGTCACTCGGACCAAGAAAAAGACAACCGAATGGTTGTCTTTTTTTCGATTATGGACCAATTTGTGTTCATGTAGTAAAGAAAAGAGGTTTTTTTGTGCACCAATACAGAACTTTCAAGCTGTGGTTGCTGATTTTTTCCCTAAGCTTTTTGGCCTTTAACAGCGTTGCAATTACCGTGCTCACCTTCATTTTTATAAATATACTACTTGCAATGCTTACCATAATTACGGCTGAAAGCTCCACACAAAAAATAATTTCAATAGTAAGTTATTCCTGCCTTTTGCCGGTTCAAATTTGCTACGCCGTGTTTGTTATACGCTACGACTGGCCCCACACCGCACAGGATATATTCTTTAATTCTATAATATATCTGCTGCTTATTTTTTCCTTCTCGCTTGAAAATTATATCGAGATGAAAAACTATCACCACTATTTTTTCCACACCACCGACAATGTGGACATTCTCCCCTTTAGCGATCTGCAAAAGTTTACCCACATAATAAAAAAACAGGGTAGCTTAATAAACAAAGCCTCAACCATAATGACCAAGGACAACATTGCACAGGTAATACACGATATGAACCGCACAAGTTCCTTTGAGTATATAAACAACGGAACACTTTCCTCATGGTACCTGCAGATGCTCGATAGATCTTTGGAGGACAGCTCGGTTTACATAGTGCTTTCGGACACAGGCAGTGCCCAAAGCCAGATGATTTCTCTTTTTACCGAAAAGCCCTACAACCATGTGTCTATATCCTTTGACCGTGAGCTTCACACACTTGTTAGCTACAACGGCGGCGAGCGCATAAACCCACCCGGCCTAAACAGTGAAATGCTAAGTTTTTTGGCCAAAAAGAAAAACGCCGTTGTGTATGTTTACAGCCTGCCTGTCACCAAGCAGCAAAAACTCATGATGATAGAAAAAATCAAGGAAATAAACCAAAACGGCAGTGCCTACAATTTGCTGGGGCTGGTGCTTAAAAAGTCATTTAAGCCAAATATTATGTACTGCTCCCAGTTTGTTTACACCCTGCTTGAGTATGCCGGGGCAAACTACTTTACAAAAAATCCGCATAACATAAGACCCACAGACCTTGTAGAGCTTGATTATTACAAAAAATTAAATTTTGAGTTTGAAATAAAGGTTAAGTGAAAAATGCATGCCTATGTTTTAATATGATCCCTGCCCGTAGGGCGGCATAAAAATGAGAGCACCTTGCCATGGCTTTTATTTAGATGCACCTGCCAAAGGCAGATGTGCAATCTAAATAATGCTATGCATTATTTTATATTATGAGGAGTTGTACACTATGAGAGCTGTTATTACTGTAATAGGGCACGACATGGTTGGAATACTTTCAAAGGTTTCAGCCCAATGCGCAGATGCAAACGCAAATATCATGGATGTAAACCAAACCGTTATGCAGGATTTGTTTGCCATGATCATGCTCATAGAGATTTCCGATATGAGCTGTGCATTGTCAGAACTTGGCGAGCGCCTTGAAAAGGCTTTGGACGGCATGGGACTTAAGGTCCACGTAATGCATCAGGATATTTTTGATTCGATGCACCGCATTTAAGTGAGGGGGAAATACTTTTGTTAAATACAAATGATATACTCGAAACTATCACTATGATACAGGATGAAAATCTTGATATCCGCACCACAACCATGGGCATCTCGCTTTTGGATTGTGCCGACAGCGATATTAAGCGCTCCTGCGAAAAGGTATACGAAAAAATAACACGCATGGCCGAAAACCTGGTTTCCACAGGCTGTGACATAGAGCGTGATTATGGCATACCCATAATAAACAAGCGCATATCGGTCACACCAATATCCATGTTGGTGGCGGCCTCGGGTGGCGACCCCGTGCTGTATGCCAAAACCCTCGACCGCGCCTCCAAGGAGGTTGGGGTAAACTTCATCGGTGGATTTTCGGCCCTGGTGCACAAGGGATTCGCCGCAGGTGATCAGGCCCTAATAGACTCCATCCCCGAGGCTCTAAGCGTGACCGATCAGGTCTGCTCCTCGGTAAACATAGGCTCCACCAAGGCCGGCATAAACATGGATGCAGTTGCCATGATGGGTGATGTTATTCTTAACTGCGCCCAACGCACCGCCGACCGTGAGTGCATTGGTGCCGCCAAGCTGGTGGTATTTTGTAACGCAGTGGAGGACAACCCCTTTATGGCAGGTGCTTTCCACGGTGTGGGCGAGCCCGACTGTGTAATACATGTTGGCGTATCCGGCCCCGGCGTTGTGCGCTCGGTGCTTAGCAAGGCCGGCGATGTCCCCCTAAACGAGGTGGCCGACCTTATAAAGCGCACCGCCTTCAAGATAACCCGTATGGGTCAGCTGGTGGGTGCCGAGGCCTCAAGAAGGCTCAGCGTGCCCTTTGGCATTGTGGATCTATCACTTGCCCCCACCCCCGCCATAGGTGACTCGGTGGCCCACATCCTTGAGGAGATAGGCCTTGAGCAGTGCGGTGCACCCGGCACCACTGCCGCCCTTGCCATGCTAAACGACGCTGTCAAAAAGGGTGGCGTAATGGCTTCTTCGGCCGTGGGCGGTCTTTCGGGCGCATTTATACCCGTCACCGAGGACGCAGGCATGATAGATGCCGCTCGTGCCGGCACCCTCTCCATCGAAAAGCTGGAGGCCATGACGGCCGTTTGCTCGGTTGGACTTGATATGGTGGTGCTCCCCGGCGACATCAGCCCACACACCATAGCCGCCATAATTGCCGACGAAGCCGCAATTGGCATGGTAAACCAAAAGACCACCGCAGTTCGTCTAATTCCTGCCATTGGCAAAACTGTGGGCGAGGAGCTGAATTTTGGTGGACTTCTGGGCGGCGGCCCCGTTATGAAGGTGGGGACAAAGTCCCCTGCTCGTATGATATCCCGCGGTGGGCACATTCCTGCCCCCATGCACTCGCTAAAAAACTAAGCTTTATAAAAGCTGTAATAGTAGTAAAACAAAAAAGCTCTTGCCGTAAATATACGGCAAGAGCTTTTTTGGTGTTTTTAGCATACACTTGTAGCTTTACACATGGGCTTTTATCATCTGCTGTGCAGTACTTTTATACTGCTAAGTCCCGATTTCATTATTATATTGCGCACCCACGGGGTGTACATAAACCAGCGTTTGAATATTTTGGCCATCATTTTTACACGCAGTTTAAGGGTCGCCCTGCGGTAGTGGCGGCTTACATTCTCGGGGGTGCGGTAGCGCCTAAAGGAGGCCGCCAACAAACTGCCGCTCAAAATGGCACTGCTTATGCCCTCAAAAGAGCTTGCACTAATAAATCCTGCGGCCTCACCCACAAGATAAACCCCATCCTGCCCCGTCTGAAAATCCGACCATCTTTTTGGGCGATAGGTTATGCAGGCCTCGGTTTTTTTAACCTCGCCAAACTCGTAGCCCAAAAATGCACTCAGGCGGTCCTTTTGGCGGTCAAAATCCTTGCGGCAGTCCTTGGGCAAAAAGCATCCACCAAAAATCAGTGCATCGTCTTTATGTATAATCCAGGAACAGCTCTCGCTGGTTTTGGGGTCAAATATGCAGGAGTAAAACGGGGTGATCTTCTCAGGCGCTTCAAACCACTGCTGTATGGCTATGTAGTGCATAATCTTTTGATCAAAAAATGTCCTGCGCACCACCGAGTTTGCCCCGTCGGCCCCCACAACACCCCTTGCCTTAAAGGTTCTGTTGCGGCCACCATGCGCCACCTTTAGGCTAAATATATCATCATCTCGTTTTATGCTAAGACATTTGCCCTCATGAACGTTTACCTCTTTGGGCACAAGGGAAAGCAGCCAGCGGTCAAAGGCCAGCCTATCCATGTTTAGGTAGTGCCTTTGATAATAGCGCTGATTCTCACGGTATAGATCTATGGTTTTTACCGAGAATATCTGTGGGTCGCTAAGCACATTTTTAGGTAGTACCAAATCAAAATGCGCCAATACCTTTTGGGCATCGGGGGCTAAAAGCCCTCCGCAGGGCTTTGGGTTTTGCTCGCTTTGGCCATCTATTAGTAGCACCTTTAGGCCGTCCTCGGCCACCTGTCGGGCAAAGGTTGCCCCTGCGGGTCCTGCCCCTACCACCGCTATGTCATAAATCATAACTCTACCTCTCATTTCGTTCTCTCCCCTAAATTATAACATAAAATATTAAAAATGAAAAATGACGAATTTTCTCACCAAAGCCCACAGCCACATAGTGCCAAAATTCCCACAAAAGGGGGCTGTGTTTATATGTTTTTGCAGTACCACCCCTTCTCATCGCTTAAAATCTTATTAATTAAGCTTAAATTTTGGCATAAATATTCACTTTAACTTTGCATTTAATGCAGAAAAAGAGTATAATAACCAGTATGTGTAACCACCCACAAAGGAGGACTTGGTTTTGCGTTTTTTCTTTGCTATATTAGCTGTAAAGCTACTAACATTTGCAGCAAGAATCATAGGCCGCTCAAGCACCAATTTGCCGGGGCGTGTGGCGCTTAGGCTCTGCCCCGATGCGCTCGCCCATATAAAGTGTAGTGGCAAGGTCATAGCCATCACAGGTTCTAATGGCAAGACCACCACCTCAAACCTCATAGCCCACATACTGCGCCAAAACGGCCACAGCGTGGTAAACAATGTAACCGGCTCCAACCTTACTCCCGGCATTGTGACCACCCTCCTTCGCGCCGCAAGCTTTGGCGGTCTTGTAAGCGAGGACTATGTGGTGCTGGAAACCGATGAGCGCTATATACGTTTTATATTTAAGTACTGGGCCCCCAACATCATGCTGGTAACCAATCTTCTGCGTGATCAGGTGGTGCGCAACGGCAACCCTGACCTTGTAATGGACAAGATTAATGAGGGCATAGCCCCTGAGGTGCTAATGGTACTAAACGGCAACGATCCCATCTCTCAAACCCTTGCCCCAAATAACCCAAGGGTTTACTTTGATATGGAGCGCACCTCCCTTAGCGCCAATAGCTGTGATTTTTTTACCAACGATGCCAAGGTTTGTCCCCACTGTTTTGGGGTTCTGGAATACGAATTTTATCACTATAATCATATTGGCAGCTTTAATTGTCCCCGCTGTGGGTTTGCCACCCCCACCCCCAATTACACCGCCACCGATATTGACTACACTACAGGTGACTTTAGGGTAAACGGTCATGAGGTACACACCGACTACCGCCACGCCCAGTTTCACTACCTCAATATGGCGGCCGCCATTGGCAGTTGTGTCGAGGCCGGCCTTACCCCCCTGCAGGCCACAAGGGGTGCCTCAACCTTTGTGGTAAGCCGTGAGCGTTACGATGAGTTTGATATTGGGGATGAGCGTTCGGCCGTGCTGGTTATGACCAAACAAAACCCCGTGTCGATGGATCAGTCGATTTCCTACACCTTGGCTCAAACGGGCGATAAGACGGTGGTGTTTTATGTTAACAATGCCTTTTACACCGAAAACAAGGATATATCCTGGATTTATGATGTCACCTACGAGCGACTGCTTGGACATGTTGATGCTATTTTATGCTCGGGTTCACGAGCTTATGACCTGCGTGTGCGCATGGAGCTTGCAGGCTTTGATTGTGATAGACTTTTTGTCGACACAGATCCCACAAAACTTCGTGATATGATTAAAAAGACCCGTGGCAAGGTGTATATTTTGGCCGCCACCGCCTTTGGCGATGACGACGGTGTATTGGAGGCGCTAAAATCATGAGTGTAAAAATTCTTCACCTTTATGATGACGTTATGGACCAATACGGCGATGTGTTTAATCTTACGGTAATAAAAAACCGCTTGGGCGAGATGGACATAGCTTGCGACATAACCATACACCGCCTTGGCGGGCAGTTTCCCAGCCTTGATGATTTTGACATGGTTTATATGGGGCATGGCAAAGGGCGCAACCTTGAGGCCATAGCCCGGGAATTTGTGGAGCAAAAAGAGGCCCTACTGCAAAAGATCGAGGAGGGCAAGGTTTTTCTTATAACCGGCAATGCCCGACTGCTTTTAGGGCGCGAGTTTGAGGCTTACAGCGGTGACACCCTGCCCGGCATCGGCCTGTTTGACTACACCGCCACCGAAACCCGTGAGGTTTTTACCCGTGATGTTGTGGGTAAACTTGTGGAGAGCGGCGAGCTGTGGTACGGCTATGTAAACCGTACCGCACATATTGAGGGGGAAAATACCCATCCTCTGTTTGAGGTCTTAATAGGCGTTGGTGATGACCGAGCCGACTCAATTTACGAGGGTAACCACTACAAAAATTTGTTTACTACCTGGCTTGTGGGGCCAATACTTGTAAAAAATCCTGTGCTGCTGCGTCAGGTGCTAAAGCTCCTTGCAAAAAACGACTATAAGGAGCTTGAATATTCCATACAGGAAAAGGCACTTGCACTCACATTGGATGAATTTCATAAAGAGTTAAACAAATAGGAGGGGTTGCGAAGATGGGTTTTAAGCGTGAACTGAGAATGGTGGACATATGGGCACTTGCACTGGGCTCTATTATTGGTTGGGGATGTTTTGTGCTCCCGGGTACCGCATTTTTGCCAAAGGCCGGCCCTTTAGGGGCAATTTTGGGGCTTTGTATAGGAGCTGTTATTGTTAGCATTGTAGGTATAAACTACGGCTACCTCATCGAAAAGTACCCAAAGGCAGGCGGTGAGTTTGTTTATGCGCACAAAAACTTTGGCAAGACAATCGGATACATCTGCGGATGGTTTTTGCTACTTGCCTACATAAGCATTGTTCCGCTTAATGCTACCGCCATTGGTCTTGCGTTTCGCTTCGTGTTTGGCGATGTTATGCAGGTTGGCTACCTTTACAGTGTGGCCGGTTGGGATGTCTACATAGGCGAGGTTGTCATTGCAGTTTTGTTCCTGGTGGTGTTTGCTATTCTCAACTCCAAGGGGGTTCGCAACTCGGGGCTGCTGCAAACCTTCATTGTGTTTGTGCTCTCGGCCTCAATTGTTCTGCTTACCATAGGGGTTTTTGTCATCCATCAGCCCGACACCTCTAATCTATCCCCTGCATTTGCTCCCAATCAGTCAAATGTCACCTCGGTGCTGGCTGTACTGGCCATGGCCCCCTGGGCCTTTTCAGGCTTTGACTGCATACCACAGGCCGCCGAGGAGTTTAATTTTCCAAACCGCAAGGCGCGTTACCTGCTTTTTGCCTCGATTATCTGCGCTGTAATTATGCTCAGCGCCGTAATTCTCATAACGGCCAGCGTCTTCCCCTGGTCCGACTTTATTGCCGGTAACCCCGAATGGGCAACCGGTCAGGCCGTTCAAACCTCCCTTGGCACTGTGGGAATGGGTATTCTTCTGGTTGCCATGCTTTGTGCTGTAATCTCCGGTATAAACGGCTTTTATCTCTCCTCCAGCCGTCTTATCTATTCCATAGCAAGCGAGGGGCAACTCCCCTCATCATTTTCAAAAATTTCAAAGAACGGTACCCCAAAAAATGCACTGATATTCGTTCTTGCAGTTTCTCTCACCGCACCATTTTTTGGGCGTGAGGTGCTGGGCTGGATTGTTGATATGTGCTCGGTAGGTATAAGTGCCGCCTATCTTATAACCAGTCTTTCGGCCTTTAAGCAGGGGCGTGCCGATGGACTTGTTAAATATCAAGTTTCAGGTATTTTGGGTAGCCTTGTTTCGGCGGGTTTCCTTGTACTGCTACTTGTACCTGGTATGCCGGGCTTCCTCTCTACCCCATCCCTTGTTGCCCTGGGCATTTGGGTGGTGCTGGGACTTATATTCTTCATCGTCGCCCGACGCAAAAAATAATTATAGCAAAAAATCCCCCCATCAAACAGCGATGGGGGGATTTTTTGTGCTATTTAGCTTTTCACACAAAAACACGGCTTTGCGTATTATAAACTAAGATTGGTGCCGTAAAAAAGGCAAAAGGAGGGCTGTGGTGTGAAACCCGTAAGGCGGCTTGGTAAAGGAGTGCCCATGGCGCTCTTTCCCCTGTGCCTTGTGGTGGCAGCGGTGGGCGGTGCGCTTATAGCGGTTTTTCCGCTACAAGCTCTCGTAGTCATTGCATTATATTCAGCAATAAAATACTGCACCGCAAAATCCCGTCGCAGTGCACGATAAAGTAACTACAATACACACGAAAGGGGGATACGTCAGTGAAGGTAGTTGTGATTAAAAGCCCCAAATTCTTGTCCTACATACTACGAATGATATTTAAGATCGATAAAGACAAATAATCCCTGTGGGATGGTCGCCATGGAACACGCCCCCCGTGCGTGACCGCACTGGCGCCCGCCCCCGCCGCGGGGGGCGGGGCGCCGCCGCCGCCCCCGGCCCGGGGCCCCGCGGCGCGCGGCGCCGCGCCCCGGGGGCGCGGCGCG
>CAYJGQ010000059.1:0-13879 GCA_964369885.1 uncultured Oscillospiraceae bacterium
ATACTAATCACAGGTACATCTTCGGCGGTGGCGTGGCTGCGGCTTTCCTGCCTTACCTCGCACGCTCGGACGGCAGCTGCCCCTGCCAAGGGCAGTGGCGCGCCACTTCGTGGCCAAATCCTGCACCCCACCCCTACGCCTACCGCCACGCACTACGGGAGGGTAGTGCCAAATTAAAAGTTTTGCGGTGGATTTTTCAAAAGTTTGTGGATTAGGCAGTGGGTGCTTTGGGTAGAAAGCGCAAAGCCCAGCGATAGGGGAACTTTTGGGGTGAATTTCCCGTAGCAAAAGAGGGGGATTTGCGATAGAACTCTCCCTTAAAGTGCAAGTGCTCTAAACATGGGCTTGCCGCACAAAGTTACCCCACTTCATCAACCTCCACGGCGCCGCCTCCCCCGAGGGGGAGGGCAGTGCGCCCCACAGCACGGGTGGGGGGCGTGTTCCGCCGCGACCACGCGGCTGAGGGCGGAGCCCCCGAGGGTCCCGAGCGGCAGCGAGGGAGCATCGGCCCCTGCCACGGGCAGGGGTAGCCCCCAAAGCCGCAGGATTTGGGGGCGTAGGGGCGGAGCGTGAGGCTACCGCCATGCACTACCTGTCACTAAGTCCGCCCCTTTGTGGGGCGGACTTATGTTGTCTAAACCTATCATTTATATGTAGGTAAGGGTAGAAAGATATTGTCCGTCACTGCAAAGCACCGCCCACACCCCATTTATGTTGGAGTGTGGGCGGTTTGCACAGGACTAAATATATCGGATGTTTTGAACAATCTGCAAGGGTGCGGTCAAATGGGGTTGTCGCCAAGGTGGCATTGCAAGCTAAAACTTACCACTTCGGCCCGAAAAACCGCCGCCGCTAAAGCTGCGACCGCCACCGCCACCGCCGCTACTCTTGGAAATCTTACTGCGAGAGGTGGTGGTATGGGTGTAGGTGTCACGCTCTACCTGCATGTTTATACCGCCGTTTGGCACATAGTCCATGTCGTGCACACGGCGTGCCACCGACTTTAGTTTTCTGTACTGGAAATAAGCAATAAAGGCGGCTACCAATATGGCTATAAAGGCAGAAATACCAACGTTAAATGCGGTGTAAACCCAGCCGTGGGTTACGGTATAATTTGAATCTTTTATAAAGCTACTAAAGCCTAAAAACCAAATGTTGTCGGCAAAGTAATAAAGAAAATCGTTCTCGATTCTTATTTTGGTGTCATTATCAAATATATCATTTGCCCTATCGCCATAGGTGATGTAGGCAAAGTCACGTTCGGCCATGCTAAGCATCAGCATGATGCCATCTCGCCCCTCGCCGTAGCCAAGATCATTTTCAGCATAAAACTCGGTGGCGGCGTAGTAGGCATCGGTGGTCTGTAAAATGTCGTTGTAGTCCCACACCGTGAGGATGTAAACCTCAATCTCATGTTCCTGCACCATCTCCTGGGCAAGAGCGGTAAGCTCGGCTTCCTCTTCATCGCTCAAAATATCGGCGGTGTCCATTACATTTGCAATGGCCACGCTGTCCAGCGCCACGGGGGTGTCGGGTGTGGGTGATGGGTCGGGAGAGGTGCCGGTTGAAGGGATTGCCGCCTCGGTGGCCTGAAGGTAGCTAAGCGCAAAGGAGAAATAGCTCCCCTGCGACAGATAGGAAGTGGAGGCATCAATATTTTCATACCAATCTGCAAAGGTGTTTAAGGTATAGTTTATGGGCCAGTGCAGGTTGTTGTCGGTGTCAATAACAAGCATTGTCACCTCGTCCTCGTACTCAATGCCAAGGTCGTAGGCATCCGAGATAAGGTATACGGCCTCCAGCGGATCCTCGCCAAATATATCGTAATCGGGCACAGTTATTATATAGGGGTGAACACCGTATGTGTTGTAAATACGGGCGGCCTCGGTATGAAGAATTATTTCGTCATTCTCGCTTAAAATGTCCGAGGTGTCAATTACATAGTTCTGCACCTCCAAGGCAAGGGCTGTGGCAGGGAACAGGGACATGCATATAATCAGAGCTGTTAGCAGTAACATTAATTTGGTTTTCATGTATTCACCTCCACTTATTTAAGTAATAATGTATAAATATAATAAAATATCGGGGTAAGGCCGGCAGCAATGGCCGCCACAAGGCCTGCAAATTTGCCCCAGTGGCAGGGTAGATCACCCACAAATTTACCGGTTTGGCCGTTCATGGCAAATAGGTAGGGTTTGCCCATCCAGCGTGTTGTAAGCATCCAAACGGGGGCCATGGCATACTCCACCGCACCTCGTTTAAGGTTTAGCTCACGCCCACGCTCTATAACCGTGGAATACCCACTAACACTGCTCCGCATTATGTTAAGCGCAGTGTTTGCGGCACGTTGGTCGGCACGGGGGGTGCACTGCTCTATGCTTACATCATATTTGTCGGCAAAAAACCCCGGCATATAGGCCACAGAAAAGGGCTTTAGGGCACCGTAATCAAAGGGCTCAATTGACTCCATGTAAACATCGGGCATCTTGCTGGAGGCATCAAGCGGTATATCACGAAAATCTACCGTGCCGGTGCGACGCACATCATAATGCCTTGTGGTGGTAACCCTGTAATCTCCACTTGTGTGGGTGGTGGAGTGGGTGGCGCTGTAAGAAACATCGGCATGTACCGAACCATCAAACAGCCAAAACGGCACATAAACCCCCTTTAGTTCCTCAATGTGGGCCTCACTTTTGAAAAGGCGGGGCAACAAAAATTTGCCCTCGCAGTGACGGCGCAGGGCAGCTTTTGCCTCCTCGCGGCTCACCTTAAAGGGAATAATAAAGTCGGGGCGCAGTGCGCCTGCAAATTGTGATGGTATGATGGTGGGGTTGCCGCAATAAAGACAGCTGGTGGCGGCGGTGGTTTGGTCGCAAATAATCTCCGCACCACAAGAGGTACAGCTGTATGCACACATTTTTTGAGCGTCCTCACCCCAATTGTCATTGAGTTTATTTTGCCCCCACATATTGGCGTTTTGCTGTGGGGCTGTGTCGGTAATGGGCTGTGGGGCCGGGGCGGCCTTTTCGGCCTCGGCATTTTTTTGGGCATAAAGTGCCTCAATTTCGGCCACCTCAAAAGAACTACTACAATATTCGCACTCAAGTTTGCCGCTATTGGCATCAAAAGCGAGCGGGCCGGTGCACTGCGGGCACTGGTAATTTGTTGCCTGTACCGCCATAAAGTTTTCCTCCTATATCTTGATTGTAATTAACACAAGGTTAAAATAAACAGTAAATTCCTCAAACACAAAACCACGACCTGCAAAGGTAGTAAAAAATTATTAGATGGCTGTTTTGCCACAAAATACTACATCAAGGTTATCATAATCACGGTTTGCGGTTCCTGCTTATTTTGCTCATAGATAGTCACCACCTATTTTAACATTTTTGCAAAATAAATCAACGTATAAAAGTTCAATAAAGGCGCAGCAGTGGGATTAAGGGGGCTAAATTTTGCTTTTTACGCTGTTCAAAACCAAATTAGTATAGTATACTTATCCTCAGTGGAGTAAAAAGCTACCACAAAAGAGTTATATAGTTAAAAATATCTGCGGGTTGTGTAAATATTAGCCTTTGAATGGAGTTTTTTTCATGTTTAAGTCGACAACAATAACATATGAATCGGCGGCCGAGGGCAAACGCATTGCAGCCGAGTTTTGGCACCCCAACACCACCCCAAAGGGTATACTGCAAATCTCCCACGGAATGTGTGAGTACACCGCGCGGTATATGCCCACCATAAACCGCCTTTGCAGTGAGGGGTACATCGTATGTGGTAACGATCATCTGGGGCATGGCAAAACAGCAATTTTGTGCGATGATACCCTGGGGTGGTTTGGCGACAAAAGGCAGGCAAGGGCGCTGGTAAGTGATGTTTACCGCCTTACAAAGGCCATGAAGTCACGCTTTCCGGAACTGCCCTGCATACTTATAGCCCACAGCATGGGGTCATTTATTGGGCGCATATGCATAGCCCAACACCCCAAAGCCTACAGCGGGGCGGCCATACTTGGCACAGCAGGGCCGGGTGGCATGGTAAATGTGGGCATTGCCCTTGCGCGCCACATAATACGGGTTAAGGGGCCGCGCTACATCTCCCCCATGATAGCGGGGATGATTAAAAAGCGCAACCTGTCAGGCCTGCCGGGTCTGCCCGGCCCCCACGACTGGATATCCCGTGACACCGCCGTAATTGAGGCCTATACAAATGATCCCGAATGTAACTTTGTCTTCTCGGCGGCCGCTTTTGAGGACCTGTTTGTGCTGATGAAGGAGTGTAATTCGCCCGGATGGTACAAGGCAATGCCGACAGATTTCCCCCTGTGGATGGCCTCGGGTGAGCAGGACCCTGTGGGGGAATTTGGGGTAGGGGTGAGGGCGGTTTACCAAAAGTTAATTGATGATGGACACAGCGATATTGAGCTGAAATTATACCCTGAAAACCGCCACGAGCTTCACAACGAGCTTGACAAGGAGCAGTTTTGGAACGATTTGATCGACTGGATAACACGGCACAGCTGATAAAACACCTTGATATACGGACAAAATAAAGGCCGCACAAACGGCGCACAGGAGGAAGTTTATGCGAAAATCAGGGGTTATACTCCCAATTTACTCCCTACCAGGGCCATACGGAATTGGATGCATGTCACAGGAGGCGGTACAGTATGCCGAGTTTTTAGCAAATGCTGGACTTTCCTACTGGCAAATACTCCCCACGGGTGTGGTGAACGACAGCAACTCGCCCTACCAGTCGGTCAGTGTGTTTGCAGGAAACCCACTGCTTATAGACCTGCGACACCTTATTGAGCAAAATCTGCTGACCGACGAGGAATGCGCAGAACACCGCTGGGGCGACAACCCAAACAAGGTGGACTACCCTGCGGTAAAGGCGGGGCGAGAGGTGCTACTGCGCAGAGCCTTTGAGCGCAGTGCGAAAGACGGGGAACAAGGGGCGAAAATTGCGACATTTGTGGCCAAAAACCGCTACTGGGTGATCGATTACGCACGCTTTATGGTGTTACAGCAAACCCCTGTCGACCCACAAAATAAAAAAATGCTGGCGGCGGCATGGGGACGAGATGCCAAGGCACTAAAGGAGTTTGATGCCGCCTACCGCACCGAGCTTGACTACCATATATATGTACAGGCGCTGTTTTTTGAGTGTTGGCAGAAGTTTAGATCCTCGGTGAACAAGCTGGGGGTAAAGTTAATAGGCGACATGCCCATATATGTGGCGGCACAGTCGGCCGATGTGTGGTCCCACCCCGAGATGTTTGAGCTTGACAAAAAGGGCAGGCCACGGCGCATTGCAGGTTGTCCGCCCGATGCCTTCTCGGCCACGGGCCAGCTTTGGGGCAACCCACTGTACAACTGGGAAAACATGGCAGGCGACGGCTACAAATGGTGGATAGAACGTCTGCGCCAGAGCACCGCCCTGTGTGACCGTGTGCGTATAGATCACTTTAGGGCATTTGAGGCCTATTTTTCCATACCCGCAAAGGCCGAGGATGCCACAGGCGGACGGTGGGTAAAGGGGCCGGGCATAGAGTTTTTCAGAGCCATGCAAAAGGCGGTAAAAAATCTCGACTTAATAGCCGAGGATCTTGGTACATTGACCGAGGGCGTTCACAAACTGCGCCGAGAGGCAGGAATGCCGGGTATGGCGGTGCTTCAGTTTGCCTTTGATGGCGACCCAAACAATACCTACATACTTCACAACCTAAAGCCCGACGCCATACTTTACACAGGCACCCATGACAACGACACCCTGCGTGGCTGGTATTACGGTCTGCCCGACCATCTGAGGGCCTACTGCAACTACTACGCACGCCCCGGGCAGGAGCGCCCATGGTGGGACATGTTGGGCACGGCATGGAGCAGTGTTTGTGAGCTTGTTATGGCGCAGATGCAGGACTTCCTTGGGCTGGACAGCAGTGCGCGCACAAATGTGCCCTCGGTGCCGCAGGGCAACTGGGAGTGGCGCATGACCGAGGGCTATGACGATAACGACATGGCAAGGCAAATACGTGATCTTAATCATCTTTACGGGCGCTGGATGTAATGCCTAAAGGCTAAGCGGTGCGCCACCCAAACGACCGCAAAAACCAAGGGTTGCCACACCGCACAGCAGTGCATAGCGGTCTACCGTGTGGGCAAAGTTTATGGGAAGCTCCATAGGTTCGGTATAGCTGCCGTCGTGGCGGGGCAGGTTGCGCTGAAGGGCTATCACGGCTGAATTTTCGGTCATGCTGGTAAGGGTTAGGCTATCACGGCCCGACAACCCGCAGGTTATTGCAGGAATGCTGCTGCCGGCCAAAAAATTCAGCGCCGCCGAGTTGTCCGAGCCCAGCACCACCCCCTGGCATGGTGGCAGGCAAAGACCCGAGAAGTCGGTCATGCTTTGCTTTAGCACCACAAGGGAGCAGGGGCAGTTTAGCTCCTCGGGCCATGGGGTGTCCCAGACAATTAGGGCAGGGGGTTTTGGGGGCACAAAAATCCCATGGGGCCCCACCCACAGCACGTTGGAACTTTTGGGCAAAAACCCACGCAACAGGGAGGTAATACGTTTATCCTGCGCAGGGCCGACCACCGCAATCGAAACCATATTTATACTCCGTTCTGCCCGGGTGGGCAAAAGATGTAGGCAACACAGCTAATATATGTAAAGTTATTGTTTGCAGTGGGTGTGAAAAAATACATATTCCCCAAAATGAAAAGGGGTTAAAATTATAGTCGGCCTTGGCCGAGAAAATGGAGTGATAATATGAAAATGTGTAGCAAAGAGATATCAAAACTGGGGTTTGGTATGATGCGTCTTCCTAAAACCGAGGAGGACAAGTTTGACTATGAGCAGATAAATGCGATGGTCGATCTTTACATGCAGGGGGGTGGAAATTACTTTGACACGGCCTATGTATACCCCGGCTCAGAGGTGGCAACCGGCAATGCGGTGGTAAAACGCCACCCCCGTGACTCCTACTACCTGGCCACAAAAATGCCTGCCTGGGAGATAAAGGCCGAGGGGGATTTTGAGCGGATATTTCAGGAACAACTTGACCGCACAGGTGCACAGTATTTTGATTACTATCTAATGCACTCGATAAGCAGTCCCAAAAGCTATGAAAGATACCTGCGCTTTGACTGCTTTGAAAAGGCAAAAAAGCTAAAGGAGCAGGGTAAAATACGCAATGTTGGCTTTTCCTTTCACAGCGACCCTGCCACAATGAAACGAATACTAAGCGAGCAGACCGATATAGATTTTATCCAGCTGCAAATAAACTATGCCGACTGGAACAGCCCAATAATTCACTCAAAGGCGCTGTATGAGATGGTGCGTGAGAAAAACATCCCCATTATAGTGATGGAGCCTGTAAAGGGTGGTTTGTTGGCCAATCTTTCGGGGGAGGTGGAGGAGGTTTTCCGCGGATGCGAGCCAAACGCCTCCATGGCCTCCTGGGCTATGAGATATGCAGCCTCGTTTGAGGGGGTTATTACCAGCCTAAGCGGCATGTCGACAGTCGAGCAGGTGGGTGACAATGTGGCAACCTTTGAAAACCTTGCCCCATTTACCACAGCGCAAACACAGGCCATAGAGCGGGCAATGCAAATTTTTGAGAAGAGCAATATTGTGGCCTGCACGGGATGTCAGTATTGCCTTAAGGGATGTCCTAAAAAAATTGCCATACCCGTAATTTTTTCGCTTACCAACAATATGCGTATGGCCGCCGACCACGCCCCCTATCATTTGCGGTACAGCCAGGCCATAGAGAACGGCGGCAGGGCAGGGGACTGCATAAACTGCGGCAAATGTAGCGAAATTTGCCCACAAAAACTCGACATACCAACCCTGCTGGGGGAATGTTCGGCCATGGTTGACTGAGCAAATATGAAAATGACTTACGGCCAAAGGCTGACAGATAACCATACTCTGCGCCGAGGCTAACAACATGTAATAAAAAGCAGTGCTAAGTAGGTTTTTACTTAGCACTGCTTTTTTGATATGTCGGTAGCAGTCGCTGTGACACAAAATGTTATATACAAAAAGTATAATTTACACAAAATCAACTAAAATTGGGGCTATTCTGAGTATTCATCGGCCAGCAGTCCCTTTTCCTGAAGTTTTGGAAAATCCCACTGGCGCAAAACCTCATACACCCCAACCGCCACCGTGTTTGATAGGTTAAGACTGCGCAGGCCATGGCGCATGGGTAGGCGTACACAGCGCCCGGGGTGGGCTGTAAGTAGCTTTAAGGGCAGGCCGGCATCCTCCCTGCCAAAGATAAGATAGGCATTGTCGGGGTAGGCGGCCTCGCTGTACAGGCTGTCCCCCTTGGTGCTAAACAAAAAATATTCGCCCGAATTTTGCTCAAAAAAATCTGCGGTGCTGTTGTAATGGGTTATGTCAAGCTTGTGCCAGTAGTCAAGGCCGGCACGCTTTAGCTTTGCATCGGTTATGGTAAAGCCCATTGGCCCCACAAGGTGAAGCCGTGCGCCGGTGGCGGCACAGGTGCGGGCAATATTGCCGGTGTTTTGGGGTATTTGCGGCTCTATTAACACTATATTTAAGGTTTTTACGCTGTCATTCAAATTGGGCACCTCCTGCGTTTTTTGCGGTGAGAGAATTGTAACATTTTTCAGCCAAAGAATGCAAGCCAAGGCCCCAAAATATATCCTAAGTTTTGGGGGCAATGTGTGAAATGATTTGCATTATATATAATAATGTTGTATTATTAGGGCAGACGAAAGAACAGAGCGTTTTGCCGCCCCGCAAAAAACACAGGGGTGATATGCAAAGACAAGGCACATATGAACCCATCTGCCCCGATCTGTTTTTAAGGGTGTTTCACCCGACATATTAATAACAACCCCCCACAGCATCTAACAGTGACCTCCCCCGAGCGAGCGACACTGTGGGTTCAAGGCGCAGGGTGGGTGGTCAAAAAAGGAAGGTATATGCAATTTTCACAACTGGGGCTTACTGCGCCCCTCCTAAAAGCCTTGGATCAGGTGGGTTACAAAACCCCCTCTCCCATCCAAGAGAAAGCCATCCCGCCTCTGCTTGAGGGTCGGGACTTATTGGGTTGTGCCCAAACAGGCACCGGCAAGACGGCCGCCTTTGCCCTGCCCATACTGCAAATGCTAAACAAGAAGCCCAAAAACGGCCGCGCACGCCCAATCCGTGCACTTATACTCACCCCAACCCGTGAGCTTGCGGCGCAAATTCAGGACAACTTTAAGCAATATGGGCGCAATATGCATCAGCGCTCGGTGGTAATATTCGGCGGTGTGGGACAAAAACCACAGGTTGACGCCCTATCACGCGGAGTGGATATTTTGGTGGCCACCCCGGGACGCCTGCTGGATTTGGTGGGGCAGGGCTTTGTAAAGCTGGGCCGCCTTGAGTACTTTGTGTTGGACGAGGCCGACCGTATGCTTGACATGGGCTTTATTCACGACATAAGAAAGATTATAAACCTAATACCAAAGGAGCGCCAAACCCTGTTTTTCTCGGCCACCATGCCAAAGGAAATACAGTCGCTGGCCGACAGCCTGCTAAGTGACCCCGTCAAGGTGACGGTCACACCTGTATCCTCAACGGTGGACATAATCCGTCAAGAGGTGGCCTTTACCCAAAAGGCCGACAAGCGTGAGCTCCTTATTTGGATGATGAAGGAATATGGCATAAACTCGGCGCTTGTATTTACCAGAACAAAGCATCTGGCCGACCGTGTGGCCAAGTTCTTAAAACAAAGCGGAGTAACGGCCGAGGCACTGCATGGCGACAAAAGCCAGGGCGCACGCCTTGCGGCACTGAGCAACTTTAAGAATGGAAAATGCCGTGTGCTTGTAGCCACCGACATAGCCGCCCGTGGCATAGATGTTGATGGCATAACCCATGTGTTTAACTTCGACCTACCCGACACCCCTGAAACCTATGTTCATCGCATTGGGCGCACAGGACGTGCAGGGCGTGAGGGTATATCAATTTCCTTCTGTGCACCCGAGGACCTACCCCTTCTTACCACAATACAAAGGCTCATCAAAAAGGAGCTTATTGTAATAAAGGATCACCCCCACGCCGTGGATGTGTCCTCCGAAAAACCCCCCGCCGACGGTAACGGACGTTCTCGCTCGGCCTCAAAGTCGCCCCGTGGTGGCAATAGGGACCAGCGCAAGGGACAGGGGGCACAGCAGGGACAAAGGGGTACAGAGCAAAGGAATAGGCCCTCGGGCAATCAGGAGAAGCGGCCTGCACAAAAGCCTGTTACAAAGCAGGAAAATCAGCCCCTGACCGATAACGTCACAACACAAAGCCACAATCTTCCCCCCATACCAAAGGGTGGGTTTTCCTCCGACATGCGCCTGCCCGGACGGGTGGCCGCCAAGGCGGGTCACACAAGAAATACCGGCCACAGCAACACAGGGGGAACACAAAAGAGCAGCGGTAGTACCGGCCAGCAACATCAGCAGGGGCACAAAAAGGCCTCCGAGATGGCCCCCCCTGCCCACCGCCAAAACTCCGATGCAAACTCGGCCCGCAGAGCCGGTGGAGCGCATCAGGGTGGCAAGCGCCGGGGCAAGAAAAACGGCCCCCGCGAGCCCGTATGGGTTCCGCTGAATAATCAGCCCATAGTCACACGCCCCCAAACACGCTCGGCCTTTCCTGAAGTTGGGGAGAGTGGGAGAACCGACAAGGGTAAAAACCGTGGCTAAGGTAGCATAATCAAGATGGGTGGGCTCACCCACACGCAACACAGCAAAAATGGTATTTATTCGGAGGTACTGCGTATGTCAAAAATAAAATTAGGGTTTGTTTGTCTTTTAGGACTCCTACTTTTACTTTCGGGATGCTCAAAAAAGCAAATTGATCCGGCCATAATAGCACAGAGCCCTAAAATCACCATAAAGATAGTTGATGTTGAAAAGGATGATTTTGTGGGAGTGGGCACGCAAGAGAATGACAATGGCCTATATGTGGGCTATGTTCGCAATCTTGAATACAACTTTGAGCTACGGGAAGGCCAGATAGTTGAGATAGCCCACGACGGCGCACTAATGGAGTCTTACCCCGTGAAAATTGGCGAGATTTATGACATGCAGCTCATCGAGCAGGATAACGATACGGTGGGGCTTTACCGTGATGTATTTGGAGATTTACGTGCAACAGATCCCGGCATTGATGAAAATGTGAGCATGGTGGTGCTGGATGTTTCGGGTGTGGACAACCTCACCAAGATAGAAAAAACCGCACTGGCCTACCTAATTCAGCGTGACTACACCCTCAGCACCCAGCTTGGCAGTTATTCACAGCTCAAGCGGGATGGACTTATAACCGCTGTGGGTGGACTGGAAAGCTTTGAGAACGGTGTGCTTTACAGCTATGAAACACGGGATGTGGAGGATTTGCTTTTCACATTTGACGCCTCAAAATGGAGCTCGTCAAAGGCGGCCTATTTCTTTGATAACTGCATTGCAGTGTGGGATGATGATGGTTTTACCTACAAGGTTGGCAGTGAGGCTGTTTCCTAATAACATCAAAACAAAAGGGCGAAACGGTGTACACCGTTTCGCCCTTAGCTTTATGCTTTAATTATACCACGTATCCACGCAGACTCTGGGGAAGCTCGGACAGGTCACAGGAGATAGTAAACACAAGTTCAATCTTGTGTTCCTCGGTCATGCCCATTAGGCGATCGATGGTTTTTGCAAGTTCTTCCTTGTCGCCGCCGCCAATTTTAAGGGTGGCATCCACAAAAATGTGGGTGGTATCGTAGTTGCCTGCCATAAGGCCGCCCAAGAAACCGTAAAGACAGCTAAACCCTTCAATACCGTATTCTTCGGTATCCACAAGACGAGCCTTGTGGTCTATGTCGTAGGTCAGTTTAAGACCCTTTTCCACCACAACAACATTGCCCTGCGAAGACTCCACCGCACTGTTGGCCATAGAAATAAGAGTTTTGGTTTTTCCTGCGCCTTTGTTTCCCACAATTAGTTTAATCATAATTCATACCTCCTGAGTGTTAGAAGTTGTTTTCCGACTATATATTTGATATTGCATATAACCTACAGCTTATAGCTGTGCCAAAAGTTCGGCACGACGTTCCTCAAATCCGGGCTTGCCAAGGAGGGCAAACATGTTCTTTTTGTAGTCCTCAACACCCGGCTGGTCGAAGGGGTTTACCCCCAGCATGTAGCCGCTAATGGCACAGGCTTTTTCGTAGAAGTATACCATCCAGCCAAGTTCGAACTCATCCATCTTGGGTAGGCTTAAAATTATATTGGGCACGCCACCGCTTACATGTGCCAAAACGGTGCCCTGCATGGCCTTCTCATTTATAAGCGACATGTTTTGATCCGATAGGAAGTTAAGTCCGTCCAGATTTTCGCCGTCCTTCTCAACAAAGAAGTCGCTCTGGGGGCTTTTTATGTCCACCACCGTTTCAAAAAGCACACGGTCGCCATCCTGTATCATCTGACCCATGGAGTGTAGATCGGCCGAGAAATTCACCGTAGCCGGGAATATACCCTTGCCGTCCTTGCCCTCGCTCTCGCCAAATAGCTGCTTAAACCACTCGCCCATCTGCACAAAAGAGGGGTCATAACTTGCCACAACCTCAATCTTCTTGCCCTTACGGCTAAGAATGTTGCGCACAGCGGCATATTTGTAGCAGGGGTTTTGCTCAATATCCACTACGCTAAGCGCCTGCATGGCATCGGCGGCGCCCTTCATCATGGCGTCAATGTCACTGCCGGCCACGGCTATGGGCAAAAGTCCCACCGCTGTAAGCACCGAGTAGCGCCCACCAACATTATCGGGAATAACAAAGGTTTCCCAGCCCTCACGGTCGGCCAGGGTTTTAAGGGTTCCACGAGCCTTGTCGGTGGTGCAGTAAATACGGCTTTTTGCACCCTCAACACCGTATCGGTCCTCAAGCAGTTTGCGGAACACCCTAAAAGCCAGTGCAGGCTCGGTGGTGGTGCCCGATTTTGATATAACATTTACAGAGATGTCCCGCCCCTCACAGATGCTTAAAAGTTCATTTAGGTAGTGAGGACTTATGTTACAACCGGCAAAGTAGATGTCCGGCGTGTCCTTTTTCTTGTTGTTGTAAAAGGGGGTATGTAGCATTTCAACCGCTGCCCGTGCTCCCAGATAGGAGCCACCAATGCCTATAACAATGAGAATATCACTGTTTGACTGAATTTGCTTTGCAGCTTTTTGTATGCGGGCAAATTCTTCTTTGTCGTAGTCATTTGGGAGTGTTAGCCAGCCTAAAAAATCATTGCCCAGGCCGCTACCATCATGCAATGACGCATGGGCAGCCTCAACCTGGGGCAGCACAGCCGCATACTCCTGCGGTTTTATGAATTTGTCCAGATGCTTGGTATTGATGGAAATCGCCATCGGCCTTCATCCTCTCTGTTTGTGGTCGTTTTATTGGATATTGAGATTGCTCCCCTATCGTTGTTACAATTGTACTCTATTTACCGTGGTTTTGCAAGACGTTATTGGTCAAATTCGTCATATTTTTAGCAAAAATGGCAATAAAAGGCTTTTTGCAGCAAAAAAAATAATAATACGGCAAAACAGCATTAAGAAATAATGAGCCATAAAGCCATACGGCAATAAAGCACCACCATAGGCTGCAAATTTTTACACACAGACCACCTTATGCGCTCGGCGGGTTTGCAAAGAAAACAAGGATACAAAAAAAGAGGGTACCCTTGCGGATAACCTCTTTTTGGTCCGAGTGACAAGATTCAAACTTGCGGCCTCATGCTTCCAAAGCACGCGCGCTTGGGGCTGCGCCACACCCGGATATATATAATTTTGAGAAAAAATAACCAATAAAGTTTAACATTGTGCTTTGTAC
>CAYJGQ010000060.1:0-13850 GCA_964369885.1 uncultured Oscillospiraceae bacterium
TGGGGTGGGGCGGAGGCTTTGCCCACGAAGTGGGTGCCACTGCCAAAGGCAGGGGCGACTGCTGTCCGAGCGTGCGAGGTAAGGCAGTAAAGCCGTAGCCACGCCACCGCCGAAGATGTGCCTGTGATTAGTGTATGCGCAAAAAACTTCGCCCCCTGCCAAAGGCAGGGGGCGTGCATAAGTTTTGGGTCAAACTTTTTTCAAAAAGTTTGTGGGGTGTGGGGCAAAGCCCCACGGTCTTGGTCTTTCGCGTGAGCGACAGTGACAAAGCCCCACGGTCTTATCGTCGGAGGCAGGCGTTATCACCCCTCGACGGGTTTCATTGTTGGGAAGAGTAGCACATCACGGATGGAATAGCTGTTGGTAAGCAGCATACACATACGATCTACACCTATACCAAGGCCGCCCGTGGGAGGCATACCATACTCAAGCGCCAGCAGAAAATCCTCATCAATTTCGTTGGCCTCCTGGTCGCCGGCGGCACGTAGCTCGGCCTGACGCTGGAAACGCTCGCGCTGATCAATGGGATCATTTAGCTCCGAGAAGGCGTTGGCGTATTCACGCCCACCGATAAACAACTCAAACCGCTCGGTATATCCGGGATCAGAAGGTTTGCGCTTGGCAAGCGGAGATATCTCCACCGGATGATCCATAACAAAGGTGGGCTGTACCAAATGTTCCTCAACAAACTGCTCGAAGAACAAATTCATTATGTCACCTGAAAGGTGGTGCTTTTCAAACTCGACATGATGCTCCTTGGCGGCGGCTCTGGCCTGTTCAAGGTCGGTAATGGCGGCAAAGTCCACCCCTGTGTGACGCTTAACAAGCTCGGTCATGCTCACACGGTCAAAGGCCTTGTCAAGATCAATAATCACATCATTATAGGGAACCTGTCCTGTACCAAGCACCTTGTGGGCCACACTGCGCATAAGATCCTCGGTAAGATCCATCATATCATTATAATCGTGATATGCGGCATAAAGCTCAATCATTGTAAACTCGGGGTTGTGGCGCACCGACATACCCTCATTACGAAACACCCTGCCAAGCTCGTACACCTTATCAAATCCGCCCACTATTAGGCGTTTTAGGTGAAGCTCAAGGGCAATGCGCAGATGCATATCAAGATCGAGGGTATTGTGGTGGGTGATAAAGGGACGGGCGGCGGCACCACCTGCTGTACCGTGTAGCACAGGGGTTTCCACCTCAAGGTAATCCTTAGCATCAAGGTAAGCTCTGATCTCACGAATAATGCGGGATCTCTTTATAAAGCTCTCCTTAACCTCGGGGTTGGCAATAAGATCTACATAGCGCTGACGATAGCGCAGGTCCACGTCCTTAAGCCCATGCCACTTGTCGGGCAGAGGGCGCAGTGATTTTGAAAGCAGGGTCATCTCGGCGGCGGCCACCGAAATCTCGCCACGACGGGTGCGGAAAACCTTGCCCTTCACGCCGATGATATCGCCAAGATCCCACTGCGACATTTCGGCATAGGTTTGCTCGCCAATGGCATCTATTTTGATGTAGAGCTGAATTTTACCGCTACTATCACGCAGATCCATGAAGGTGGCCTTGCCCATGTCACGCCAGCTCATAATGCGTCCTGCAATGGACACTTCTTGTTCCTCAAGGCTTTCAAATTCCTCTACAATTTGGGCTGCATAGGCAGTTCGTGCAAAGGTGGTGATCTCGAAAGGGTTTTTACCCTCGGCCTTCATTTTGGCAAGACGATCACGACGAATTTGAAGTAGCTCGGAGTATTCGGCTTGGGTTATTTCCTGCTCGGGTACTGCGGTGTTTTGGTTTTGCTCTGACATATTATTTCCTCCTGCTTTATGTTGGTCCTGCGTATTTTTGTTTTCAAAGAGAAACCCGCCTTACTGGCGGGTAAAACTTTGGGAATTACAGACCGATAGACACTACCTTTACCTGAAAGGTTCCCGAGGGAGCACTAACATCTACTACGTCCCCAACCTTGTGCCCTATAAGAGCAACCCCCATGGGTGACTCGTCGGTGATGGATTCATCCGACTGATGTCCCTCCACCGAGCTGACAAGGCGGTAGCACATGGTTTCATCCATGTCAATATCAAGTATTTCAACCTTACATCCAACCGAAATTTCGGTGGTGGAAAGTGAGGACTGATCAACAATCTTCACATTAAGAATTTGATCCTCAAGCTGGTTGATGCGGGCTTCAACAATGGCCTGCTCGTTCTTGGCCTCATCATACTCACTATTTTCCGACAAATCTCCAAAGCCACGAGCTACCTTTATCTTTTCCGAAATGTCCGCACGCTTAACCGTCTTAAGTATTTCGAGCTCCTTCTTTAGAGCCTCGTAACCCTCCTGGGTCATAAGAATATCATGTGCCATTTTAGAGTATAACCCCTTTCTGTGAAGTGAATTTGCACCAAATTTAAAATGCATTTCCCCTATTAATTCACAATAGATTTATTATAGTCACAAGCACCCTTTCTGTCAAGTGGGGAATTTTGTTTTAATCTGTCTAAAAACCTCATTAGATAGCCTTAAAAACTGCTCCGTGTCACAGTTTTGCCCCATAACCCTGCACCTGCACGGCATTATGGCCGACAGCCCGGCCGTTGGATGGGCATTATACATCGCTCCAAGCAGATCGGTGGGGCTAATCTCTCTATCCTCGCTCCACCAATCGGGGGGGGCTGCCTCAAAGCAATCGGCCAACCACCGCCCCTTTGCCCCACATCCATCCTCTGCCGACACCACCACACACCCCCTGGGGGAATATCCCCACCAATCTTCATCACCGCTTAGCACAACCACCGCATCACACCCCCTCAGCACAGTGGGGCTATCGCTAAACATCACAGGTGCACCATAGCGCAGCATCATAAGCTCTGCAAACCGCTCATACCTCCCCACGGCCTGTGTATAGACCACAACATCCCCCACCCCCTCCACCAGCCTTTGTATGAGCTCTGCCTGCCCACCACAGGCATCCACCACCCCCACCCGCACAGGATGCTCGGGCAGTGCATGTAGTAGTGCGTTAACAGCAAGGCTTTGGCGCAGTTTTAGAGGATCAAAGCGTATTATACCGCAGTCCTGCGGCACCGATAGCTCCTTTTGCATTACAAGACATTTAGCGTGTGGGTGGGCCATCTTCGCAATTTCTTTCCATGGTACCCCCCTACGATGAGCGTAGGCCACAATAAGCCGCCATGGTATCCCCTGTGTTCGCCGCTGTTCGATTTTTGGACGTGGTGGACACAAGACCGCCCGTATCCCCCTAAAGCCCTTACAAGGCATAGCCGCCCTTACCGTAACCGCCGTAAACATATTGCCCCTCCTGCGCCCTTTTGGGCGGTGCTGATTTAATTTATGCAGGCATCATAGTTTTTATGCGGACAGGCAAAAAACCTGCCAAATCTGTAAAGCTCACAGATAAGGCAGGTCGTTTATATGCTTGTAAGCGCTGCGACAGCCGTGCGAATATAACCCTCCATGTTTTGTGCGCATACTGACTTTGTGAAAAGGCAGTGGTTTGTAAGATGGGCAACATATATCTTTCTATCCCACCTACATATAAACCAAAGGTTTAGACAACATAAGTCCGCCCCACCGTGGGGCGGACTTTGTGGAAGCAACATCAAGGCGGTAGCCTCACGCTCCGCCCCTACGCCCCCAAACCCTTCGGCTTTGGGGGCTACCCCTGCCGCTCGGCAGGGGCTCTCGCGCCACTCGCATCCGCTCGTGACCCTCGGGGGCTCCGCCCTCGGGTGCGTGACCGCACCCGACTCTCCCCCCACCCGCACGATTTTGTCGTGCCTTTCTCCCCCTCGGGGGAGGCGGCGCCGTGAGGAGAGATGAAGTGCGGTGACTTTGTATGGCCATCCCATGTTTAGAAGCTTAGCACTTTTATGGAGGCCATCGCAAATCTCACTCTTTTGCTGTGGGTTCGCCCCAAGGGCTATCCCTCAAAAGAAACTGCGCAAAAATTTGCCCACGCGCACCGCCTCGGGTTTCCAGTCCACATCGGGGTTATAAAAAAGCTCGGCCGTGAATATCCTAACACCCATCTGCTTCACCGTTTTTACAACCCTGTCAAAATCCACATGTCCCTGCCCATAGCGGGTCATGCGGTATTCGCCGGGGGTGGTATCCTTTAGATGCATGGCGGCTATCATGCCACGACCGCAGGAGAGGTCATACAGCACCTTGTCGGCATCGCCCTGTGCATAGTTTGCACTGTTGCCGCAGTCGGCATAAATGCCAAAGCAGGAGGAATTTTGGTGGCGCACATATATCGCCGCCTTTTCCACGCTGTCACAAAAGGGTTTTTCGGCATTCTCTATGGCCATAACTATGCCCTTTTGCTCACAAATTGCCACCGCCTTGGCAAGGTTTTCATAAAACCTTGCCACCGTTTGTGGGGTCGAGGGGGTGTCGTATACATCGTAGCCGTTTATTAGCATTACCCGTGCCCCTAAATCACAGGCAAGGGTGGCCCCTTTTTCTATCATCTCAAGGGCCTGATTATTTTTTTGTTCATCAAGCTCCCCAAGTGGGCACCCACGCAGGGCGCTAAGCGAAAAGGTTGTAACCGGAACATCATTCTCAAACATAAAGTTGCGCCAGTAAACCCGCTCCTCTTTTGTCCAGTCAAGGCGCTTTTGCCTCTGGGGGTCAAGGTCTACACACATCTCCATGTGGTCATAGCCCGTTTCCTTTACAGCCAAAAGTTTTTGCTCCAGTGGCATATCATCCGGCATGGCTTTTTCATAAAGTCCTAATTTATATCGGTACACCTATTTATCCTCCCATGCTACTCCTATGCGGATTAAAGTTTCATATAATTATCTATTATTATGGATTTTTAGTTCACACAGGGTGCTACATAGCTATGGCAACACCGCAGCGTTTAAACTGCGGCATTGCCTTGGCTGTTAGTATTTAGTTTTGATTTATCGCCGAGGTATCACGCATCCACTGACCAAAGGTTTCGTAGGCCTTTTGGTACTGGGCAAAGTATTTTTTATACTTTTCATGATTTTCGGGAATAGGCTCAATGCGTTTTGAATACTGCACCATGTGTTTAACCGCATCGTCAAAGTCCTCAAACAGCCCTGCCGCCATGGCCGCCAATATGGCCGAGCCAAGTGTGGGCGACTGGGGATTCGTAGGCACATTCACCACCACATTGCTCACGTCGGCGTGAATTTGCATAAACAGATCGCTATTAGTAGTGCCGCCACCCATGTAAACCTCATCCACGGTATAGCCTGCATTTCTAAAGGAGTTAAACACATTCTCTGTGCCGTAGGCCACGCCCTCCATTATTGCGCGGAAGATGTGTGCCTGGGTGTGTCCAAGTGACAACCCGTAGATATTACCCCTTACATTTGCATCGGTGTAGGGGGTGCGGTTGCCCTGCCACCAGTCCAGCACCAGCAGTCCATCCGAACCGGGGGAAAGCTTTTCGGCCTCACGGTTTAGTATGGCGTAGGCTCCCTCGGGCTGCATATCCAAATCCTTGCAGAAGTTGTTCTTAAACCAGCTGACAATAGAGCCACTGGAGGTCTGGCCGCCCTCTACAATGCCGGTGCCTTTTATAATGGCATCGGGGAAGGGTCCAAACACGCCTGTTTTGCTGTAGGAATAGCTGTCGGTAACACCCATGATAAGGTGGGAGGAGCCTGTAATAAGTGCCACCTTGCCGGGTTTTATTACCCCAAGGCCAAAGTTGCCAATATAGGCATCAACACCGCCCTGACCCACTATTGTTTTCTCGCTCAGACCCAGGTGTTCTGCGGCCTCTTTTGTAAGGGTACCCAAATTGTCGCCAAGATGGGTGATGTCCTGAGGAAACTTATCCAGCGCATCCTCAAGGTCAATGGCCTTGTAAAGCGAACGGGGATATCCGCCGTTTTGGCTGTCGTAGTACCAACGCACAGCCATGTTGCTAAGGTTGGCAGTCCAGCGCCCTGTCAGCTTGTATGTAATCCAGTCGGCATACTCGCACAGCAGGTCGGCCTTGTTATATTTTTCGGTTTCATTCTTTTTTAGCCAAAGCGCCTTGCAGGGCATCCACTCGGCCGACACCTTGCCAAAGCCGTTAAATTTCAGTGCCGGGTCGCCGGTGGCGGCCACCTGTTCGGCCTCTTTTGCCGAGCGCACATCCATCCAGATAAGCGAGTTGCCAAGTGGTGTGCCATCCTTCATCGATAGCATTACCGAACAACAGGTTACATCATAGCCCAGCGCAACAATATCCTCTTTGTCCACCCCTGCCTGTGCAATGGCACTTTTGGTGCTCTTGGCAAGGCAGTTCCACCAGTCCATTGGGTCCTGTTCGGCCCAGCCCGGATGGGGGTGATAGGTTTTATATTCGGTCGCCGCAAAGGCAATTTCATTGCCCTCTAAATCATATATTCCCACACGCATTCCGCCTGTGCCGCCATCAAAACCAAGTACGTATTTCTTCGCCATCTGCCTACTTCCTCTCAAAGATATTTTATAGGTATGAAAAAAGCGGGGGAAAGCCCCCCGCTTTCCTGTTGGTACATACAGGTCGGCTGTCGCCTTATTTACAGACCCTTTCTAAAGTCCTTTACCTCGTCCATAAAGGCCTTTACACGGGTTACATCGACAAGGTTTTCAAACACGCCGTCATACTTAAATGTGGTGGCGCAAACTGCGCCGTCGGCCACGCTTAGCTGGCGACGGATGTTATCCTTGTTGCAACCTGTATTGCAAAATACAGGTGTGCGCTTTACAGAATCCTTAACCTTTTTAAGTATCTGGGTGTCGGTCTCGGCTCCTGCGGTAAGCCCCGATACACACAGTGCGTCGGGATTGTTATTAAACTCAGTAGAACGAGCGATATCGCAGATATCACGATCGCCAAGATAAACAGCGGCCTCGGGCACAATGTTGTAAAGCATTTTAAGATCCTTTGCTCCAAGGCTCATCTTGTGGCGCACGGTTTGGCCTACATTGGTATTCCACAGGCCAAAATCACTGGCATACACACCTGTGATGATCTCGCGAATAAACTTACCATCAACCGCCACAGCAAGATCTATCGAGGCCACGGGGTCCCACAGGCAGTTTACACCGTGTGGGATTTTTATCTCGCTCATAAGCTCGCCAATAATACGGGCCATGGCGGCCACGGTGGCAGGCTTTACACTGGTAAGGTATGGTAGGCTAAACTCGTTAGAGAACATAACCCCATCCACGCCGCCATCCTGCAATGCATGAAGGTCCTTGCGGGCGCAGTCGAGCACCTTCTCCATGCCGCCCTCGTAGTCATACCCGGGGTCACCCGGCATGGCCTGGAGGTGGCACATAGCTATAATAGGCTTCTCTACTCCAAAAAGCTCCTTAGTCCACATAGTTTTTCTCCTTATGGTCATGATGTCAGCACCCTAAGGCGCTCCAAATTCTACATGCTAAATTGCAGCTAATCCTGCCAAATTACAATACCTCTACCCAGGCCTTTACAATAAGCGAACCTACAATGGCACCCTGGTCGGGTATGCCCAACACCTTGTCGCCAAAGAATACACCGCGCCCAAAGGCAGCCTTCATATCCTTTGTGGCCTCAACGCCTGCAAGGGAGGCCTCGTAGGCTCTGCCAATGGCGGCCGCAAGGTCGTCGCCCTGCTCGGCGGCCAGACTATCGGCCGCAGGCATCAGGGAGTCGATTATTGTTCGGTCACCCGGCGAGGCCTTGCCTCGCTCCATTATGCCGGTTACATACTCCCGCATAAATGTGGCAAGCTCGGTCATGCCCATGCTCTGCTGCCCCTTTAGGGCCTTGCCAACCTTTAAAAAGCCACTTCCCACCAAGGTGCCCATGGTCGAGGGCACCTCCTTTGCAATGGCCGAACCCACCGTGAAGAAAAACTTGCCAAGATCCTCCTCGGCATACTGCTCGGCCACCTCTTTGGCCTTGTTAAAGCCGGCGCTCATGGTAAGCCCCAAATCGCCATCGCCCAGTGCGGCATCAAGCTCTATGAGGTGCTCTTTGTTGTCGTTCATAATTTTGGAGGCCGCACATATAAACTCGACCGCCTTTTTTTTATCAATCGCCATAATACTAAGCCCTCCCTATTAAAGCTGTGCCTGCTTTACAAAAGGAGTGTTGCAGGGCATAGCAAGATATTTTTTAAGCTCATCATCCAACTTGAGCAGGCTTATCGAGGCGCCTGCCATGTCCATAGAGGTGGCATACTCGCCAATATTTGCGGTGAACACCTTTATGTTTTTCTCGGCCAGAACCTGTGCCACACGGCGATAAATGATGTAAAGCTCCTCAAGTGGGGTTGCACCAAGGCCGTTTATAAGCACTGCAACTTCATCGCCACTGCTGTAAGGTAGGTCGGGGAGTATTCTCTCCATCATTGCGTCCACAACCTCATCAACAGGCTTGATGGGTCCCTTGTCAATGCCGGGCTCGCCATGTATGCCCATGCCAAGCTCCATGTGGCCGGCCTCAATGCTAAAGTTGGCCTTGCCGTTTTCGGGGATGATGCAGGGGGTCAGAGCCACACCCATGGTGCGCACATTGTCGGCCGCCTTTTGGGCAATGCGCTCAACCTCGTCGATGGGTAGCATGGCTGCCGCCGCACCGCCTGCACACTTAAATACATAGTAAATGCCGGCAACGCCACGTCTTTTGTTCTCCATGCCCTTAGGGGCCGAAACACAGTCCTCGCCTGCAACAACCTGACGAACCTCAATATCATCAAATTCCACAAGGTCTTTTGCCATGTCAAAGTTCATGATGTCGCCGCCGTAGTTGCCGTATATGTACAGCACGCCTGCGCCTGCATCTATGGCACGGGTTACCTCGGCCATCTGGTCGGCACTGGGGGACTGAAACACCCCACCTATCGAGCAGCCATCCAGCATACCCTCGCCAACATAGCCCATAAACAGCGGCAAATGGCCGCTACCGCCACCTGTGGCAATGCCTACCTTGCCGTCTTTTTTCTTTGTGGTTACGTAGCATCTCTTGTCATCGCCAACGCACTTAACCTGGTCGGCATGGGCAAGATATACCCCTTCAAGCATCTCGTCTACATAATTCTTAGGATCGTTTAGCAGTCTTTGCATAACATTTGCCTCCTCATATATAGAATGAAATTTGTATATGTACTTATGTGTTTACCTGTGTTTTCTGCTTATCAGCACTCTGTGCTTTATCAGCACTTTGTGCTTTATCAGCGTTTTACACTCGATCGCATTTTTTGTTTTAGGGGTGTGGTGGGTGAGTGCGGGCTTTAGCCCCGGTGGGCGGTGTTTGCCGGCGGGGTGATGCCCGTGCTCACCCCCGCGCCGCTAAGGCGAAAAAGTCGAGTGAGTGTAAAGCACCTAAATTATGCTGTTTTTTGCTGTTCGGCTTTTTCCTTGTTTGCCTGATCACGCTTTTTCTTTTCGGCACGTTTGTTGCCGTAGTAGTTCATAATCATGGCAAGTATAAGCACAAGACCCCAGATAAAGGACTTCTGGTAGTTATCAAAGCGCAGCATGTTAAATCCACTTGATAGGAACTGTAGTGTTAGTATTGCAAGCACCACACCTGTAACCTTACCAAATCCGCCAAAGGGGCTAACACCACCCAGTATGGCCACCAGAATACACTGAAGTGTATAGGAGGAGCCATAATCGGCCTTGGCCGAGTTAACACGGGAGGCCAGAATTATGCCGGCAGTGGCGGCCAGTAGTCCGCCCACCATGTGGGTCTGAATTACGGTAAGGCCGGTTTTTATGCCCGAAAAACGCGAGGCTTTGGCGTTTGTGCCGGTGAGGTAAACCTCAAGGCCAAACTTTTTGCGCTGCAAAGCGATGGTAAATATGGTAACCACCACCACAAAAATGATAAGAGGATTTGGTATGCCAAGAATTGTGCCGGTACCTATGATCGAAAAGCTCTCGGGAATACCAAACACGGCGGCGCCGTCGGTCAGCATAACGCCAAGGCCCGAGAAAATTTCCATGGTACCAAGGGTTGCCAGCATAGCAGGTATACCCAATTTTGCAATCAACACGCCGTTTAGCGCGCCGCACAGCAGGCCAATCATAAGTGCCACTATTACGCCTATAACTATGGCCACCACCTCGCCGGTTATGGGGGTGAGTTTGATAATTAGAAAGGCCGACAGTATGCCACTTAGGTTACCAATGCCCACAACCGAAAGGTCAATACCGCCCAGTAGCATGGCCAGCATAACGGCAATGGAGAAAATACCGATTTCGGGGAACTGGAAGGTCATGGAGCGGAAGTTATCGGCTGTCAGGAACAGCTCGGGGCTAAGTGCCGCCATTAGTACAAATGCACCCACCATTATGATGGACAGACGCAGAATGTTTGCATCTCTTGTGGTATTCTTAATAAAATTTGTAAACCTGTTGTTAAAGGACTGCATGAGGTTTGTTTTATTTTCCATTTTTCACACCTCCTGCAATAAACTGTTTTGTATCGTCCAAAATCTTGGGAATCTTGTTGCTGTTACGCAGTGCCTGATAGGCCGAAATGCCTGTACCTGCCACAATTATAACGCCTATGATAAAGCGCTGTGCGGTGGAGGGTATGCCCAGCAGTATCAGCGAGTTGCGCGACATGGTAATTAGGAACATACCAAGTGCCGTGCCCAAAACGGTACCGCTACCGCCCGAAATTTTTGTACCACCCAGCACCACGGCGGCAATAATCATCATTTCGTCGCCCATTAGGTCGGTGGGAAGGCTCATGCGGGCCTGAATTGTATGACAGATGCCTGCAAGGCCGGCCGCAAAGCCGATAAAGGCGTATACAAATATTGTAATACCCTTTACATTAAAGCCTGCACGGTGCGCCGACACCTTGTCACCGCCTATGGCGTATATGCCACGGCCAAGCATGGTGTAGTTAAGAATTAGGTAAACCACAATCATTATGCCTATTAAAAAGAAGAATGTATAGGGCATTATGGCGGTCGAATCTCCCGAGGTAACCCTGAAAATCTCACCCTTGCTAAAGTCCTCAAGGGGCTTTACCAGGCGGTTTACAGGCTTTGCACCCACTATTGATATTAGCAGTCCGCTAAATACGCTTGACGTACCCAGGGTTACTATAAAGGCCGGCAGATCAAATTTTGTTATTATTATGCCGTTTACAAGCCCCAGCACAAGGCCTATGGCGGCCGCCATTAAAATGGGGACTATTACAGGGCCTGTGTACTGTATGGAGTCCATTAGCTTACTGGTAAGGTACATGGAAACCACAGCCACAGCAGGGAAAGATACGTCAATGCCGCCTGCAATTATGCCCATCATCAGTGCAAATGCCATTATGCCGGGCACTATGCTGTTCTTTACAAGTCCCACAAAGTTTGCAGCAGTAAAAAACACCGGATTTCTAAGGCCTATGATTAAAGCCAAAATCACGATTGTCAGTGCAACAAAAAATTCGTTGCGCTTTAATATCCGTTTCATTTGCTATGTTCCTTTCGGTGTGTATTGGGTAGAGTTTTTAGGATTCGCTTAGCATCTTGGACAGGGTTGCATCGTCAAGATCAGATGTTTTAACCTCGTCCACAATCCTACCCTTCTTCATAATCATAACCCGATCACAGTTTTGCAGTACCTCGGGGATGTCGTCCGATATGATTATGATACCTATGCCGTTTTGGGCAAGTTTGCGTGTGTAGGCATATATATCGGCCTTAGAGCCTATGTCTATGCCCACCGTGGGACAGTTAAGTATTAAAACCTTTGGGTTGGTGGCAAGCCACTTTGCCAATACCACCTTTTGCTGGTTGCCACCCGAAAGGGTCTGCGCGGGAAGCTCTCCTGTTGGGGTTTTAATTTTAAGTTCGCCTATCCAACGGTCGGTTTCATCGGTAACCTTTTGGTCGTCAACAAGTTTGTGGTTATTAAGATTTGCATCAATGGTGGCGGCCACGGTATTGCGCGATATTGTGTGGCGCAGGAAAAGCCCCTCGGTCAAGCGGTCTTCAGGAACATAGCCTATGCCCACCTTTATGGCGTCCTTTACGCATTTTAGCGCAACCTGCTTACCCTCTACAAACATCTTGCCCTCGGTGATGCGCTCAAGGCCAAACAGCGCCCTTGCAAGCTCGCTTCGTCCCGATCCCAAAAGGCCTGTAATGCCCAAAATTTCACCCGGGTAAAGGCTTAGGGATATATCGGCAAACAGATCCTTAATGCCGATGTTTTCAAGGTGCATTACGGGATTTTCGGTGAGAGCCGTCGACTCATGGCGCGACTCATCAATGTTCTTGCCGGTCATGTAGTATATAAATTTCTCGCGGTCAAACTCACTCATTTCGCCCTCAATAACCTTTTGGCCGTTTCGAAGTATGGTGAGCTTGTCGGCAATTTCAAAAACTTCCTCAAGTTTATGACTTACAAATACAATGGCGATGCCCTTCTTTTGAAGGTCGCGCACCACCCCAAACAAAGAGTCAACCTCTTTGCGGGTCAAGGCGGTGGTCGGCTCGTCCATAATCAGTACCTTGGCGTTTTGCAGTAGTGCTCGGCATATGGCCACAAGCTGTTTGTTGGCCACCGAAAGATCTCCCACAAGTGCATCAAGGTCCATCTCTACGTCAATTAGGTCAAGGCCTTGTTGGGCTCTCTCCCTCACTTTTTTCCAGTTAACAATTTTTTTATTGTCCAGTCGTTCTGCGCTAAGCGCTATATTTTCGGCCACAGTTAAATTTGGAAAAACCGAAAAATCTTGATAGATTATCTGTATTCCTGCTCTGATAGCCTGTTGAGGCGTAAGGTTTTTATAAACCTTGCCGTTTATTTCAATTTCACCCTCATCGGGAGTGTAAAAGCCTGAAATTACCTTAATCAGTGTGGATTTTCCGCCACCGTTTTCTCCTGCCAAACAGCGCGTTTCCCCCTCGTTGATTACCCAGTCTATGTTCTGTAACGCTTTTACTCCTGCAAAGGATTTCGATATGCCTGTTAATTTTACCAATGCTTTGGCCATAAGATCGTGTCCTTTCTTGTGGATATGGATAATCAATGCAGTAGCAACACCGCATATTGTGGCTGTGCTCGGTTTTCACCGGGCACTTTGCCACTGCGGGTGCTGCAATACAGCAAATCAGTCGCTATGTAACGCACTATTGTTAATTACATAGCGACCGATTTTGTTTTACTTAGGTACTACTTAGAAGTTGTAGTCGCCCATATTTTCCTTGGTTACGTCGATCCAAGCGCTACCGTAGAATACCTTGCCGTCAAGCATAAGGTTCTGGTAACCGGGAGCCTCAAGGCTCATGCCGTCTGCAGGGGTTTCGCCCTGAAGCATCATGAGTGCGATTTCGTTCATGGCATAACCGGCCTCTGCGGGATCCCAGAAGGAGATCATGTCGATAGCACCTGTCTCAAGGTACTGACCGGCAACAGATACCAGCGAAGTGCCGATAACGAAGGTGGAATCAGCCTTGCCGGCTTCCTCGATTGCACGAGCAACGCCGGGGGCATCGGTCATAGCAGAACCCTGGAAACCTACAAGGTCAGGGTAGGCAAGAAGGAGCTCGTTGGTCTTCTGGTAAGCGTTCTCAGAATCCTCGGTGGTCTCGTTCTTGTTGCTTACAAGCTCCATGTTGGGGAAGTTTGCTTCCTGTACTGCTACAGAGCCGTCAACCCACTGGTTGTGGGAGGTAGCGGTCAGCGAGCCAACAAATGTGGTGTACTGGCCGGTTTCGCCCATCATGGGAGCAAGGATTTCCATGAAGTGTTCGCCATAAGCGGTGTTGTCAAATGCTTCGATGTCAAAGTGAGCATTCTCAATGTTGGCAGCTTCGTGAGCGATAACAATGATGCCGGCCTCCATTGCC
>CAYJGQ010000061.1:0-3862 GCA_964369885.1 uncultured Oscillospiraceae bacterium
GGACAAAAACAGCGCCTTTTAATTGCTCGTGCCTTGGCCTCATCAAAAAACATTATACGTGGGTTTGAGGCCAAGGCACGAGCAATTAAAAGGCGCTGTTTTTGTCCGCCTGATAGGGTTCCAAGCCCCTCGGTCACCACGGTATCAAGCCCCATTGGCATGTCGGCCAAATCTTCCTCCATACCGGCCTGCACTACGGCCCTCATTGCATCTTCTCGTGTGAGGGATAAGTTTGCCCCCACAATATTTTCAAACAGAGAGCCGCTTAGCAGCTGGCCTGATTGCAAAACCACGCCAAGCTGACGGCGCACCGAACGAACATCAAGCTGATCAAGGCTCATGCCATCAAAAAACATCTGACCGCTCTCGGCCTGTTCAAAACCCAAAAGTATGCGAAACAAGGTGCTTTTGCCACTTCCCGATGGTCCCACCAAGGCTACATGCTCCCCTTGTTTTACCGAGAAGGAAACATCTTTTAGCACCAGTGGGCCGTCGCTGTCGTATCTAAAATTAATATGGCTTATTTCAATGTCGCCCCGCAGCACGCCCGGGTTGTTTTTCTGCTCACTTGTTTCGGGCAGTTCGTTAAGTATTGGCTGAATATTTTTATATATAGGCACTATTACATTGGCCGACAGCACGGTTTGTGACAGGCCAATGGTGTTTTGCATAAGCTCTGAGAGCGCCGTATTAAAGGCAATAAACGCACCCACAGCTATTTCAAAATCACTAAACTCAAATATAGCAAAATACAGCACCATAGACATAATGATATTTATGGAGGAATTAAAGATGGTTTGTATTCCTGTCATGCGCTCTTTTCTGAAGCTTAGTGTGCGTGTTTGTGAAAAAAGATTGCTCCAATTGTTGAAAATGCGTTTTTCTGCCCCACATATTCTAATTTTTGAAAGGCCGCTGAGCCATCCAAACATGTGTCCTGATATTTTATTGCTTTTTTCCAGCAATACTTTTTCATATCTGGTTTGTATAAAACCAAGGCCCAGTGAAAACAGTAGCACCACCAGCAAAATTCCTATTCCAACCCATGCCAATTTTTGCCCTTTAATAAATAGCATGATGATATAAAAAACCGAAAATATAGATGTGATTACGGTGTTTACCACCGAGCCCGAAATGATTTGGCGAATTTGTGATATGCCCATGGCACGCTCGGCAAGTTCACCCGATGAATATTCCCTAAAGAACCCAACTGGTAGATTTAAGAGCCTATCCCACACGGCCGACTGCAGGTCCTTTTCGGTTGCCATTTCTATGCGCTGCATAGCAAATCCGCGTGTAAGTTCAAATGCAAAGCTGGTTACCGCAAGGGCAAATAGCAAAAATCCTATTTGTATAAGCATGGCACTGTCGCCATCAGGAATAATACTGTCAAATATTTCGCCGGTAATTTGGGGTGTCAACATTCCAAGCAAACCGCCACCAACACCCATAAACACAACCCACATCCAGTCTGCCGAGGTTACCCCTGCAAGCCCAAATTTAAGTAGTTTTTTTGCTGTTACTTTTTCGCTTGGTAGGCTGCGGTAAAACATTATGGCACGAGGCTGTATTTGCTCTACATCATCTGGGGTTATAACACGTCTTTCTCCGCTCTGTGGTTCTACCATTAAAAAGCCCTTGGATTTGTAGGGAATTAGGGCAATTGGGGTTTTGGTTTCGTCCCCATAGTAGGCAAGCATGGGCACAAGCGGATGCTTTTCCCAGTTATCTTTGAGGATAACCTCACGATATCTAAATCCGGATGCATCTGTTATGTCGGCAATGGGATCTGCCGACTTTGTATTATTTTTCAGGTAAATCGGCAGAGTAATTTTTATATTCATGGCATCGGCCACCAAAACGCAGGCCATATACAGAGGGTCGGATGATTCCATCACAATCCCCTTGCCAACCTCATCACCAACAGATTTTTTACCCGTGGTGCTTAGTACCTCGGCCAAATTATAAAGTCCGCTCTCCAAGTTTTGCTCATCCTGTATGTAGCGCTCCCGTTGCTCCTTGCGCTCATGCAGGTCTTTTTGTCCCATGTAGTCATACGCCTTGGCAATAAAACTGCTTAAAAAAGCATGTATTTCTTCACCGGGGCGGCTACAAAGTTCATCCACCTCCATGCGTGTCCATTCAAGCAAGCTGGCGGCTCTTGCTGCCCACTCAAGTTCCAACTTATCCTGTTTGTCCCGCACATTGGCATCATCATTTAGGATGCAGTCACGCCCCGGAACCGCCATTATGCCAATTAGTTGACCATCGGCGGTTTGATATGGTGCCAAATTGGGTAGGCCACGTCCTTCATCGCAGGTAAAGAGAAAATATCTCCGCCCTACCGCATTTCCGTGTTCATCTTGTTGTGTTAAATATAGGTTTACAAAGCCTTCGTGAATTTCGGCACAACCCGAGAGCTCGTGCAGAAAAAACGGCTTATTATTTACCATGGTCTGCATACGAAAATCCCTCCTCCTACACGGCTGTTTTTATAAGCTCTGCATATGGCCCTTGGACATTTTTCATCTCCTCATGGGTTCCACGCTGAACAATTTTCCCCTTGTGCATTACAATAATTTCATCGCAGTCCCTAATTGTGCTTAGGCGGTGTGCCACCACAATGCAGGTGCAGCCCCTACGCCGTATATTGTCATTCACAATTTGTTCGGTGGTCACGTCCAGCGCACTGGTCGCTTCATCCATAATAAGTATTGTAGGATTACCTGCCAGGGCACGGGCAATTTCCATCCTTTGGCGCTGTCCGCCGCTAAAATTGCTGCCACCCTCACTCACCATAGCTCTGTACCCACCCGGGCGGGTATTTATATCATCATGTATGCAGGCATCCTTGGCCGCTTTTATAACATCCTGCTCGGTTATTGTGGCATCCCACATGGTAAGATTATCAAGTATTGTGGCATCAAACATGCTGATATCCTGATCTACCACTGCAATGGAATTTGTCAGTACGTTGCGCGGGAGGTCGTCCTTTTCCACGCCGTCAAGCAGGATTTGTCCACCCCACTGCCTATTTATGCCGGTAAGTATTTTGGTAACTGTACTCTTGCCACTGCCCGACGCCCCAACCAAAGCCACCCTGGAGCCGGGGCGCAGGGTTAAATTAAAGTTATCAATCAGCGGTGGTTCAAGCAGATTATATCCAAAACTTAAATCCTTCACCTCTATGTAGCCATCAAGTTTACGGTAGTCTTCCTCATTTTTTTCGCTCGAGGTGTTATCTTGGTCAGGGTCGGCGTAGGCATCAACATCGTATTTCATAACATCATCCAGACGGTTCATGTCTGATTTAAGCTGTTTTATACTCATGCCCATTTGGGTTAGCTGAGCTATGGGGTTCATAAAGTTGCCAAGCAGTCCCTGAAATGCTATTAGCGAACCAACCGTAAGGTTGCCCTTTAGTATTTCAAGACCACCCACCACCAACACAAACATCTCAGCCATTTGTGAGAGTAGGTTTGGCAGAGCCTGCAATACCTGGCTTAGCGCGCCGAGTTTTTGCTGGCCATTTAGCACCTTGGCATGGTAGCCCGCCCACTTAGAGAAAAATCCCGACTCAGAGCCTGTGGCCTTTAAGGTTTCTATGATATAAAGTCCCGACACCGATGTGCCGTACAGTTTGCCCGAGTCCTGCATAGTTTTACTGTTTACCGCCTCAACCTTACCGGAACTATAGAAAAAGTAAGCCACATTGCAGGCGGCCAAAACTATACTTATTACGGTTAAAAGTATGTTATACTGCGACATTATAACAAGATAAAACACCACCGTCACAAGGTTTATGACGTTGGTAGATAGCTCCCTTGAAAGAAAGGCTGCCACCTTATCGTTATTACCCATT
>CAYJGQ010000061.1:3872-13745 GCA_964369885.1 uncultured Oscillospiraceae bacterium
TATCACCGGCCGAGCGCTGTTGGAAAAACAAAATCGGCAGGCGCAGTATGTGCCAAAAGAAGGAGCTTGCGCCCACAAGTGCCAGCTTGACCTCCATGCGACGCAAATATTTTTGCTGTATCCAGTGTAGCAAACCATTTACCAACACCGTGGCGCCCATAAACCACAACAGTGGCCTTAGCCAGTCGGTTCGTCCGGCTAACATCACTTCATCTATAAATAGCTGCGAAAACGTGGGTATTACAATGCCGGGAATAACCAGCAAAAGACCTGCTATTATCAGCAGTGCCAAGGGGGTACGTGCAGCATTAATACGCACAAGCAAAGAGCCCATCATACTGCTTTTCTCGCCACCCGCCTTAAAGCTTTCATTGGGGGTGAATGTTAAAACTACACCGGTAAAAGAAAGATCAAATTCTTCAAATGTTATGGTGCGTCTACCGGAGCCCGGATCATTTAGGTAAACCCTATCCTTAGTGGGATGAAAGCCCTCAAGAACCACAAAATGATTAAAGTTCCAATGTATAATCATCGGCCCTGTCATACTTTTAAGTGCCTCGGGTTCCATGCGGTAGCCCTTGGCCTCAAACCCATATTTACGGGCCGCCTTTACAATGTTGCTCGCACGAACACCGTCGCGGGTTACGCCACACTCCACCCGCAGTTTTTCCAGTGGCACATACAATCTGTGATAGGCCAAAACCATAGCAAGCGAAGCCGCACCGCACTCCACCATCTCCATTTGCAAAATACTTGGAGTTTTTGCTCGCTTGCAGATTTTTACTGTCCCCTGCTCACCCATACCTCATCACTCCCCTACTCTGTGTCGCTGCCAAACAGAAGCTTGCGAATAAATGGTATAACCGTTTGTATTGGACGCTGGTACCCCACCGTTACCTGAGCTGTACAAAGCGTTCCACCATCAATGCTAAATGGCGCACCCATTGGGGTTGTCCACTCATATCCGCTTACTGTATCGTTGCTTCGCAGTAGCTCTACCTCAACCTCAACCTGCGCCGACTCCCCAATGAACATCTGTACTAATTGCTCACTGTTTAGGGTGTTCATCATACGCTGGGAGCTGACAGCATAAGGCGAAACCGCCTTGACCGTTCCTATAATTCCTCCGTACTCCTGCGAGTTTACCGTGGTGGGGGATATATTAACCCTCATACCCTCTGCCACCTGTGTAGCTTCATTTGCAGGTATGTACAAAACAACCTCGTCACCGCCAACGGCCTCGCCACCCTCAATAATTCTGCAAACAGCCGTACCTGCCTGCAAAAGATCACCGCGGGTAAAATTAACCTCAAGCACAGTCCCATCCACAGTACAAACAACCTCACCCTGCGACATCATCTGCTCCTGCAAATCATCAAGGTAAAGGGCGATATCCTGTTCTTTTATAATTTTTGTCTGCTCAAAACGCTCATAGAGCTGTGCAATGGCGGCATTTGTCACATCAAGGCTTGCACCCATGTAATCGGTGCCCTGCTCTAAGAAGTTTTCAAGGTTTAGCTCTGCCTGCTCAAGCTCGTCCCGGGCAGAGGCAATCTGCTGCAAAAAGCTGCTCTCGTCCAATGTCACCACCGATTCCATTTCACTTACCCTGGTAAATGCGCCACCTACCCTATCAATATAGGCTGTGCCACTTTGAAAGTATATGGTGGGCACCTTAAGTGATCCTGCAGTACCCGGAAGGCGATATGTAGCTGTGGGGTTGTTGTTTTGCGTCCCACTTTGATCCAGATAATCCGATGGCATATCACCGGGATCATCGGTTATTATCACATACAAGTTTCCGGCGGTGTCATAAACGGTAATTTCTGCCGCCACCACTGAATTTCTAACATAGTAGTTGCCGCTATCGTCCACTATGCTTGTTTGCACACCGTTGGAGGCCTGGGCATTCACGTAGTCCTCATCGCTCCAATCACCGTACAAACGCTCATAAACATCCACCTTGTCCTGTGCAAGTTCTATGGCAAGTTCCAATTTTGCAAGCTCTTGATCGTATTGCTGGGTGGTATTTCCAAATTCAAGCAATTGGCTGTCGCGCTGGATTTCGTACTGCTTTATTTCCTGTATAATAGGAGAAAACTCGTTATAAATATCGCTGCTTAGCCTGCCCGGAGAATTTAGCATTTCCTCCATGCTAAGTTGCTGTACATCAAGTAGCTGTCTTTCGTATTTTTCTATCTCGCTTATTATGTCGGGCTGATCTATTCGCATGATGGTCTGGCCTTTTTCCACCCTGTCACCCACCTGCACACCAACATCGGTAACCGAACCTGTGCCCAGCGCCGTTACAGTGGTTATACCCGAGCCATACATGAGCATTCCATTGCCTGCAACCTTTATTGGAGAACTACCCATTATGCTCCAAGCAAGGCCCGATAATGCCAAAAATATAAGTGCACCTATAGCCACTTTTCCAAACGGCCTTGTAACCTTTAGATTTTGATCAAGCTCCTCGGGCGAGCTTAAACGATCTAATGACACCTTGCGAAATAAACTCTTGGCCTCTGCCACAGGGCTCCCTCCTCATCTGTTACATAACATTGTAGTATTAAAAAGCCGAGTAAAGCACTATATTTACTGTTAATTTGACAACAATTTTTTTATGTAGGGTAACACCATTTCGGCAGGTCGCATACTCTCAACCACTATCTCTGCTTGGCATATAGTGCCGGGGTCTATTGTTATTGGGGCGCCACTGCCCATGGACCACTTGTAGCCGCTAATTGTATCCGTACTGCGCAAAAGCTCCACAGTTACCTCAAGCGGTGCGCTATCCTGTGTAAGGCTTTGCATAAGCAGCTCATTATTTAGTGTTTGTGTCATATGTTCCTCACTAACAACATATTCGGATACAGATTTCACAAGCCCCACAATGTGGCCATATTGATTTTTATCCACCGTAGCAGGGGTTACCTGAACTGTCATACCCTGCTGAATTTTTTTGCCATCCTCAACCGAAACATAAAGCACCACCTGATTATCTGAGGATGTGCCACTGCTTCTCACTATACTGCAGTAGGTTCCCCCCTCCTCTATGGGGGTTCCTGTGCGGAAATTAAGCTCAAGCACCCTCCCCTCCACAGGAGATACAATGGAGGACTTGCGCATCAGCTCATCTTGTAGGGTACTGATTTGCTGTAATAAATCGTTTTGCTTTACCAACTTGGCAGCCTCAAACTGTGCTTTTAGCAGTTGGGTGAGTGCCTGGTTTTGAAGCATTTCGCCTTGTAGGTAATCAGTAGCCGTCTGTTTTAGTAGCTCAAGCTCGGCCTCGGCTTGGGTTATTTGAAGATTATATTGCTCTATTTGCTGTATCATAGCATCAAGATTACTGTCATAAATCGTCAGCGTTCGGTACTCAATTGGGGCAAATTCCAAACCCTGTGGGTCCAAATACATCCTGCCTGTTTGTGAATCATAAAATATCGTTGGTACATTTGATGTAGGCACAGACGAGGTGCCGCCCCCGGTGTTTGTAAAGTATGACGGCAAATAATACTGCCCAAGAGTATTTTCTATCTCGGGAAGGTCGGGCGACCCATCGCCATCGGTGTCAATAAAATAGTAAACGGGAAGCTGCTCATCACTGCCGGCACTACTGAGCACCGAGTAAGCCCTGCCGTTGTAATCATAAACCACGGTGGTATTCTCGGCCCTATAACTGCGAGAATATTGTGTGCCAAGCTGATCTACATATATCGAGCCTTCCTGCGGCACCGTTTGCTCATTTCGTCCATTTATATCTATATAGTCATCATAGCGATCGGTCGCATCACTTCGCTGGTCGCGGTAGCCATCAAGCTCCAGTTGCTTTTGCTCAATTTGATTTTGGTAATCATCAAGATTTTTATTATATCCAAGCCCTGCTGCATAGCTTTGGGCTTCATAGCTTTCAATCTGCTGTATTATTTGTGCAAACTCGGGGTAAATATCGCCATTGCGTATTTGTGGGTCCAGTGCTATGGATTCAACTGACATATTTCCAAGTGATGTAAGTTGATCCTGAGCCGTTATTATCTCCTGCACAATGTCGGGGGTATCTATGCGTCCAAGCACCTGCCCCATCTCAACGACCTCACCAGGTTGAGCCGAAATATCGGTAATCATTCCGGTCGCCCCGGCCGACACATCAATTATTCCCGCTCCATAGGTAAGCACGCCCTGACTGACCACATACTTTTCTATGCGACCAACAAAACCCCAAATAACCACGCCCAACACCAAAAGACCGAGCACCAAAAGCGCTGCCCAGCCCCCTTTTCCAACCACCGTAAGGCGTTCATCAAAGCTTTTCATCATTTCTGAACTGCCGGTGATGCTTTTAATCTCTTTGGTTTTTTGTATTTCCATACTAACGCTCCATTCCACCGTGACAGGTCATGATTATTGATGCATACAAATAAACCGCCATTTCAACATGATTTTATTTAAGCATTCAGGATGGTTGCCATGCATCGGCAAAACCACGAGTTTGCAAAACTAAGGTTTTATATTATCAGTGCAAATCAGGTTATAATTTGCTCATCAGTGGCCTTTTCAATAATCGGCTCAGAAAGGTACTCGTCCCTTTGTGAGCTTACAATTTTAAGATATGTGGGGCGGTCGGCCAGCGCACCGTTTTCAAATGTAGCACCACCGTACAAGCTATCCATATTTGGTGTTGTGGCAAGATATTCTTGTAGTGCATGGCTTGTGTAGACCCCGTCCTCCACAGCCTGCGCCACCAACATCACACTCTCATACCCCTGTACTGCCCATATATCGGGCTGAGCTCCATACTGGGTTACATATCTATTAACAAAGTTTTCCACCCCATGCGGGGGAGATGACATATCAATTATGGAGGCAACATAAATTTCTCCGCTGTCCTCGTCCAAATTATTCTGAACCGAGCTACTATCCATACCATCACTGCATACAATAGGCACATCCGATCCCATGGCACGAATATCGTTTACAAACTCTGCGCCCTCGGCAGCGTTGTTAATTAGCACTATTACATCGTACTGCAAAGATTTCCACTTTTCCTGCGCCTGCACAAGCTCACTATCGGTGCTTGATGAACGCCTGTCCACCACAGTTACACCATATTGCTGGGCAAATTTTTCCACTTCCCCTGCCATAGTAAACCCATACGTACTATCCTCATAGTAAATCACCATACGCTCAAAGCCGCTATTGCTTATATTTTCACACATCTGCATGGCTATGAGTCTATCGTTTGGTATGTTTTGAAATATGTAGGAAGGTTCTCCACCTGTTAGGTTAGAAATAGATACGGTTGGTACCATAAGCACCTTTTCACCGCGGTTATAAATATCCACAAGAGATAGGCATATATCGGAGTACCAATGACCCACCACACCAATTACCTCGGGATTTTCTATATACTGCTGTGCCAAGGTAACCGCCTCAAAAAAATCCCCTTTATCATCATCGACCTGTATTTGCAGAGGAATTGGCAGGGACATTTCGGAAATATCCTGCTGTGCCATCTCAACCCCATGCAAAAAATTGGTGTTTTCATTAGCGTAATCAAGCGGCACCGCCACCGAAATAATAAGTTCATCCGGCGGGCCCGATTGTGCAAATCCAAGTTGATCGGTCACAGCTTGTATTGCATTGCCATCGCCACAACCGGCTAACAATATAAAGGCCGACGTAAGCAGGCATAAAATGCTCTTTTTGCATGATTTCATATGCTCAACCCTCCAGTGTGTAATTTATAGCACTTGATAGTAAATAACTCCGTCACAAACACATCTTCCACCGCACTCCGCACAGGAATAGTCACTGTCGTAGTACCACGGCTGCTTTATGTCTTTGTAGCACACAAATCCCATGTCGGTAAATATGCGATGCATCGGAACAAAATCTTTAACCTTCCATGCCGTGCCAAAAGCCATTATGGGTCCAAGTTTTCGTGTGTTTTCCAGACAATTTTCAAAAAGCCTGTCGGCCAAACCACTTCCACCGTATTTAGGGTCAACCCCCATACTTTTCATGTGGCAATAACCTAAAACTTGCTGTTCACTCGCCATATCACTCAGTTCAATTTCGGTTATACCAAGTAGTTCTAAGGTGTGCGCTTTGTCTATAAAAACAAAAAAACAATACCCTAAAAGCTCGTCATTTTGCACAGCAATTGTACAAACATGGGGTTGCTTAAGGTAATGTTTTAGCGATACTTCATCTAAATAGTTATCTCCAAACAATGAATTGGCAAGACCAATAATTCGATCAGACCACCCTTGCGAAAAGTTCTCAATCTCTAAAAATTCTATGCAGTCAATCATTTGAGCTCACTCCATTATTACTCAACTAATCTTGTGGTTTCATTCGTCTTTTAAGGATTTCTTTTGATGTATTTTATTTTATAATATACAGCTTGTTATTGCAATAACAATGTTTATCGTGAAATATTTTTGTGATAATAGTAAATAAAAATCAAAATTTGTAAATGCAATTTAGCCAATTTAATTGTGTGACAATTAATCGTACTGTGCGTATAAATATATGACGACAAAAGCGTCGGCCAAAAAATGATAAAAAAACAAATTAGGAAGGAGCAATTTTATGAATGAAAAGCAAATAAAAGAACTTTTTTCAGACGAGGCGTTTCTTGCATCAATCCTAAGCTTAGAAACACCCGAGGAAGTTCAGGCAGCACTCAAGGAAAAAGGTCTTGATATTTCCCTTGAGGAGGTTAACAAAATTGCACAGGGCATTACAAAAATGAGAGATGGCACTCTCTCGGACGATCAACTTGATGACGTGTCAGGTGGATTTGCAATCGCTCTGGCAACAGGTGTCTCGATATACTCTGTTCTCTTCACAGCAGGGGGTGTTTTGGGTGCCGGTGTAGGTCTGGGTTCTATGGTAGATCATTTTACTAACCGTCGTTGGTAAGCACACAAAACTTACATAACTTTATTACTGAAAAGGAGAGAACAAAATGGCAATGACAGAGCAACAGGTAATGGCAATTTTTGAAGACGGGGAATTTACTAAAAGTATCATTGAGATGGAAAACCCGGAAGATGTTCAGGCTGCGCTTAAAGCTAAAGGGCTTGACCTAAGCCTTGAAGAGGTCGGCGCAATTGCCAAAGAGATTGCAAAGGCATCTGACACAACATTGTCGGATGATGATCTTGAAGATGTTTCGGGAGGATTTGCTATCACTCTTGCACTCGGAGTTACCACAGCAATGGTGGCCAAGGCAGTTATAGGTGGTGTAGGCGCTTTATTTGCCGTAGGATCACTGACTGATCATTTTACAAGACGTCGTTGGTAAATTTTCAGGTAAACAATATTAATTTTAAGGAGTAATTTTTATGAATATGAACGAAGCACAACTACAGGAAATTTTTTCCGATAAGGAATTTGTACTTAGTCTTTTTGATCTTGAAACCTCTGAGGATGTAAAATCATCTCTTGCGGCCAAAGGTCTTGAGCTGACTGTGGATGAAATTGAGGTAATTAAGGGACAACTGCTAAAGGGCGACGGCACCTCACTTTCGGATTGTGATCTTGAGGATGTTGCCGGTGGTTTTGCCATCACAGCAGGCATGCTTACCGTTATAGGTATAGTTAGCACCTGTATTTCAGCCGGAGCCGGTGGCGCTGTTTTTGTTGATAAGGTAACAAATCGTCGTTGGTAATTATCCCCCCTGAATTTGCGGCGGTATGCCGGTTGAGCCAAAGCTACCGCCGCATATTAAAAATCAAAATAATCTCTCTGTACACCGCATGGGATTTTGCACCAACTACATGGTATTTGCACAACAACACCTCACACTTAGGAGATATTTTAATGATTGACAAAAAATTGATTGAACTCTTTGAAGATGATAAATTTATACTGCACACCCTTGAATTGGAAACCCCGGAGGAGGTAGCTAAAGCCTTTGCCGATAGAGGTGTTGAGCTCACACTTGATGTAATCAAGGCTCTGGGTGAGTATATTAGCCGCTCTAACGATATGTGTGATGAAGATTTAGATGGGGTTACCGGTGGGTATGTATTTTTACTTGATAATAATTTTGGTGACCTACAACATTTAGTAGGAAACCATCCGTCTGTAACCCGACAGTTCTCGCAACGTTGGTAAGAACAAAGCACACAGTAGGGCTTTTGTAGCTTCACACTGTGTTATTTTCAAAAAGGAATACACTAAAATGAACACAGGTATTTTCCAGCAAAATATGTCTAAGCTTATACGACGCACGGTCATTGATGAGGATTTTAGAAAGCTGGCACTTAGTAGCCCCCTTGATGCCTATGAGCAGATTTCAGGGCATCCACCACCCTGTGAGCTATGCTTTTTTGAGGAGGGCACACAGGCAGCGGCAAATAATCATTGGATTTTGCCTCCATTTTTGCGCCGCACATGGCTTGGTTAATCATGTAGGTTTAGCGCAGTGAGGCAGGATATTCTGTTTAAGGAGATAAGCGGTGCAAAAGATACCACTATACATAATTGAAGAACATCACGAGGCCTTCTATGTGTGGAATTACGCCATAGAAAAAGGAGAAATGTGTCCATGGGGCTCTGCCTTACTGCATGTTGACCATCACCCTGATTTTGAAAGTGGCGCTTACCGAGATTTGGACCAAGGTTTGTTTGGTAGCTTAAAACAAAAGCATCATTTTTGTTATCACTCGCTCGGCATCGCCGACTTTATCTGCCCCTCGCTCTACCAAGGCATTTTTGACACCCTTGTGTGGGTAAATAAATTTTTAAGCCCTCTTCCCTCCCCTGTGCACAAATGGATATCAAAAGATGCTCAAAATGTGCTAATCATGGGCGAGGTTAATTCATTTATAAGGCAAAAACTAACAGCCGATACAGCCGACCACCGTTTTTTTAGGCATACGCAGGGTGGCCTTGGCGATGTTGGGCCGCTGCAGCGTGTGGTTTTGGACATAGATCTTGATTATTTTTGTTGGGACGACTCATTATCAACCGCCCCCGAAAAACTAATCGAAATAACTCCTGCTGCCTATGAGGATTACTGCGGCAATAACTATAACCCCTTTAGAATACTGCCCCGTGCACTGCTACAGGCCGTAGAGATAGACCAAAAGTATTATTTGCAGTACAAGGAAAGTGTCGCCCCTGACCCAATGCCAACAAAGGAGCGTATTTTGCGCCGAATGGACTTATTTGCGCAGTGGTTAAAAGAGCAAAACATAAGACCGCAGATCATTGACATTTGCCGCTCTGTGCATTCGGGGTATACACCATTGTCGGTGTGGGAATGGATGGAACAGGAACTACTGGACAGGCTTGGAGAGGTATATAATTGTGAGGATCCCAGACATGTTAATTCACTCACTTTATTAACCGATAACGGGAGGTTTTAACACTTGGACGATACCAAATTGGAATTTCTACTAAATAATATTGATTTTTCGGTGGGACGGGAAGATGCTGTGTACCAAAAAATATTGCAGCGCTTCTCCGGTTTGGTGCGCCATGGCGAACTTGGTGATGATTTACTTGATGATGTGGCAGGCGGACTACATACACACCCCATTGCCAAAGACAAAAAGCCTTAACACCCCTGCTAAACGTACCCTGTATTTATGTTTGCTTACCCACCCACATAGGGTGTATGTTTTTATACAATATTAATATCTGTGCAGTAATGCTAAGTGTTGGTAAGAGTCATATCCATTGGCTCTTTTTTTTGAAACATGGCTATAACAAGGGTATAACTACCCCTACATAACTAATGTGCAGATAGTCCGAGTTTTTACGCTAAAGTGATGAAATTTTTAATTATTATTTTGACGCACCTGCCAGAGGCAGATGTGCGATATAAATAATGCTGCGCATTATTTATATTA
>CAYJGQ010000062.1:0-13276 GCA_964369885.1 uncultured Oscillospiraceae bacterium
TTTTTTGGGCGCGCGGGTGTTGTTGGTTGTTTTTTTTTATTGTTTTTTTTTTTTTTTGGGGGTGGGGGGGGGGGGGGGGCGCCCCCCCCCCCCACGGCCTTGACCTTTCGCGTAAGCGACAGGGCAGCATCAAACCACCACAGCGCCGTAACGGGCGGCCAGCTCCTCAAGCTCCTCACGTTCAAGGGTACTGCGCGAATCCACCATAGCCCTGCCGGGGTAGTGGTAGAGCGCCGACTCAAGGCTTTGTGGGTCATCGGCCCAAAATGCCACAGGCAACCCTAAAAGATAGCTGTTATGAGCAAACAGCACCCCGTCATCGGGACACTCAATCTGTACACAAACCACATCACACCCGTGGTCTTCCACCTCAATTAGTTCCTCGGCCATGTCACTTTCACAGCGCACAGGCTCGGACAACTCAAGGTTTGAATCAAGAAAAAAGGTTTCACGATGGGTACAAAGAATAAGATCATCCTCATCCCCCCAAGGAGCGGCGGTTTTTTTCTCGCTCTCAAGCACCTCTTTCACGGCCAACAAATGTCGTGCCGAGGCACCATATCCTCCGCCACAAATTCCCACACCAAACCCAACATATCGTGTGGTCATCTCCTCATACTCGGCCGCCGTCATCACCTGCTCTTCCTCACCTGTCACACATTCGGGGCGTGCAAGAAGTGGTATATTGGCAAATGGGGCTATGCGTTCAAGCCCTGTCAAAATTATCTCACTACTATCGGGACGACCAAATCCAAACGACGCTGCCCCAAGTCCCTGCAGGGTTATAAATGTGGCCAATATGTCGCCGCCATCATCCATACTATCACCGTCGCTGTCAATATCGGCTGTAACCCATACAGGAATATTGGCACTGCGCCCACCAAGTACCGCCGCACGCCCCTGCACAGGGTCGGGCAGATCGGTTATCAACATGACATCGCATCCCCGGGCCTTCATGTCACCGCCCAGCTTGGCATAACTATCTACAAGGGTGGCAAATGGTGTCCTACCATTAGCATCTGCCCAAAACATCTCCTCCCACTCGTCGGGTGGCGGAAGTGTTACATGGCTACCCACCACCATTAACCCCACATCGCCCGAGAGATCGGCTTTGGCGGCCAAGAGTGCTTTTTCTCGTTCATCTGGTGGGTTTTCCCAATCCAAAATTAGGGCAGGGCGCACAATATCCCCTGCATCAAATGTGCAGAGCACATTGTCCTGGTTTGACGACACCAGCAAAATAGGTCGAGGTTCTTCCATGGCGAGTTGTACTCCTCCTTGTATTTTTACAGTCCATCCCTACATCACGTCGGGTGTGGTAATTTTAAGTAGTGTTAAAACATTGCAAATAACTGTACGCAGTCCCACACAAAGCGCCAAACGCGCCTGCATTAGGGCTTGGTCATCACATCTAACACGGCAGGCATTGTAAAACTTATGAAACAAGGTAGCCACGTCTATGGCGTATTTTGTAAGACGCGCAGGATCATAAAGTCTTGCAGCCTCTACAATTTCACCCGGCAGTGCCCCCATGCGACGTATCAGTTCACGCTCGGTTGGGTCTACCAGTAGTTCAAGTTCCTCGGCACTCACCTCGCGTGGTGTTACCCCTTCGGCGGCCAAATTCTTTAGAATACTGCATATGCGTGCATGTGCGTACTGCACATAGTACACCGGATTTTGGCTGGACTGCTCCACCGCCAAATCAAGATCAAAATCCACCGTCGAGCCGGGTTCTCTTAGGTTAAACAAAAATCTTGCTGCATCAACAGGTATTTCCTCAAGTAGATCGGTAAGGGTTATGGCCTTGCCGGTACGCTTGCTCATCTTAACGGGTTTTCCGTCCTTTGTAAGGCGCACAAGCTGCATCAGCACTATATCAAGCTGATCACCGTTTAGACCCACCGCAGTGAGCGCCCCCTTTAGTCGGGCCACATGTCCGTGGTGGTCGGCACCCCATACATTTATCACACGCTCGTACCCACGGGTAACAAATTTATCGTAATGATAGGCAATATCGGCCGCAAAATAGGTGGGGTTGCCGTTGGCGCGAATTAGCACATCATCCTTTAGCTCCAAAGCGGCAATTTGCTCCTGGGTTTTACCCTGTGCCTGTAGCTGTTTTGCCATCACCTCGGCGTTTTTGTACCACACGGCACCCTCTTTTTCGTAGGTCATATCATTTTGGGTGAGCTTATCCACCACTGCGGTTACCTCACCGCCGGCGTAGAGCCTACTCTCGTTAAACCAGCAATCATAGTTTATGCGGTATCTATCCATGTCACTGCGCATTTTTTCCAGATTTATCGGCAGTGCGTAATCCACCATAACAGCCTTTAGCTGTTCAAAGTCGTGATTTAGGTATTTATCGCCGTTTATGTCGGCAAAATTTTTGGCATGCTGCTTAATGTCATCCCCTTGATAGCAATCTTCGGGCATTGGCACTTCCTGCTCGCCTAAAAATATCTGGCGGTAACGTGTGGCCAGCGACAAACCAAATTTATCTATCTGATTTCCGGCATCGTTTACATAAAACTCACGGCTGACATCAAAACCTGCCCAGTCAAGTGCGGCGGCAAGGCAGTCGCCCAAAGCGCCACCACGGGCATTGCCCATATGCATGGGGCCTGTGGGATTGGCCGACACAAACTCGACCATATACTTCCTACCACAGCCGTAGTCACTGCGTCCAAAGTTTTCGCCATCCTTTAGCACCCCGCTCAAAACCGAGCTAAACCAACCCTGCTTTACAAATAGGTTGATAAATCCGGGGCCTGCAATTTCGGCGCGCTCAAATGGTGTGCCCTCAAGGTTTAGTCTATCCACAATCTCCTGCGCAATTTTGCGTGGAGGTTGTCCCACCGCCCTTGCGCCCACCATGGCGGCATTTGTTGCAAAGTCGCCATTTGTGGTGTCGGCAGGTATCTCTATAACAAATTCGGGGTATTCGGCCTGCTTAAATGCCCCCTCCTGCATGGCCTTTTGTATGGCCTGTCCCACAATCTTGCGCAGAAGTGCTTGGGTGTCGTTAATTATACTGCTCATCTGTTAATTGCTCCTTACCTTTTGGGTTGATGGGTGCTGTTGCTCGATTATTTTCACTGCGAACCTCTATGGCCACTGTGTGTTCACTGGCAAGGCTTGCATTTACATCCAAAGAATATCCAAACTCCAACTTTCCACCCTCGTCGGTCAGGGTGGTGCGTATGTGATCACCCAGCACACCAATTATGATGTTGCCATATCCCGTATCATAGTTACATTGATGGCGTATCCCGCTCTCAATAATAAGCTGTGAGCTTATACTTCCCGAGCGTTTCATGGTCACCCTTGCATCCTGCTCCTCCAGCTTTACGGTAGTTCGTGCACCCTCAAAGCCGGTGGCCTCCGACTCATCATAGGCGATATAATAATTCTCCCCACGACGATAAAAACTGCCTGTGGTTAAAAGCTCCACCACATCCTCTTCCCCGTCCTGTGTTTGAATACCTTTTATGCTTATAAGCACATCTTTTTTCATGCGTCCTCCTAAAATTATGGGTGCAGGTTAAAGTGTGTCCACATCGACACGGTGCACCTGTTGACCTATTGTATCTCCCAAAAACAGCTCGGCGGTTTGGATAAATCCCTCCACCGCATCGCTGACATAGAATTCATGTGTTGGGGCTTTTTGCGGCTCGCACAGCATCCCATGAGCTATTAAAAATTTCTCGACATGGCGCGCAACCTCTCTCCCCGCATCCACCAATTTCACACCGCCCTCAAAGTATTGATCAATCAGCTCGTAAAACAGCGGGAAATGGGTACACCCCAGCACCAGGGTGTCTATCTTTTCTGCGGCAAGTGGTTCAAGGTACATTGCTATGGCCTCTTTTGCAATTATGTTGTCAGGCCTTGCAAGTCCCGCCTCGGCTATTGGTACAAGCAGTGGGCAGGCGTTCCCAAACACCTTGGCGTCGGGCCGTATTGTACGTATTCTGCGTGCAAGCTCGCCACTGCGTATGGTGGCCGAGGTGCCTATAACACCTATTCTGCCCCCCGACGAGTGGGCGCATGCGGCCTGTGCCGCCGGCAGCAGCACCCCGGTGCAGGGCACCTCAAGTTCACTGCCAAGTTGTTCACCCAGCACCGAGCTTACGGTGCCACAGGCGCAAACCATCATTTTCACATCATGCTCGGTCAAAAACTTCATGTCCTGTCGTGCGTATCGTGTAATGGTTTCCTTGCCTCTTGAGCCGTAGGGCACACGCCCTGTGTCCCCAAAGTAAATCACGCTTTCGTTTGGCAAAAGTCGGCGCAATTCTCTCACGGCTGTAAGGCCACCAAGCCCCGAATCAAATACTCCTATGGCTCTGTTATCCACGGCTTACCTCCCGATTTTTCTCGCCTGCTCGCTTTATTGCAAGCTCAATGAGGTTATCAATTATCTGGGTATAACTCATGCCGTGAGCCATAAATAGTTTGGGGTACATGCTAATGCTTGTAAAGCCCGGAAGGGTGTTTATCTCGTTTAGCACCACTCGCCCTGCCCCCTCGCACTGTTCTTGCAGAAAAAAGTCCACTCGGGACAAGCCCTCGCACCCAAGTGCTCTGTATGCCTGTACAGCAAGGGTTTTTAGCAGGTTGGCATCCTGCTGTGACATAACAGCCGGAATGTTCAGGGTGGTGCTGTCGTTTAGATATTTGCCCTCATAATCGTAAAATCCGTCGGTGGCCACAATTTCGCCCACCACGTCGGCGGCAAAGGCGTTCTGCCCATACCCCATGACGGCGCACTCCACCTCTCGTCCCTTTATGCATTGTTCCAGCAGTGCCTTTTCGTCAAATCGCAGAGCCTCTATTATGGCAGCTCTAAGCTCTGCCCTATCATTTGCCTTGCTAACCCCCACCGAGGAACCCGAGGAGGAAGGTTTTACAAATATCGGGTAGCCCAGATGTTTTTCGGCCGTGTCTGCAAGCTGCTCAAAGGCCGCCTGCTCGGTGTGATGGTTTGTGGCACATAGCCAAGGGGCGTTTGGTATACCGGCCGCCGTGAACAGCGTTTTGGCAATCACCTTGTCCATGCAGTTGGCGCTGGCCGCTACACCGCACCCCACATAGGGTATGCCCGACAGCTCAAGCAGTCCCTGCAGGGCGCCATCCTCGCCTCCTCGGCCATGAAGCACGGGGAATACCACATCAATTGGGATGAATTTGTTCCCCTGCTCCCCCAAAACCACAAGGCCTGCGGTCAGGCTGTCGGGGCTGATAATGGCCGGTTGTAGGTCGGGGTGGGTTTCCCACTTTCCGTTTATTATGTCCTCTATGGGGCCTGTGTAGTAAAACCATTGCCCCTTTTTTGTAATGCCAATGAGTACAAGGCTATATTTTTCTTTATCGGCGTTTTGTATGACCGAAGTGGCCGAGCGCAGCGACACCTCATGCTCTGTGGAGGGTCCGCCAAAAATCACCGCAACCTTTTTCATGGTTTGCTCCTTCTTTTGTATTGGAATATTTTGTCCAAAATATCTGCAAAACACAGCCTGTGGCCCCAATACACTCCACCGCTGTGCAGGACTATGAGAATATGCGGTTATTGTACCACAAACATGCCCTAAAGCGCAACAAAATACATCATGTGGCGCCCCCCTGCTTTTCTATATCTATGAGTTTGTTTTTTTGTATATACAAACTTTATAATACTCTTGCCTATTTGAATTTTTTTTGGTATATCAATTGACAAAATGGATAAAATATGTATAATTGATGTAGGGGATTTTTCCAACATTTAACCCCAATTTGAAAGGAGTATTAATATTATGGCAAAGTATGTTTGCGCCCTGTGTGGCTATGAATACGATGAAGCTGCCGGTGCACCCGATCAAAACGTAGCACCCGGAACGGTTTGGAGCGATGTTCAGGACTCCTTTACCTGTCCTCTATGCGGCGTTGGCAAGGATCAGTTTGAGCCCGCATAAAATAGCTTGTGATACCCACCACCGCTCCCCAATTTTGGGTGGGCGGTGCTTTTTTGTCTGAAGTTTTTACAGTTGTCCAAATATTCAGTTTTGTATAACTCTGCCAAAAGCTTGGCATTATCGGTTTATTCCCAGGATAATGCCAAGCTTTTGTTATTCGTATTATGGGTTATCAGTCGTCAAGCTCGCCACGGCTTTTGGCCTTTAGGTAGGCGTTAATAAATCCGTCAAGGTCTCCGTCCATCACGGCATTTATGTTGCCCGACTCAAAGTTTGTGCGGTGGTCCTTTGCAAGGGTGTAGGGCATAAATACATAGGAGCGTATCTGGCTTCCCCACCCTATTTCCTTTTGCACACCCTTTATGTCCTCAATGCGCTCAAGGTGCTCCTGCTCTTTTATCTTTATTAGCTTGGATTTTAGCATTTTAAGGCAGTTTGCCTTATTTTGCAGCTGGCTACGCTCGGTCTGGCAGGCCACCACAAGGCCTGTGGGTAGGTGAACCATACGCACCGCCGAGGAAACCTTGTTTACATTTTGTCCGCCTGCACCGCCCGAACGGAAGGCCGAAACCTCAAGATCCTCGGGGCGGATGTCAATTTCAATGCTGTCATCAATTTCGGGCATTACCTCAAGTGAGGCAAATGAGGTATGACGACGACCCGAGGAGTCAAACGGCGACACACGCACCAAACGATGAACGCCACCCTCACATTTAAGGTAGCCGTAGGCATTCATGCCCTCCACCAGAATGCTGGCGCTCTTCATGCCGGCCTCGTCGCCGTCAAGGTAGTCAAGCACGCTGTACTTAAAGCCACGGCGCTCGGCCCAGCGTGTATACATGCGGTATAACATCTGCGCCCAGTCCTGCGCCTCGGTGCCGCCTGCCCCTGCGTGGAAGGTCAGTATGGCGTTGTGGCTATCGTATTCGCCGGTCAGCAGTGTGGCAAGACGCATCTCGTCGGCCCTTTTGCACAGGCCGTCGGCCTCATCCTTGGCCTCCTGTGCCAGCTCCTCGCCGCCGTCTTCCAGCGCCATTTCAATGAGAGTAAGCACATCATCACGGGTGGCTATAAGCCCTGTGTACTGCTCAATTTTATCCTTTACCTGCTTTGTGCGCTGAAGCACCTTTTGAGAGTTGTCCATGTCGTTCCAAAAGCCGTCGGCCGCCGCCTGCTGCTCAAGTTCGGCCAACTCCTTTTCAAGTGCGTCCACACCCATGGCCTGACCCAAATCCTCAAACTCGGGTTTTAATGCCTCAATCTCCAGACGCAGTTCTTCTAGTTGTATCATGTAAAATAACCTCCGTCTGCCCACAGGTGGTTGTCTGCGTGGCAGTAAAATCTCAATTTTGCTACCCTATATTATATAATATAGCCCCATATATTGTAAAGGGCAATGTGCCTTTTACCCCATATATAAAAAATATTTTTTTGTTTTCTTCGCATTTTGCCCGTTTCTTCACATCTTGTTCACTTTTGAGTCACTTATCACAATTGAATTTTTGTTTTCTTTGCTATATAATGTTCTGGAATACACAATAGTGCGGAGTTGATTTTTTTGAAATATCACGGTTATAGTTGTCCGGTTTGCCAAAAGGCCTTTGAGCCAAATGATGATATTGTGGTCTGCCCAATTTGCGGTGCCCCCCATCACAGGGAGTGCTATCGTGAGTTTGGCAGTTGCGCCCTTACAAAAAACCACGAACAGGGAATACCCTGGGAGCAGACAGTAGCTCCTGCTACCCCACCACCGCCATCGGATTTCACCTCCGATGCCACCCACGCCTCTGCGGAAAACGAGCCGCCACGTGCCCAGCGTAACACAAACGGGCCCTCACAGCCCCTGCGTTGCTCGGGTTGCGGAAGCTCCAACCCACCTGACGGAGTGTTTTGTCAGGTGTGTGGCACCATGCTTGGTCAACACAGATCTCCCCCAGGTGGTCATGTGCACAGACCCAGCTACACCCCACCCGGGCAGGGGTACGACAATCAGCCCTATGGCCAGCCCCACAATCAGCAGTCCTACCAACAACAACAGCAGCAATACCAACAGCAACCCCCTCATGGCTACTATCAGGCCTATTCGCCCTATGCCGGCCTAAACCCTGAGGACACCATAGGCAGCTGCTCTGTCAAGGAGATTACCACCTATGTAGGCGCTGCAAGCCACCACTATCTGCCACGTTTCAGCGCCCTTTCAAAGGGCAGTATTCTTGCATCATTTAGTTGGTCGGCATTCATTTTCAATTTTTTATTCTTTTTCTATCGCAAGGTTTACACCGTGGCCATTCCACTGCTAATACTTTTCCTTTTGGGCCTTGTGCCTACATTTGTCTACTCGTATGAATACATGCGGGAAATAATGGTGCAGTACGGTAGCATATCTTTTCCGCTACCTGTAATAGAAACCGCCACCCTGGACAACATGTATGTAGTGATGAACGCCGTGCGCATGATACATCTTGGCGTTAGTGCCGCCATTGGTTTTTGGGGACACCGCATCTACTTGTGGGATATAAACCGCAAAATTTCGGCCCTGCGCCGTGATATGGGACAAACCCCCGACCCAAGCCACTACATTCACCGCCTATCCCAAAAGGGCGGAGTTTCCTCGGTAAGTGTGGCCGCCATTGCCACCGCCCTAACCGTTGGATATTTTGTGGTTTCCTTTATAATAGGAACTTCGCTTAACATCACCATGTAATTTTACAAGGCAGGATGCTCTTTCATTAGATGTATCCTGCCTATGTTTTTGAGGAGGATTATCAACATGAAGGTACGCAAGGCTATAATACCTGCAGCAGGACTTGGAACCCGTGTGCTACCCGCTTCAAAGGCCTGCCCAAAGGAGCTACTCCCCATAGTGGACAAACCTGCCATACAGTATATTGTGGAGGAGGCCGCCGCCTCGGGCATCACAGATATTTTGATTATCCTAAGCCATGGCAAATCGGCCGTGGCCGACCATTTTGATCGCACCCATGCCCTTGAGAGCAAGCTCTGCCAAAGCGGCCGTCAGGAGCTTGCCGCCCAGATGAAGGCGATATCCAGCCTTGCCGACATACAGTATATACGTCAGGGCGAAACAAAAGGGCTTGGTCATGCCGTTTACTGTGCACGCAGCTTTGTGGGGGATGAGCCCTTTGCCGTATTATACGGCGATGATGTAATAATTTCGCAGGACGGCCCACCTGCCTGCAAGGAACTTTGCGATGCCTACGAGCAGTACGGCAAGGGTGTTGTTGGTATAAAAGAGGTAGCCCCGGAGCTTTTGCCAAAATACAGCTCACTAAAGATGGAGCCACTGGCCGAGCGCATATATACAGTAAGCGACATGATTGAAAAACCTGACCCCGGTAAGGAGTTTTCAAACTACGCAATACTTGGGCGATGTGTGTTGGGGCGTGAGATCTTTCCCATCCTGGCCGACCTTCCCCCCGGTGCCGGCGGAGAAATTCAGCTTACCGATGCCATGAAAGCCCTTGCACGCAGAGAAACCATGGTGGGGGTGGCCTACCATGGCAAGCGCTACGACATGGGCAGTAAGCTTGGCATTTTGCAGGCCTCGCTTGAGGTGGGGCTAACCCACCCCGAAATAGGCCCTGAGCTTCGTGAATACCTTAAAGCCCTGGCCGCCGGGCTTTAAGGTGTTATAAAACACACCGCTAAGTGGTGCCCAAAATTGGCGTAGTTTCGCCGCTTTTGGGCATCACTTTACACTTTTCGCCCTTTTTGTAAATACAGCTTGACTTGTAGTACCATTTCTGGTATAATTTCGCTGTTAACGCTGAATTTCAGTTAACGTCCTTGTCCTGTACAAAGGTTTGCAGGACCTAATGTCCATAAGGAGGTGTAATAAAATGGCAATTCTTTCCGGTAAGTATGAGGCAATTTTTGTGTTCAGCATTGCAGGTGGTGCAGAGAAAGCTACGGCTCTTTGCGAAAAGTTCACCGCACTGATCACCAAGAACGGCACCATCGACAGCACCGAGGAGTGGGGCAACCGCCGCTTGGCATACCCCATCAACGACGAGAATGAGGGTCTTTACCTGTTGGTTAACTTCACCAGCGCTCCCGATTTCCCCGCCGAGCTCGACCGTGTGCTGAAAATCACCGACGGCGTGCTTCGCTCGCTTGTTGTGGTTAAGTCTGAAAAATCCGGGCAGCCCGCTCCCAAGCGCGAAAAGCCCGCCGCTCCCGAAGCTGCGCCCACAACCGACAACCAGTAATCCACTAAGGAGGTTGCGACATGTTTAATAAAGCGATTCTTATTGGCCGCATAGTGGCCGATCCCGAGCTTAAGACCACCCCAAGTGGTGTATCTGTGTGTTCGTTCCGCATCGCCTGTGACCGACGTTTTTCGGGCAAAGATGGCGAGCGCAAGGCCGACTTTATTAGCATTGTGGCCTGGCGACAAACTGCCGAATTTGTCAGCAAGTTTTTTGCCAAGGGCAGGCCTATTGGTGTAGAGGGTTCAATTCAAACCCGTGACTACACCGATAAAGAAGGAAACAAGCGTTACGCCGTCGAAGTGGTGGCCGACAACTGTTTCTTTGTGGGCAGCAAGAATGAAACGGGCGGTGGTTCCTTTGCCCCCTCGTTTGCAGATGCTCCCCCCGCACCGCCCTTGTCCTACTCCAGCGGCAATGCCGGCGATTTCGAGGAAGTGGAGACCGACAGCGATCTCCCCTTCTAACATGATTATTTGATTAAAGGAGGTTTCGACCTTGGAGAGAAATGAGCGTCCTCGTGGCAGAAAGCCCAGAAGAAAAGTTTGCTCTTTCTGCGTAGATCGCATTGAAGAGATCGATTACAAAGATGTCCCCCGTCTGCGCAAGTATCTGTCGGAGCGGGCCAAGATTGTGCCCCGTCGTGTAACCGGCACCTGCGCACGTCATCAGCGTCAGCTGACCGTGGCTATCAAGCGTGCACGTCACATTGCACTGCTACCCTACGTTAGCGACTGATTAAAGATTTACACACAAAAGACCGCCGATTACTCGGCGGTCTTTTTTTGCGTTATGTTGTTTTTACTCACCAAGCATCCTGCCAAGCCAAATTGAAGCTATGCTAAGCGCTTCATAAAGACCCACCTTTTCGGTCTTTTTTGCCACCCTTTCACGGGGGCGAAGCTCGGGATCGGTGGCCAAAATTTGCACCGACACCTTGTCGGCAACCTGCATACCGTGATCTTCCTTTGTGGTTATGATACTAAGAAGCGCCACATAACGCTCAGACATATCCCCAAGATAAATCTGGGGGCCACTGCGCAAAATAGGGCGGCCTTGATATGTCAAAAGCTTGGCCTTCTTAGCCTTTTTTGTATCAGACATATACTGTTCTCCTTCCATAGTTTTGCCACTCGCGGTATTATTCGTCCAAATAGGACTTTACCAAAATGCGAAGCAACTCATCCCGATCAACCTTACGAATAAGGCTTCGGGCGTTGTTGTGGGTGGTGATATAGGTCGGGTCTTCCGACAGGATATACCCCACAAGCTGATTTATAGGATTGTACCCCTTTTGGCGCATTGCGTCGTAAACTGTGGTAAGCAGTTCACGCACCTCTTTTTCTTTATCTTCCTCAATCGAGAAAGAAATGGTTGGTTCCTGCACAAAAAATCCCCCCTATACTATCTTTGGTGCCATTTGAAAACCTGCTTATAATAGCATAACAAATTATTGGAATTATTTCAACCAATTAGAGCACAAAATTGTTATAGTTCCCTCCACAAACACCATAAACATAGGCATATGCCCACATTGGCGGTGGTTTTGGGGTTTAATCGTGCAGGGGCTCATTACAACAAGCCCCTGCACAACTAAAATTTGAGCCCATAACCCTGCTTGCCGCATGGTTATTTATACCAAAAGGTTATACACTTCTCAAATTAGCACCAATGGCTGCAAGTGCTCGTAGCACCTTTTCCACCACCGCATCGGCCTCTTCAACGGTAAGTGTGCGGTCGGAGGCACGAAGTGTAAGGTTGTAGGCCACACTCTTCTTGCCCTCCTCAATTTGCTGTCCGCAGTATACGTCAAACAGTTCAAGCTTTTCAAGCAGTTTGCCGGCCGCTGTGGAAATTGCCTTTTCAAGGGCCGCTACAGGCTGTTCTACCGAGCAAAGTATGGCAAGATCTCGGGTGGTGGCGGGGTACTTGGGAAGTGGGGTGTACTGCTTATCCGAGCATCTGAGCTCAAACATCACATCGGCATTGAGCCTTGCGGCACAGGCACCCACCTGTAGGCCGTAGTTGTCGCACACGGCGGGATGCACCTCACCCAGTGTACCAATAAGCTGCTCGCCCATGTAAATCTCTGCACAGCGCCCGGGGTGGAAGGAGGGGTTGTTTTCCTTTGCTCTTATCTCCCAACCCGTTATATCCAAGCGCTCAAGCAGTAGCTCTACCACGCCCTTTAGTGCAAAGTAGTCCACATCCTCGCCGTACATGCCCATCATAACATGCGGCACCTCAAGAGGAAGGTCGTTTTTTCTGGGGGTGTACTCGGTGGCCAGCTCATAAAACGCCGCCGACAGATTGCGGTTGTTGTAGTTGTGCGCCAACACCTCCAGCATGGAGGGCAGTGCTGTTGTGCGCATCACGCCGGTGTCCTCGCCCAGTGGGTTCATAATAACCACCGAGTCACGCTGTGGGCAGTCCTTGGGCAGAGCTATTTTATCATAGTATTTGGGGCTTATAAAGGAATATGTGCAAACCTCGTAAAGTCCTGCCGAAAGTAGGGTTTTATCAATCATGCGATCAAACTGCTGACGAGGGGTAAGACCACCCTCGGCAAGGCCCTTCAGTGCGGTGGTGGGTATGCGGTTATAGCCATAAATTCTGGCCACTTCCTCGGCAATGTCGGCCTTTTCCTTTATATCATTTCTAAAGGAGGGCACCACAATGTCGCCACCATCAAGCACAAAATCAAGCCGTGCAAGATAATCCAGCATCTCACTCTCGGGTATACATATGCCCAAAAACTCATTTATCCAGTCGGGGGTAAAGGGAACACGCACAGGCTGTGCGGCACTGTTATCAATGTCAATAGCCCCATCAAGAACTGTGCCTGCGCCCAACAGCTCCACAAGCTCACAGGCACGATCAACCGCTGCCATGCAGGCCTTGGGGTCAAGCCCCTTCTCAAAGCGTCCCGAGCTTTCGGTGCGAAGCCCAAGTTTTTTGGCCGTCAGACGCACCGAGCTACCCGAAAAATTGGCCGATTCAAACACAATCATGGCGGTGTCATCGGCTATGCCCGAAAACTCGCCCCCCATAACGCCTGCCACGGCCGAGGGTTTCTCGGCATCACAGATG
>CAYJGQ010000062.1:13286-13678 GCA_964369885.1 uncultured Oscillospiraceae bacterium
TCAAGGGTGGTAATGCTCTCCCCTGCCTGTGCATTTCTTACCACTATTTTGCCACCCGAAACGTATTTATAATCAAAGGCGTGCATGGGCTGGCCGTATTCCAACATTACATAGTTTGTTATGTCAACAATGTTGTTGATAGGACGCACACCCGAGGCACGCAGACGCTCTCTCATCCAACGTGGCGAGGGGGCTATCTTTACATCCTTAACCATGCGTGCGATATATCGTGGGCAGAGTGTGGGGTTTTGTACCTCTACACTAAGCTGTTTATTTATGTCGCCGCCACCCTCGTTTACCTTTGGGGTGGGCAGGTTTAGGGGAATGCCAAATGTTGCGGCGGTCTCCCTTGCAAGTCCCATCACCGACAGGCAGTCGGGGCGGTTGGAGGT
>CAYJGQ010000063.1:0-13649 GCA_964369885.1 uncultured Oscillospiraceae bacterium
TGGGAAGTTGGCGGCGCTATGGTTGCTTCGCTAAAGTATGACGACCTTGACGACAACGACGAAACCACTGGCGAGCTTGTTCTTGAGCTGATGGAGAACTACACCATCGATAGCCTAAAGCAGCTTAACGGTTGGATTGACTTCGAAGCCAAGGACGATACCCTTAACGACGTTTCCATCGAGTTTGATGCTGAAGTTGCTAACCACCTTGTAATCGTTGACGGTTACTCCAAGGTTGCTGACGCAGCTGACGACGCTATCGAAGCTGAAGACAACACCATCTACAAGTGCAGCGAAGACGAGCCCGGATACGTTGTATTCAACGCTAACAGCCGTCTTTTCACCACCACTCTTAAGATGGTAAAGAACGAGAAGGCTTTCATGTTCAACAACGAAGAGATGATCGAAGCTGTTGAAGACATGTACGGCAACCTCGAGGCTGACATCGAGTGCTACCAGTTCGGCGGTTCGCCCACCTTCACCAACGAAGCTGCTTTCAGCCTACAGGCTGACTACGCTGACCAGTACTTCGTATACGAGTGGACTGGCTCCAAGCTAATCAAGGTTGACTACGAGTGGGATTCGATCAACGGTCTCTACAAGTGGGCTACCAAGTCCCCCACCGATTACGTTATCTCTGACAAAGAGCTCGTAATGGCTGAGGAAGTAGAAGAGGACAAGAACCCCGACACCGGCGCTAACGACGTTGTTGGTGTAGCAGCTGCTCTTGCTGTTGTTTCTCTAATCGCTGCTGGTGCTGTTTCCCTTAAGAAGTAATTAGGAATTAACCTAATTAATTTTCTGAAATAAACAGAAATAAAACCACCCTGTTCTCTGACAGGGTGGTTTTTCTTTTTGCTGTAAAATAGTATTTTGATGTGGTGGTAAGGCGCTAAAGCCAAAACCACACACCCATGCCCCATTAAAACATAGGGCGAAAAATGAAACCGGACAAACAAGAAAACACCCCCAAAAGCCGGTGGCTTTGGGGGTGCCGAGTAGATGGTAGCTGTTATCGGCAAAAGTTTTCTACATAGCTCTCTATGGCGGCCTTTATTATGGTAATGGCCTCGTCGCGGCCACTGGTTTCATTCACGGCGGTTTCCTTGTGTTCAAGGGCCTTGTAGACCGTAAAGAAGTGGCGCATCTCCTCAAATATGTGGGAGGGTAGCTGTGAAATGTCCGTATAGGTGTTGTAGGTGGGGTCGTTAAAGGGTATGGCAATTATCTTTTCATCCTTGCGGCCGCTGTCCATCATGGCAATTACCCCTATTGGGTAACAGCGCACAAGGGTAAGTGGCTCTATGGGCTCGGAGCAGAGCAGTAGCACATCCAGCGGGTCGAGGTCGTCGCCGTAGGTGCGGGGAATAAAGCCGTAATTTGCCGGATAGTGGGTGGAGGTGTGCAAAATACGGTCGAGCATTATAAATCCAGTTTCTTTGTCCAGCTCGTATTTCTTTTTACTGCCCTTTTCAATCTCTACCACCGCCATAAAATCCTCGGGGGATATACGCTTGGGCGAGATGTCGTGCCAGATATTAGTCATAACCGCACTCCTTTTATATTAGTAGGCTTTGCCCCAAACCACCATGGATTTGGCGGGTTTTCCACAACAAATACAGTTCTCGTTCAAATTTTCCTGCTCAAAGGGCATACAGCGGGAGGTAAGGCCGGCGTTATCCTTGAGGGAGAGCTCACAGGCCTCCTCGCCGCACCACATGGCCTTTATAAAGCCGTTATCACCTGCCGCAAGGTCTTGTAGCTCCTGCATGGTGGTGGCCGCCCAGGTGCGATTCTCGCGGTTCTGCAGTGCCTTCTCGTAAAGTGCCACACGCAGCTCCTCCAACACCTTGGGTATGGTGCTCTCAAGCTCGCTAAGGGGCACTACATACTTCTGACGGTTGTCACGGCGCACAAGCACACATTGGTCCTGCTCAATATCTTTAGGGCCAATTTCAAGGCGCAGGGGCACACCCTTTACCTCGTATTGTGCAAACTTCCAACCGGGGGAGTTGTCGCTGTCGTCTATACGGGCACGGCATACGCTCTTAATGCGGTTTGTTATCTCGTGGGCTTTGTCCAGCACGCCCTCCTTGTGCTGTGCAATGGGCACCACCATTACCTGTATGGGGGCAATTGCAGGGGGTAGCACAAGGCCATTGTCATCGCCGTGGGTCATGATGATGGCGCCTATTATGCGTGTGGACATACCCCAAGAGGTCTGGAAGGGGTAGGCCAGCTTGTTGTCGCGCCCTGTAAACTGAATGTCAAAGGCACGGGCAAAACCATCGCCAAAGAAGTGAGAGGTGCCCGACTGCAGTGCCTTGCCGTCGTGCATCATGGCCTCGATGGTGTAGGTGGCCTCGGCACCCGCAAACTGCTCCTTCTCGGTCTTGCGACCCTTTAGCACAGGTATGGCCAGATGGTTTTCGCAGAATTCGGCGTAAACACGGAGCATCTGCTCGGTTTCCTGTAGGGCCTCCTCCTTGGTTTCGTGCAGGGTGTGGCCCTCCTGCCACCAAAACTCCATGGTGCGCAGAAAAGGACGGGTGGTTTTTTCCCAACGCACCACCGAGCACCACTGGTTGTACAGCATGGGCAGGTCACGATAGGAGCCCAGCACATGGGCAAAATGCTCACAAAACAGGGTTTCGGAGGTGGGGCGGACGCACAGGCGCTCGTTTAGCTTTTCGCTGCCGCCGTGGGTTACCCAGGCCACCTCGGGGGCAAATCCCTCCACGTGGTCCTTCTCCTTTTGTAGCAGGCTTTCGGGGATGAACATAGGCATACATACATTCTCGTGCCCAAGCTCCTTAAAACGGCCATCCAGCAGGCCCTGAATGTTCTCCCATATTGCACAGCCATAGGGGCGCAGTATCATACAGCCCCTCACCGAGGAGTAGTCGATGAGGTCGGCATTCTTTACAACATCGGTATACCAACGGGAAAAATCCTCCTCCATGGAGGTTATAGCCTCAACCATCTTTTTCTTATCTGCCATTTATGCGTTACCGCCTTTCTCTTGCTACCAAATAAGCACTATAATATGTAAGCTATTATAATATGAACCGGGAAATTTTTCAACAGTACATTGCATGCATCAATAAATTATATGGGGCGGTGTAGTGTTGTGCAAAAATAAATAAACAGAGGCAAAACCCACACGACAAAAAAATACCCCCGCAGCATTCTGCGAGGGCAGGAGCAAACATTACATGTTCTCTTCCAAGAAACGTACAATGTCGCCAACGGTTTTGATATTTTCAATTTCCTCATCAGGAATTTCGGTATCAAATTCATCCTCAAGGGTCATCACCATGTCGACTACGTCAAGCGAGTCTGCGCCAAGGTCATCCACAATCGAGGCTTCCATGGTAATTAGACTTTCTTCCACATCCAATTGCTCCTGCAATTTGGCGCGTACCTTTTCAAATACCATTCTTACAATCCCTCCTTCGTGTAGTAGTGTCCACCCCGATACCCTCGGTGTGGCAGGTATAGGGGTACGAATTTATGATAGCTGTTTTATTGCAAATTGGCAAGAGGAAAACGGTATTTTTTTAGAATGAAATATTACTGTTATTTTACATGCTTTTTTGTGGCATTTCACAAAAAGAGGTACAATGTATACAATTGGCAATAAATGGTTATAGTTAAATGCAAAAAGTTTTATTTAATATGCAATAATATCTTACAATTTTCTCCAAAGTATGATATAATAACCATATTGTGGGATATATATGATGTTTTTTGGAGAGATGACAGCCAAAACTAAAAATTTGTGTGCGTGTTTGAACAAACATTGCAACCTTTGCAAACAATAAAGGTCATTATAAATAATCCGTACAACGGATTATTTATTGGGCATTTGTGGCGGTTGCCACGCAGTGGCGAGCCACAAGCCAATAAAGATAAGGTTTTATATTTTGCTGTGCAAAATATAAACGTTATGCAGACAAAATACCGACATCCCCGGTTTTTTCGGGAGCAAGAGGAGTTGATGGTTATGAAAAAGCGTGATCCTAAGCTGGCCACAAACATTGTGTTGCTCGGTTTTACAGGTAGCGGTAAAACCACAGCGGGTATTATTTTGGCTAAACGCCTGAACTTCCAATATATAGACACCTACCGCTATATAGAAGAAATGACAGGCAGCAGCATAGATGATATACTGCAAAACGGCGGAGATGAGGCGTTTGCCGAAGAAGAACACCGCGCCATGTCCGAGCTTGCAGGGCAGGTGGGTTGTGTTATTACCACAGGGTGTAGCGTTGCAATGCGAGAGGACAACCTCCCACAAATGCGTGAAAACGGCAAAATAATCTATATAAACACCCCGTTTTCGCTATGCTATCAGCGCATATCTACCGATCAAACCTCATTGGCGCAAAAATATACCCGTGAGGAATTGTCTGACATGTATAAGCTTTACCGCTCGCGCTACCGTGCCCACTCTGATTTTGAGGTGTCGGGCATAAGCGGAAGTCGCCCTGCTGTGCGTGCAGCCCTTGATGCACTGGGTCTAACCGAATATTGAGCCTATAAAGTAACCGTCCTCCAAGCCGAGGACGGTTACTTTTTTTGCCCGCAAAGCAAAAGATGGCAGTGCCGCCCAATGTAAGCATAACAGCCGCACATAAAAAACCACCTGCCCATGTTGTAGGCAGGTGGTTTTATGCTCAATTTTCTGCAAGGTTTTCTATTATGCTGTTTGCAATGTCCGACGCAATGGCGGTTATTTGCGCCTGGTCCATGCCCTCAACCATTATGCGCATCAAAGGCTCGGTGCCCGAGGCCCTAACCAAAATGCGGCCATGCTCGCCAAGGGTGTCCTCGTGGGATTTTATGCAGGCCTGCACGGCCTTATTGCTCTCCCAACCCGATTTCATGGACTGGTCGGCCTCAATATTTTTTAGCACCTGTGGGTACTTTGTCATGACCTGCGCAAGCTCGCTGAGGGATTTGCCGCTGTGGCGCAGGGCGTCCATCAGCATTATGCCGGTAAGCTGTCCGTCGCCTGTGGTCATGTGGTCAAGCAGTATTACATGTCCCGACTGCTCTCCACCTATACTGCAACCGTCCTCCAGCATTTTTTCCAGCACATAACGGTCGCCAACACCGGTGGCCGAGGTGTTAAACCCATGCTCCTTTGCAAAGTTGAAAAAGCCAAGGTTGCTCATCACGGTGGCCACCACGGCATCGCCCTTTAATTTTCCCTGCTCCCGCAAATGGCAGGCAAGGATGGCTATTATCTGATCGCCGTCAAGCATATTGCCGTTTTGATCAACCGCCAAACAACGGTCGGCATCGCCATCAAAGGCAAGACCAAGGTCATAGCCGCCGGCCGCCACAAGGCTCATCAGCTCGCCCATGTGGGTGGAGCCGCAGTTTTCGTTTATGTTTACCCCATCGGGGCTGTTGCTCATGATGGTGCAGGTGGCGCCAAGGCCCTCAAAAAGCTCCTTGGCTGTGGCACAGGCGCTGCCGTTTGCGCAGTCCAGTGCAACACGCATCCCCTCAAAACTTTGGGTGGGCACGGTGTGCAGGTGGTCTATGTAGGCCCCGGCACCGCTGTTGTCATAGCTTATGTTGCCAAGCTCTCGGCCACGATTAGTTGGGTAGGGCAGTGCGCCGTCAAGTACTATGGCCTCTATTTCGGCCTCCTCCTCGTCGGTGAGCTTAAAGCCCTGCGAGCCAAATATCTTTATGCCATTGTAGGGTGCAGGATTGTGCGAGGCCGAAAGCATAACGCCTGCGTCGGCTTTTAGATGGGTGACAAGGTAGGCCACGGCAGGGGTGGGAAGCACCCCAAGGCGCACCACGTCGGCCCCAGCCGAACACAAACCGGCCGACAAGGCCGCATCAAGCATTCCGCCCGACAGGCGGGTGTCCTGCGCCAGCAAAACCTTGGGGCGACGCCCGGCTTTTTTCTGCAATATCATGCCAAGCCCTCGCCCGACATTTAGGGTAAGTTCACAACTAAGTTCGCCGTTTGCAATACCTCTTATTCCGTCTGTTCCAAACATTCTTCCCACAAAAAACTTCCTTTCGATCAAGCATGCACCTGTTTTTACAGTGAACACAATTGGTAATATATGGCTTGCATTCGCCATCCATCAATTATAGCACAATAATGGTTGCTGCGCACCTATCCAATAGGATAGTATGATCGGCTAAAATTAATTATTCATTAATCTTGCTAAGGCGGGGAAGATACTTTTCCTTGTACTCGTTGTAGTGACGTGTGTAGTCGGGGGTATCGCCCTTGTGTAGGCGGTGCAGGTAGTCGTGGTGCTCAATTGTCTTGTGGTGAAGCTCCTGCTCCTGCTTTGCCAGCATTACCACACCTATGTTGGAGCAGTAGTCCGACACCTTTTCAAGGGCGGCTATGGTCTCTACAAATGGGAAGGCCGCCTCAATGCTACACTTGCCTGACTGAAGGCGCTTGATATGAAGCCCCTTTAGGGTTTCTTCCATCTGGTCAATTACCTCCTCAAGAGGCTCTATGTGGGAGGCTATGTGGTAATCATCGTTGCCGTACGCCGAAAGCGAAAGGCCTACAATTTCATCGACGGCCTCAAACACCAAGGCCAGTTCCTGCCGTGCTCCGCTTGAGAAGGATATCCCCTCATTGTGCAGACTCTGGGCCCGCATTGCTATGCTTTCGGCCTGATCGCCTATATGCTCAAACTCGCCTATTATATGAAGCAGGTCGGAGATGCGGCGGCTCTCGGCGGTATTAAGCTCCCGCTTTGAAAGCTCCACAAGGTAGTTCTCCATGCGGTCTTCCATGCGGTCGATGGTGTTTTCGGTTTCGACTATGCGTTCAAGGGTTTTTTGGTCAAACTTCTTAAATAGCTCTGAGGCCAGACGCAGGTTTGCAAAGGCCTTTTCGCCCATCGAAAGGGCGGCCTTTTCAGCGTGGTCTACGGCAAGGCCGGGCGAAAGCATGATGCGGTCATCAAGGTTTGCAACGTCACGAATTTCGGCAAGCTCGCTGTCGGTTTTCTTAAACAGGATGTATACAATCTTTTCAAGCAGGCCGGCAAAGGGGATAAACAGCAGTGTAACCACCACATTAAACAGTGTGTGGAAGTTTGCTATGCCGCCCGAGTCGATGGCATCCTGCCAAAAGGCAAAGCCAACAATGTTTTGATAGGCATATGTGCCCACAAGGAATAACAGTGTGCCCAAAATATTAAAGGTAAGGTGAACAAAGGCGGCGCGCTTTGCATTGCGCGAGGCGCCGATAGAGGCCATCATGGGGGTTACACAGGTACCTATGTTTTGTCCCATTATGATGGGGAAGGCCGAGGAGAATGTGATTGCTCCCGTTGAGGAGAGGGCCTGCAAAATACCTACCGAGGCCGAGGAAGACTGTATAAGCGCAGTTACTGTGGCGCCGGTGAGCACACCAAGTACGGGATTTTGCAGAGTGGCAAACATTTCGGCAAACTGTGGCATGTCACGCAGGGGACGCACGGCATCCTCCATTTGGAACATACCTGTAAACAAAACGCCAAAGCCCAGCAGAAGTTGTCCAACATTGCGATGGCTACTGCGCTTTGAGGTCATAAATAGTATTACACCAATTATGGCCATAAGCGGGGCAAGGGTGGATGGTTTTAAAAAGCGGAGCAGAAGATGGTCGGTGTCCAGTGTGGTGAGGCGCAGGATGTGGGCCGTCACGGTGGTACCGATGTTTGCGCCCATGATAACGCCAATGGCGGGGCGCAGTTTTAGGATGCCTGCATTTACAAGACCTACCACAATTACGGTTGTGGCCGAGGAGCTTTGCACCGCCGCTGTAACCAGAGCGCCAAGCAGTACCCCTCCAAGTATGTTGCTGGTAAAGCTTTCGAGGATATGCTCAAGCCTACCGCCGGATAGTTTTTCAAGCCCGGTACCCAGCACATTCATTCCGTACAGGAATATTGCCAAGCCCCCAAACAGGGATATAAAAGAAAGTACGTCCATTTTGCCCTCCACAAGCACATTGTTTTGTATGTTTTATTACAACTATAATTATATAACATTTACTTAACATTTAACAAACCTTCTCAGCACAAGATTTTTCGGGCAGAGCGCTTGTTTTTTTGTGCAATTTGACAAAAACTGACAAACAAAACCCAAACAAAGGCAGGCCGCAAGATAAACTCTTGAATTTGCAGGCTTTTTTAGATACAATGGACATGAAAAAACCCACCCGTTTGGGGTGGTCTTAAAATGAATGGAGAATACACTATGAAGGACATTATCTATCTTGGATGCGACGATTCGGGTTGTGAGCTAAAGGCAAAAATTATTGCTTACCTTGAGGAAAACGGATACGAGTATAAGGACTGTGGCTCGGACGAGACCCCCTCGCGTTATCCCTACTACGCCGCAAAGGTGGCGGCCGCTGTGTCCCGTGGGGAGATTGCAAGAGGAATACTGATTTGCGGAAGCGGCGTGGGCATAAGCATTGCCGCAAACAAGTTTAAGGGCGTGCGTGCCGCACTTTGCACCGAGGCCTATTCGGCCCGTCTGACCCGCCGCCACAACGACTCCAACATACTTTGCCTTGGTGGACGTATGCTGGGGGTTTGGCAGGGACTGCGCATTGTCGACACATGGCTAAACACCGAGTACGACGGCGGACATCATCAGGGGTCGCTTGACCTTATAACCCAGATGGAGGACTGCATGTTCAGCGGCGAGGTTTGGGAGCCAAATGAGCTGCCCTACCCCGAATTTGAGTGGAACGAAGACCAGGGTCTGTAAAAACAAGAAATAATTAAACCTCGGGAAGATGCCTGCCGCATAGGCGGTGTCTCCCGAGGTTTTTTGTATATTTGGGAGGGCGCTAAATCCCAATGCCCCCCATAAAGGTTAAATGTTGCCACATAAAATCCAGCGCCCGCCAAAATGTCATTTCAGGCACGGCCTGTGGGGCAATAATGGGATATTCCCCTATTTGCTCTCCATCTATTTGCACACTCACCCGTCCCAGAATTTGCCCCTCCTCAACAGGGGCCTGCACCGACTGGGCAAGGGTAACACTTTGGGTAATGCTCTCGGCCTTGGCTTTTTCCACTATCAGGATGGGAAGTCGGCCAAACTCGGGGGTGATTTCACGCTGGGTGCCGCCAAGCACGGCTAAATTTGTAAGCTCCTGCGTGGGGGGTGTTGGTATGTAGGGCATAAATCCCCCAAAGCCGTAATCCAGCAGGGCTCTGGCCGAGGCAAAACGCTCCTCACTGGTGGCACAGCCCATCACCACCGCCACAAGCGAAAAATCATCACGCTGGGCCGTGGCGGCAAGACAACTGCCTGCACCGCTTGTTGTGCCGGTTTTTAGCCCGGTTGCCCCCTCGTAGGTGCGTACAAGCCGATTTGTATTTACAAGCTGGGTTTCACCACCACGCAAATCATCCATCCAAACCGTGCTGTACTCCAGTATTAGAGGGTGCTCCACAAGGGCGGCCGACATTATGGCAATGTCGTGGGCACTGGTAAGGTGCCCCTCTTCATCAAGACCCGAGGCGTTCTTAAAGGTGGTGTCGGCCATGCCAAGCTCGGCCGCGCGGGCATTCATCATATCCACAAAGGCACTGCTGCTGCCGGCCACCGCCTCGCCAAGCAGGGTGGCGGCATCATTTGCGCTGGCTATGGCTGTGGCCTTTATAAGATCATCCACCGACATCTCCTCGCCGGGCTCAAGCCATATCTGGCTTCCCCCCATGCCGGCGGCATACTCGCTACACACCACCATGCTATCAAGGGCAAGCTCCCCACGCTCTATGGCCTCCATGGCCAAAAGCAGGGTCATAACCTTGGTTACCGAGGCCGGCGCAAGCTGCTCATGCTCGTTCTTGGCAAATAAAACCTGCCCGGTGCTCTGCTCTATAAGTATGGCCGAGCGGGCGGGCAGTCCCTCCCCCACCTGCATTGCCGCCGCGGCGGCCAGCTCGTCGTCTATCACCTGTTGGCTTACCGTGGCCATTACGGGCTCGCTTGGGGCTAAAACTTCAGCCCCAAACACCGTGGCCCTGCTTTGTATCAAAAATAACGCCAAAAATACAGCCATCAATCGTTTCATCTACACCAGCTCCTATTCCATGAAACATATTTTGGACAAATCGCTTTATATATGTTTATTGTAAATATTGCCTGAATATCACACCCATGCATTAAATATGACACAATTATGTTAAATTTTAATCTAAAAACGCTAATTTGTAATTGGATTTACACAGCAAACATGATATAATGTGCAACTGAATAGTATAATGCAGATGTTGTGTGCTTACTATCACTAAAGCATAGGAGGCGATGAATGGTGTCCGGCGCAACCAAGCAGTACAGAACCTATGACGAATACTCAAAAATAGCCATGGACAATCAAGATGTCCTTTGCTACATTGCGGATATGGAGACATACGAACTACTATATGTTAACAAGGGAATTCAAGACCTTTTAAGCATTAATACCACCGAGCAATATCAGGGGAAAATGTGTTATGAACTGCTTCAGGGCAAAAACCAACCCTGCGAATTTTGCACAAACTCAAAACTGGTACAGGGAGAAGTTTATAACTGGGAATACTACAACCCCGTGCTAAAGGGAAACTACTCCCTTGATGACACAATGATATATATAGACGGGCGCAGGGCCCGACTTGAGATAGCAAAAAATATTGACGACCACTGTGCAAAACTTTGTGACCTACAAGCACGCCTGAGCACCGAGAGAACCCTTGTGCGCTGTGTGCAAACACTGGTCGAGCACACCTCTACCAATGCGGCCATTGACAGCCTGCTTTCCATAGTTGGGGAATACTACGACTCCGACCGAGCATACATATTTGAGTTTAACTACAAAAGTGCCACCATGGATAATACCTATGAGTGGTGTGCCAATGAGATAACCCCCGAGATTGATAACCTGCAAGGGGTACCGCTGGAAGGGTTTAAGCGCTGGACCGATGCCTTTGACAAGGGTGAGGGACTGTTTATTGGGTCGGTTGATGAGCTTGATAAAGACTCGGATGAATACAAGGTGTTGGCGCCACAGGGTATTGAGCGCATGATGGCCTACCCACTTATCATGGGCGGCAAGGTCACCGGATTTTTGGGGGTGGATAACCCTGCGCAGTTTGACCAAGAAGTGGAACTGCTACGGTCGGCAGCTATATTTGTAATGGATGATTTGCGCAAGCGCCGCATGAATCATGAGCTTGAAAAGCTAAGTTATGTTGATGCGCTTACAGGGCTGCATAACCGCAACCGATATGTGCAGACACTGCGCGAACTTGATGAAACCCCACCCGAGATGTTGGGGGTGGTTTATGCCGACATAAATGGACTAAAGTCTGCAAACGACAGCCGAGGCCACGACTACGGCGATCACTTGATATTCCGTGCGGCCCAAATCCTGCGCAAAATAATGGGGTCGGCCTACCGTGTGGGCGGTGATGAATTTGTGGTACTGCGCACCGACCTTGGCAAACAGGAATTTGATGCCCTGGTGGACACACTGCGTGAGGCCATTGATGCTGATGAGCAGTGCAATATGTCGATTGGCATCATTTGGAAGGCAAACCCCAAGAATGTAATAAAAGAGATTACAAACTCGGATAAGCTGATGTATGCCGAGAAGCAAAATTACTACAAGGCAATACTTCCAACACAGCGCAACTACCGCTCTGACATGGTGCAGACACTGTTGGGGGAGATATCCCGTGGGGTGTTTGAAATATTCCTACAAGCCAAGGTGGAACTAAAAACAGGGCGCATTATGGGTGCCGAGGCACTGGTGCGCAAACGTGGGGAAAACGGCCATATGGTGCCCCCAGATCGCTTTATTCCGCTGTATGAGATGGAGGGCATAATCCGACATTTGGATTTTTATGTGCTTGAGCAGGTATGTAAGACCCTGCATAGCTGGATTGAGGCCGGATATCCCATTGCCATATCGGTAAATATATCCCGTGCCACCTTTTTTGAACATAAGGTGGTGGATGAAATTTTTGCCATCTGCGAAAAATACGGGGTTGACCCCAAGTGGATTGAAATTGAGATAACCGAAAGCCACAACGCCCTGAATTACGATGAACTTGGCAAAAAGCTTGGCAATCTAAAGGAACGTGGATTTTCGGTGTCGCTTGATGATTTTGGCTCACAGTATGCAAATTTGCAGATGCTGGCATCGGCAAACTTTACACAGGTAAAGCTTGACAAAAGCCTTGTGGAACAGCTTTGCGACAACCAGAAAAACCGTGTGGTGGTGGAGCACGCCATACAGATGTGCAAACAACTTGACTCCACCCACTCGCTGGCCGAGGGCATTGAAACAGCAGAACAGCTTGAGATGCTAATGGAGCTTGAATGCAGCTACGGCCAGGGCTACCTATTCCTAAAACCGCTACCAATCAATGACTTTTTGGAGGTGTATTTGGCACAGCGTGAGGAAATGGGAATACAGTAAAATCAAAAAATTTATATAGCATAAGGGCACAGCGGATTTATTAAATCCTCTGTGCTTTTTGCAAAAGGTAAAAAGCATCGCCACCCCACCCGAAAGGAATGAGCATATGTCGCCACAAAAAGCACCCCGAAACAAAACAATTGATACCCCAATAGCACAGGGCGGGGAGTTTTTAGAGCGTTGTATCACTCTTAAAACCCCACAAAAAAACCTTGAGCAGGTGGTGGATAGGACAATAATAGGGGATACATTTGAGGTGTTGCCCCTGCTACCCCCAAAATCCTTTGATTTAATAGTGGTAGACCCTCCCTACAACCTTACAAAGACCTTTGGGCAGGGGGTGTTTACCAAGCGCAGTGAGGAGAAATATACCGACTACACCCGCAAATGGTTGGAGCTTGTGGCCCCGCTTCTTCGCAGCGGTGGAAGTATATATGTATGCTGTGACTGGCAGAGTAGCCTTGTAATAGGGGGTGTGCTGGGGGAGGTTTTTACCCTGCGCAACCGCCTAACCTGGCAACGTGAAAAGGGGCGTGGCGCTAAAAGCAACTGGAAAAACGGCATGGAGGACATATGGTATGCCACCAATGGGGAGGACTACACCTTTAATCTTGAGGTGGTGAAGGTGCGCAGGGAGGTAATTGCCCCCTACCGCAGTGACGGACAGCCCAAGGATTGGCAGGAAACACCCGATGGTAAATACCGTGACACCTGCCCCTCAAATTTTTGGGATGACATAACAATTCCATTTTGGTCCATGCCCGAAAACACCGCACACCCCACCCAAAAACCCGAAAAACTGTTGGCCAAGCTTATTTTGGCAAGCTCCAACAGGGGTGATGTGGTGCTTGATCCCTTTTTGGGCTCGGGGAGCACCAGCGTGGTGGCCAAAAAACTGGGTCGCCACTATGTGGGGATAGAGCAGGAAGCACAGTACGCACTGTGGGCCGAGCAACGCCTTGAGCAGGCCGAGCAAAACCCCGAAATACAGGGATACAGCGGTGGCGTGTTTTGGCAAAGAAATACCAATGCAAAATAGGGCTCCGCCCGTGGCCGTGTGGTCGCCACGGAACACGCCCCCGTGCGTGGCCGCACCGGACTCTCCCCCCACCCACACGGCTTTGCCGTGTTTCCTCCCCCTCGGGGGAGGCGGCGGCCGCGTGGTCGCGGCGGAACTCTC
>CAYJGQ010000064.1:0-13593 GCA_964369885.1 uncultured Oscillospiraceae bacterium
ATAAAAGAAAATATATTATAATTCGGCCAATAGTAATCTGCTATTGGCTTTTTTCTTGCCCATGGCCATGAGCAAGAGATGTTTTTAGCATTAAATTCACTACTTTGTTCCACTGTTATACAAAATATAAGTATGTCTATTATAAATTTAGTATAAAAATGCAGTTAGTCATAAATAATTAGACGCATTTCAAAATTAATTGTGTCAATTTTGCGAAAATTCACACAACGATAATATTTTGTGCTATAATGCAACAATGAGTAATAGAGGTAGTCCGCTGAGTATTTAGCTTTAACAAACCATTTTATGTAAATTGGTGCGATTTTCCTTGCAGTATAATCTCATGTAATTGTAAAGTTTTATAAACATAATTTTAGGTGTGAGATTTTTATTTTAAGGCAAATAATGTACTACAATGGCAAAATAAATCATATCAGTAAGGTATTGCTTTTTCACTTGATATGAAATGTTTTTTTGTCATTTGTTCGCATTTTGGTGTGTTTTAGTCTGATAAAGCATACAATCTGAGCTTTTAGGTGGATATTTGCAGTGTTATCAAAAAGTTGTATAGAGTTTTAATTGCTGATTGCAATATAACGCAGCTCCAATAAAACAACGAAGGAGTATTAATAAATATGCAAAATCATCGTAGTTGTAAAAAAACACAAATAAGTTTTCTGGGCATTGCATTGATAATAGCAATGCTACTTGCACTTTTTATGTCAGGCTGTGCGACCCAACCTACCCAGGAGACTGCGGACCCCAACCAAGAATGGGCAGGGCCAAACCAGGGGCAAGACTCCGCCGAGCTACCAGAGGAGGAGCAAGTATTTGAGTCTGTGCTCACCTCAGACGACTCTGTTTGGACATTCCTGGGTGGTTATGCGGCTGTAAACGAGCTCTCAAACTCGCAAAGCATGTGGAAGGACATCGATTACAGCGACGATGCTTGGGGACGTGGAGTGGGCAGCTTTGGAGCGAAAAACGGTGAACTTGGAGAACTTTCGGGTGGCTACATCCCCGAAACATTGCTTGAGCAGTATGATGCAGATGAGGACAGTTTTCCTGTGTATCTTTTGCGAAATGTATTTATGATGGACTCCATGCAGGGGATAGGCAGTTTCATTGCCGAGATAACCTACGATGATGCGGTGATTGTATATGTAAACGGCATGGAGGCCTTTAGGGGTAATGTGCCCGAAGATGGTTTTGACTCGGAGTATTACGGCGCATATGACTCGGTAGGCGAACCAGTCACGGTGCAATTTGAAATATCGTCACAGATGGTTTATGCAGGGGAAAATATTATTTCGGTACAGCTGCATCAAGGCGATCCATCAAGCTCGGATGTGTATTTTGAGTTTGTCTCGCTTACACCTCAGCCCATCTCGGTATCCACTGTAAATGTTGGTATAGGTGCCCAAGAGGACAGCGTGTCACTATCTTGGACAGCAACAGGACCCAAAAGTGTAAATGCCTATGTTGAGATTATAGATATAGCCACCTCGTCAGGGACGCCGGTCGTGTACTACGCACAGGAGCCTATCGAGTCATACAATGGCTATACATACAGAGCCGACATTACCGATTTAGCCCCAAATACCCAGTATAGTTACACCATATACAGCGGCAGCACACCTAAAACCGGCATATTTAAGACGGGGAGCTCACAGGATGGAGTGTCTGTTCTGCTTGCAGGTGACCCGCAGTTTGGTTCGGGCGATTTAAGCTTTGATGAAAGCAGCGAAATTATGTTAAGTGGTATTTTGTCGTTGGAAGAGGGCATGGATTTTGCTGTTGCAATGGGAGATATCGCTAGCGACTCCAGCGACCCCATCGCTTATAAAACCGCATTTGAGGTCATGGGCGACACACACCTTATTAACAGCGTGATATACGGCAACCACGATGAGGGCACCACACTTTTATCAGACAATATTTATATGCCAAACATGACCACCCATGGTGCCACAACCGAAGACGGAATAATGAGCGGCAACTACTGGTATAAATACGGCGATATACTCTTTATGGCTATAAACTCCAATAATCTTAATAGTGAAGAACACGCTCTTTTCTTGCAGGAATCCATAGCGGAGTACACCCAAATGTACGGCCAGCCTGACTTTAAGGTGGTCTTGATGCATCACTCGGCCTTTAGTGTGAGCAGCCACTACTACGATGATGATGTTACAGCAATACGAAATACCATGCCGGCAATCTTCTCTCTGTACGATATAGACCTTGTTGCCTCGGGACATGATCACACATATGCGCGCAGTTACCTCATGCAGGGGGTCCAGAGTGTTACATACCCCTCAGATGCAAAGGAGGTGCAAAAAGCGCAGGGGCAGGTTTTGTACGTTACAACAAATAGCGCAAGCGCCACAAAATTTTATGATCGTGAGGATGACCTAAAGCCACTTGTAGCATTTAGCGATCAACCTTATGAAGCCATGCTAACAGGTCTGCATTTTGGTGAAGATTATGTAGATATCATAACCTGGAATACTCAGGAAGGTGAGCTTATCGACCAATTTAGATTGACAAAATAGAGGGCATATTATGCTAAAAAACCTATTTATTATAATCTTATGTCTTTTCATGGTAACACTGCTGATCTTTGTGATACGCAAAGTAGAACAGCCAAACATCCCGACATCATCCCAGCACTCGCAGGAGTATTCACAGGAGCCCCAGCCACCGGCACCACCCACACCTGTGTTTAGCTATTCTCTGTTTTCTTGGGGGCCGCAGGTAATGGAGCCTCAGGAGCGTGAGCTACTTGTAAGCACCATGAACAGCCTTGATATACAGATGGTATATCAGTGGTTTAGTAAGGATGTTGAGGACCAAAAGCTGATCGAATTTACCACACACATGGCACAGCAGGGCAAGGAAGTTTATGTGCTTACAGGCGATCCGTCTTGGGCCTATGAGGAAAATTTATCCTCACTTTTGGCGGTTATAGACCGTGCCCATGCCGTGGGCGGGGTAAAGGGTGTGGTTATAGATGTGGAGCCGGGTCAGCTTGATGAGTACGACACCGACAGGGATAACCTCATGGAGGAGTTTGCCGCTAATATGCAGGCCGCCTACACCCACGCAAAATCGCTTGGGTTTGAGGTGGTGATATGCATATCGGCTCATTGGGACGATGAGCCCACCCTTGAGCAGATGATACGAGATTCGTGCGATGCGGTATGTGTGATGAATTACTATGTGCAGGATGAATATGACACGATAGAAAAAGAGGCCGAGTACGCCATGCAGTACGGCAAAGAGTTAATAAATGCATCGGAACTGCAGCCAACCGGCGATCACGGAATTGAGGAAAAAAACACATACTACACACTGGGAATTGATGCTATGCATGAGGCGTGGCAGACACTTTGGGATCAGCTGCACGAGGACTATGGTGTAATTGATATTGGTTTTTCGTACCACAATTATGAGTACCTAAAAGAAGCCATAGAGAAAGACCAAAGTTCCGAGCAGTAAAGATCGGTTTAATAAAACAATTAGGAGACAACCTATGCAGCAGGTTTTACGGCGAGAAATAAAATACAAACTGACAATACCACAGTATTACCACTTGTCGCATAAATTCTCTAAGTTACTTATGGAGGATTCGCACAACGGCGACAATGGGTATATGATAAGGTCGCTGTATTTTGACACCCTAAACGACAACGACTTCTACGAAAAAGAGGACGGGGTTGACTTGCGTCGCAAGATACGTTTTAGGTGTTATAGCCCAAACAGCAGCACCGCCCTTTTGGAGATGAAGCAAAAACAAGGGGTACAGCAGCGCAAGCGCTCCCATTTGCTTGATCGTCACGATGTTATGCGCTGCATAAATGGCGATCTCTCGCCACTGATTGAGCAGGATACCGAGTTTACAGCCGAGTGTTTTGGGCTGATGAGCAGACAGTTTTACCGCCCCAAGGCCATAATTGAGTATCACCGCAAGGCCTTTGTTGCCAAGGAAAACAACATAAGGATAACCTTTGATCGAGATGTTAAGGCAACAAACAGTTGTGGGGACTTTTTCTCGGATAACCTATCACTAAAGCCGGCAATGGATCCCGGTGTGGTAATAATGGAAGTAAAGTACGATGGTTTTTTACTTAGCTATATAAAAGACTTAATTCGTGTGGCAGACGCAAGTCCACTATCGGCAGGAAAATACAGTGCCGGTAGATTCTAAAAAAGGAGAATGTAATTATGCAACAGTTGATGGAGGTCGTTTTTCAGGAAATCGGATCGCTTACTTTGGAGGAAATAGGTATACGCGTGGCAGTGGCCACTGCACTTGGGCTACTAATCAGCTTGTCATATCGTCTGGCACATGCCGGCGCTGTATACAGCCGCAAATTCAATGTAACACTACTCACTCTCACGGTGCTAACAGGCACTGTTATGATGGTAATAGGCAACAACTTGGCACTATCTTTGGGCATGGTTGGTGCGCTTTCTATTGTACGTTTTCGTACCGCCATTAAGGACTCGCGCGACACAGCCTACATATTTTGGAGCATAATTGTTGGTATATGTTGTGGCGCAGGCGACTTTACAATTGCCGGTGTAGGTAGTGGTGCGGTGTTTATTCTACTGCTTTTATTCGGCGCTATCAAAAACGACGACAGAATGCTTCTTATCGTGCGCTCCACCCGTATGTCCTCGGTAAAGGTTGAGGCTATTGTTTACGCCATGCTGGGCAAGGATTCAAAGCTACGGGTAAAGAACACCACCGAGGATCATGTTGAGGTTATCTATGAAATTTCCAGCAGCAAACTTGAGCGTGCCGAGAAAAACGATGTCACCCTCACCGATAGAATTTATGAAATTGAGGGAATTGATTATCTTAACATCGTAATGCAAAACGATGAAATTGGAAGCTAAGCAGTAAAAAAACTAATTTTTGTATTTGTGTGAAAATTGCCGGATTGGAGTGTTTGGATGAAAAAGCGACTACCTGTAATACTACTTGTTGTTCTTGTATCCCTTTTTGCTGCGGTAGGTAGTGGCTACGCCGAGGCGTGGGAATATGTAGCGGGCCGTGATAATATATCGCGGTATTACCAGCATCTTGAGGTTGAGGTGGACCCGTCGAGCTATGTGGAGGATGAGTTTAACTCAAAGCTTCCAATAGTTTCTATCGACACAAGGGGTCAGGAAATCCCCAGCCGCCCTGTTGCAAACGAAGATTCGGTACATGCTTCCACTACCGTAGCAGCCGATGGCGACAATACCATTCGAGCCGACATAAAAATATACGATAACCCCAACGAGTACAATCAACTCAGCGACGAGCCTGACATTGAAAGTGAAATGGAGTTTCGTATACGCGGTAACTCCTCGCGCTATTTTGACAAAAACAGCTATAAAATAGGTTTTGTTGATGAGGAAGGCCTTGAGCAAAGCGTTAATGTAATGGGTATGGGCGGACACGACGAATGGGCACTTTACGGGCCTTTTCTGGATAAAACCCTGCTGCGTAACTATGTTTTTCTAAACCTATACGGAGAAATCGACTCGGCCACACCCGAAATGAGATATTGCGAAGTTTATATAAACGATGAGTTTCAGGGTCTTTATCTGATGATGGAAACTATTGCTGTGGATGAGGATAGGCTGGATCTTACCCCATACACCACCCGCAGTGACGTTACCAGTTATATTTTAGTGGTGGATGCCTTTGATGAGGTAGGGGCTGTGGAAACATTTACAAGCCATACCCTGATTCTTGAAAAAGACAACAGAATGAAAATAGACTATCCTGCGGCAAAAAATCTTACTCCTGAGTTTATCGATTACATCGTTCAGGATTTTAGCGATTTTGAAAAAGCGCTTTATTCGTATGACTACGATGACCCGGCTAAGGGGTATCGTGCGCATATTGATGTTGATTCCTTTGTGGATTACTATATAATCAATGAGTTTTTGGGGCTTAATGACTTTAGCAGCTACTCCACCTATTTTCACAAGGATATGGGTGGTAAAATTACTGCGGGCCCCGCCTGGGACTATAACAACATTGCCGATCTTTATTTACGAGAGGTTGACGCATCAAGTGCCGAAGGCTTTTTCTACTACGATCGCATGTGGTTTGCAATGCTTTTGCGCGATGAGTACTTTGCCCAAAAGGTTATAGATAGGTATAAAGAACTACGAGAGAGCGGAATATTAAACGAGGAGAGGATCTTGTCCACGATAGATGATACCACCGAGTTTTACGCCGAAGAAATAGACCGTAATTTTGATGTGTGGGGCTACTCCTTTGACCCCGCACGAGTTGATAGCCTTAACCAACTAAGGCCCGAGGAACGCAACCCGGCAAACTACCAAGAGGCCATAACACAGCTTAAAAATTATATCATAAAACGTGGAAGATGGCTGGATGAGCACATTGATGCACTTATTCAGTACAGCGCAGAGTCCAAGGTTAAGGCCTACAATGAATATTAATGCTTCAATAACAGCCAAGGTCCGGGTATTGCATGAAAAAATTTACCATAATAATCAGCGCTATCCTCATACTGGTGTTGCTGGTGCGTTATCTCATAGTGTTTGAAAACTTCTTTTTTAATTTTGATTCAAGCACACCCGTAAAGGCCGAGTATTCGGTTGATAGTGAGTATATATACGACAACACAGGCGAGGAGCCAAATAGAATTACTCTGCGTGGTGTAGTGCTGGACAGTGTGCTTCCGGGACATTACAGCACCGACTACGCCGCCGACCTTGAGGATTACACCGAGTGGTTGGGCTTGATTGCAGATATGGGTGCCAATACCGTAACCGTAGACAGCATACTAAATTCCGAGTTTTACGAGGCACTGGAAATGCACAATCAGACAGCGCCCGAGCCGCTTTATTTAATACAGGGAGTAAATATCGAGAGCTACGACACCAATAACGCCAACGATTTTTACTATACGTATAATGAAATCAAGGAAGATATACACCGCACAATCAATGTAATTCATGGTTCTGACGCATTTGCAATTGGACGTATGGAGAGCGGTGGCACATATCAAACCGATGTGTCGCAGTGGACAATAGGCTATATTTTGGGCAATACCTGGACCCCCTACACGGTGGCCTACACCGACAACAAAACCGATCTTCCCACCTCCTACCAAGGGGAGTACTTTTCCTCCTTGCCACAGGCCAGCCGCACCGAGGTGCTAATTGCCGATTTGATGGATTCACTTATGTCCTATGAAACCGAGCGTTACAAGACCCAGCGCCTTGTAACCTTTAACAACAGCTACAACACCGACCCACTTGAATACACACACACCGTGCAACTTCAGCTTGAAAAATTTGTTCAAATGAATATTGAGCACATTGCCCCAAGTGACAAGGTGCAGTCGGGCATGTTTGCGGGTTATATGATGAAGGCCGGCATGGAGGAGTTTGTAAGCTGTCTTAGCGACAATGACATAAAAAATTACATAGACATAGTGCCGCAGGTAAATACCGAGAGCATCTATGGTGGATATGTGCATTTTCTTAACCTTATGCATGATGTGCCGGTTGTAATTACAAGTTACGGCTTTAGTACTTCACGGGTTATAGACACCATATCCCACGGCGATCAGTGGGATGACCGCATGACCGAGCAGGAGCAGGGTGAGGGTCTTGTAGGAAGTTATAACGCATTTATGGGGGACGGCTCTCAGGGTGCAATGATTGCAAACTGGCAGGACAACTGGTCGCGTACCACATGGAATACACGCTTTGCCATTGACGATTTTAGGGAAATGTATTGGTACGACCCACAAACCAAGGATCAGTCAAACGGCATATTGGCCTTTGATACCAATGACGGCGACATCTGCTATGTGGATGGCGATATTTCGGAATGGCAGGGAGAAGCCCCTGTGGTGCAAAACGAGGATTACAGCCTAAGTTTGCGCTATGATGAGGGTTATGTATATCTGATGGCACAGGGCGAGGACATTGAGAACACCCCACTGGCCATCCCCATAGATATAACCCCCAAGACCGGCAGTTACACCATGGGTAGAGAAGACCTGAGAATGTCCCACGCAACTGATTTTATGATTTTAATTGATGGCACCGATGACAGTAGAATGTTGGTGCAGGAGCGATACGACGCAGCGCGTGCGGGATACGAGGAACGGATAACCACCGAAAATCCTTTTATTGACCAACCTGATAAGGATACGGATGATTTTGTTATTATCAGGGCTGTAGCTCGTGAAGGGCTTGATCCCAGTATTGATATAAGCTCGTATTCTACCGATGTAAACCAAGCAAGACTTGAATTTTTCCTGTTAAATGTATTTGAAACAGGTAAGTTTGAGTACGGCAACGCCAACCCCAATGCCGATAACTACAACTCCCTGGCCGACTACTGTTTTGGCGAGGGTGTGGTAGAAATACGTATACCCTGGCAACTGCTTAATTTTTCGGATCCCTCCGAGATGAGGATTCACGATGATTACTACCCTGTTTATGGGGTGGAGGAAATAAGTATTGACGGCATAAACATAGGTGTAGCGCCCATTGACACCCTTGGACGTATACAGATGGAATTTGTGCCACTGGAGGGCTGGGGTGGCAGTGTAAGTTATACCCCAAGACTCAAGGAGTCTTACGAAATAATAAGTCAAGCATGGTTAGGGGAGTGATTATATGAGCATCGAAATAGCCGTAATGGCATATACAATAATTTGCGCATCGCTACTTTTGGCAAGTATCTTCATGATCCCCGCAAGAACTGTTGGTGATAAAAAACTGATAAAAAGCAGCAGTCAGTTTATAACCGAGATGGAAAGACTCATAATAATGCGCCAGCAGGGTGTGGAAATTACGGAGCAGCAGGCCGTTGATGCACTTTGCGGCAAAAAGCTTTCAATCATTGCGGATCTTATGGCCTTTACAGCAGCTATTGAGGAGCTAAGAGGGCGATATGACGGGTATGAAATTGACGATATTTGCACCATGATGTTGCCCGAATTTACAAAGTTGTGCCGTATTTTTGTCAAGAGAAAGCCACTTGAGAAAACCTACTTTATCTATTCATTGGGTATAATTTTTTATGGGTGCGGCGGAGTAAGCCGTGGAATAGAGGAATTTTTGCAGGTATCGCTTAGAACCAATTCGATCTATTGCCGCCAAAACGCGCTGGCCACCGTCTACAAAATAGGCGACATTGCCCTTGTGGTTAGAATTATAAACATACTAAACCGCACATACGCCGACTACAGTCAAAGGCTTATTAGCGATGGTTTGGTGGAGTTTAACGGCGACGAGCGCCTACTTGCCAATGCACTTCTTGATAATTACACCCAGTACAATACCTACATGCGTCTTGCGGTGCTCAATTTCATTCGCTACACACAGGATGGCCACAATGATTTGATGATGGATGTTTTGTGCGGTGAGGATACAGATACCGATCTGCGCATTGCGGCCATACGCTATTTTGGTAAAAACAAGGATGAGCGGGTTCGCGCCATTTTGGAGGGGTACTTAACAGGTAAAGTGGAGGAGGCCACCCCGGAGTGTGTGGCGGTTTGCGCCACATCGCTTGCGAATTATCCCGGTGGTAATACCTTTGAAATACTAAAAAAATCCCTAAGTAGCAGCGACTGGTTTGTGCGACTTAATGCCTCGGTAAGTTTGGAGCAACTTGGATTTGACTATCACCAAATGTCTGACATATTATCAGGCAATGACAGATATGCAAGAGAAATTGTGCATTATCGTATGCAGCAGCACAGAATTATGCAGAAAAAAGAAGCGGTATAAGGGGGGATAACAATGTCGTCTACTACAATTGATATATTACGATCGGTTATTGAGGTTATAAATGTTATATTTGTTGGGTACTTAATAGGATATGCAACGGTGTTGTTTGCCGCCTGCGTGACAGGTGGTGTGGCCTTGTTTGAGCGTTTTCGTATGCAGAAACTCAAAAACAGCCTGCCAAATGAACACTTTATTCCGGTTTCGCTAATAGTGCCCTCCTACAATGAGGCCGATGCAATACTGGGTACCATATACTCTCTGCTGGACCTTGAGTACAATATTTTTGAGATAATAGTTGTAAATGATGGCTCAAGTGATAATACAAATGAGGTTATTTGTGAGCGTTTTAACATGCTGAGTGTTAAAAGGCCAATACGTATGCAGCTTCCCTGCAATCCTGCAAGTAAAATATACGAGGCCACAGCCAATGGCAGGCAAATTACACTTATAGATAAGGTTAACGGAGGCAAGGCAGATGCGCTTAATTTGGGCATAAATGCCGCACGTTACCCATATATAGTCACCATTGATGCCGACACAATGTTGGATGAAATGGCCCTTAAAAACATCATGATGCCGGCTATGGAAAATGATGACGTAATAGCTGTAGGTGGTATTGTACGCCCTGCAAATGATCTTAAAATAGGTAAGGGCAAGGTGGTAAAGCCAAGTATGCCCAAAAACCTTATGGCCTGTATGCAGGCTTTTGAGTACGACAGATCGTTTTTGTCCTCACGACTGCTATTTGACAAGCTTAACGCCACACTTATAATATCCGGAGCGTTTGGCATGTATCGCAAAAAAGAGGTAATAGCGGTGGGTGGATATCAGCGCAACACCATAGGCGAGGACATGGAGCTTGTGGTAAAACTACACTCGTACTGTAAGACACACAACCAGCCCTACCGCATAAGCTATGCCTCGGATGCTGTGTGTTGGACACAGGTTCCAAAACATATTGGGGACTATGTAAAACAGCGCCGCAGATGGCATATAGGCCTTTTCCAGACACTGCAAAGTTACCGTTGGATGATAGGACGTATGTCAATAGGCCGACAGCTTTGGGTGTCCTACGCCTACTATCTGATTTACGAGCTTTTTTCGGCCCCTATAGAAATACTGGGTCTAATTACGATTATATTGGCGACCATATTGGGACTTATTAATACTCAGTTTATGATACTTTTGATGATAACATATGTTGTGTATGGTTGGGTGCTTACCCTCACCGCATTTTTTTCCCGCATAAATACCACCAACACCGGAATTACCAAGGGTGACGTGGCACGCTCCTTTTTGTTTTGCCTACTGGAAAACACATTGCTGCGCTCCATCCTGCTATATGCACGATTTACGGCCTTTGTCGGATATAAAAAACGTAGACTCGACTGGAATAAGGTACAGCGTCAGACAGTTCAAGTTTCCGAATAACATAAAGTGCCACTTGGAGGAATTATGAAACGATTAAATTTAAGAATTTGTGGCCGAATTTGCATGTCGCTTCTTATGGTTATCTGTGTGCTAATGCCCATAGGTGTGATGAGTGTAGAGGCGCAGGCCTCACAGTATGGTGAGATTTATGTGGCAGGCAACTCCGAAAATTATCCCATTGAGGCGAAAATTGACGGCCGCTGGGTTGGCATGATGCCCGAGCTTTACAGCAAAATAGAGGAGCAGACCGGCATTAACATAACATATGTGGATGTTGGTGCGGGCGAACGGGAGTCGTTTGTTGCAAACGAGCAGTCCGAGCTTGTGGGAGCCCTGACCTTAGAGGAAGGGCAGTACTATGCCGCCACCTACGATCTTGTGCTCAGTGACGCTGTGTTCTCTTACAACGGTGTGGATTACTATATTGGCTATACCACCCTTGCCCCTAATGAGATACAGGATGTAATAAATCAAAGTATTGCAGAGCTTAGTGACTTTGAACGCACCGAAATAGCCCTTGTAGCGGCGGCCAAGATGTTTGCAAACCAGCTTCCCGGCTGGGTGTACATCACACTGGGAGTGCTAACAGGTCTTTTGATGCTGGTGACGGTAATATTTTGTGTGGCAACTCGGCGTATGCGAAAAAGTGTTGAGGGTGTGGGCGAGAACACAGATGGCACTGTGCTTAAGGAGCTTGCCATTTTTGAAAATTCGCTGATAAGCATGAGGGACAATAAGATAGACTCGCTGTATTATGTTGTGCTACTTGAAATAGACAACAGTGCGGTTAAGTGGCTTTGCGGATATGAAGATGCTGAGAACGCCATAAATCTTGCCATTTTGGAAATTGAGCGAAAAATAACCGAGCAGTGCACCATGATTAGGGCGTCAGATAATAGCCTGCTTTTGACCATGCAGGCTAACAGCGAAACCGATGCCGCCACCCGCATAGATAGCATGATGAGATCTGTTGCCACCGAGCTTACAAAGCGATACAATACGGTTAATATTCCAATTACGGCAGGTGCCTGCCTTGTAAGCTACTATAATGACAGTTTTCAGAATATAATGAGGATTGTGCAGTATGGTTGCAACACTGCCAAGGCTCAAAATGAAAGCTATGTCATATGCACCGACGATAAAATTAAAAAGCTATTTGAGAGAAGTGAAATAAGTCAAGAATTGGTGGAGCAAAGCGAACTTACAGACTTTGTAATTCATCTGCTGCCAACCGTGAAGCCCGAGACAGGCGAGGTTACAGGTGCACATGCACTCGCGCGATGGGACCACAAGGAAAAGGGACTCCTGCAGCCCAGCTTGTTCTTGGATTACTTTGAGACCTCGGGCAAGGTTATGGAGCTTAATTATTGGGTGTTTGACAGATTGTGTAGCTGGATATCACAAAAGAACAGTATAGCACTTCGCAGTATGTGCATTACCTGTAAAATGTCGATTTCCAACCTGCGTGACCCCGAGTTTAAGAGCATAATTACCCACAGTTTGACAGCCAACGACGTGCCCAGAAATATTTTGGGGGTCGAGATAAGCTCCGAGGCCGTGATGGATAACGATTCTATGGTGGAGCAAAACATAAAGTTTTTGTGCGACATGGGTGTAGAGCTTGTGCTTGATCACTTTGGCGCAAAAAGCACCTATCTGCCGGCCTTTGTAAAGTACCCCATAAATAGGATAAAGGTTGATCCCATTCTTTCGGGCGCTCTTGATACCGATGAGGGAAGAGCAATTGTAAGCGGCATAGTTAGGATATCACAGCAACTTGGTAAGCAGGTTATCTGCGAGATGGTTCAAACCCGGGAGCAGGCCGAAATCTTCTCGGCACTTGGTGTGGAACATCTATCGGGATACCATTTCTACCGCCCCATGCCGACCAGGGAATTTGGCGACCTAATTGGCCAACAAAACAAGCATAACATATAAATAAAAACAGCTATTAACATAATATAGCTATCCGTAAATAAACAAGCCGGCACATACAAAGTGTCAGCTTGTTTATTTGCGCTTATATATGTGACATCAGGGGAGAGATAGCAGGGGGCGGCAGCCTCACGCTCCGGCCGCGTGGTCGCGGCGGAACACGCCCCCCACCCACACGGCTTCGTCGTGTTTCCTCCCCCTTGGGGGAGGCGGCGCCGGCCGCGTGATCGCGGCAGAACTCTCCCCCCACCCACACGGCTTCGTCGTGTTTCCTCCCCCTCAGGGGAGGCGACGCCGGCCGCGTGATCGCGGCAGAACTCTCCCCCCACCCACACGGCTTCGCCGTGTTTCCTCCCCCTCGGGTGCGTGGCCGCACTGGACGTTCCCCCCACCCACACGACTTCGTCGTGTTTCCTCCCCCTCGGGGGAGGCGGCGCC